>JBEBUJ010000033.1:0-25759 GCA_040393365.1 Leucobacter denitrificans
ATGTTCTCGCGAATCGTGCCGCTGAACAGCCACGCGTCTTGCAGCACCATGCCGACGTGCGAGCGCAGGTCGGAGCGCGTAAGCGCGGTGATGTCGACGCCGTCGAGGAGGATTCGACCGCTGTTCAGTTCGTAGAACCGCATGATGAGGTTCACGAGGGTCGTCTTGCCGGCACCTGTCGGGCCGACGATCGCGATCGTGTGGCCGGGGCGGGCCTCAAGCGACAACTCCTCAATCAGCTGGGTGTGTGGATCGTAGCTGAACGACACATCCTCAAAGGCGACATGGCCGTCGGTGCGCTCTGGCAGCTTCGCGCTCTCCGACTCTGGATCCTGCTCGTCTGCGTCGAGCAGTTCGAAGGTGCGCTCGGCCGAGGCCACGCCCGACTGCAGCATGTTCGCCATGCCGGCCATCTGACCCACGGGCTGCGCGAACTCACGCGAGTACTGAATGAACGCGGTCACATCACCGAGCGTCATGTTGCCGCTCGTGACGCGCAGCGCACCGACCACAGCGATGAGCACGTAGGTGAGCGACTGCACGAAATTCATCGACGGCATGATCGCGCCCGAGAGGGCTTGCGCCTTGAACGAAGCTTCGAAGAGACCCTCGTTGCGGCGGTCGAACTCCTCGGTCATCTCAGCGTCACGGTTGAAGATGCGCACGAGCTCGTGACCCGTGAACGACTCCTCGATGTGACCGTTCAGGTCACCCGTGTGCTTCCACTGCGCTGCGAAGAGCTTCTGGGCGCGCACGCCCACCACTCCTGCGATCACGCCCGAGAGCGGCAGCGCGATGAGCGCAATGAGCGCGAGCTGCCACGAGACCACAAACATCATCGCTGTGATACCGATGACCGTGAGCAGCGACTGCACAAGCTGCGAGAAAGCCTGCTGCAACGCCTGCTGAATGTTGTCGACGTCGTTCGTCACTCGCGAGAGTGTGTCACCGCGCTGCCGGCTGTCGAAGTACGACAGCGGCAGCCGGTTGAGCTTCTCTTCAATGTCTGCGCGAAGCTTGTAGACCACGCGCATCACCAGACGGTTGAGAATGTACCCCTGCAACCACATGAGAAGCGAAGCAACGAGGTACAACCCGAGAACAACGAGAATCAACGAACCGAGCAGCCCGAAGTCGATGCCCTCACCCGGAACAACGTTCGCACCCTGCAGCATGTCGGCGAACTGTGTCTGACCGTCTGCCCGGAGCCCCTCGATAATCACGTCGACCGGAACGCCCGCGGGCAACTGCATGCCGAGTACACCGTTGAAGATCACGTCCATAGCCTGCCCGAGCACCCGCGGCGCGATGACCGTAAGCACCACGGAGGCTACGACGAGCACCACGACGAAAGAGAATTTACCCTTCTCGGGGGCCAAGAGGCCTACGAGTCGCTTCGCAGAGGGCCAGAAATGCTTGGCCTTCTTCGGCGGGGCTCCCTCGCCGAACATATCGCCGCCGTTTCCGGGCTCGAAGTTCTCCCAGTCCTCTTCTTCGACGACTTCTGGTTCTGTGTTTTTAGCGTTCTTGGCCATTACTCAACCTCTCGCTTCGCTCCGTAGGCTGCCGCTGTAGCGGCACCAGCCGACGAGTCGAACGCGATGCGTTCTTGGTCATCGCCTGCCTCCGCTTCTTCGAGCTGAGATCTCACGATCTCCTGATACACATCATTGGATTCGAGAAGCTCGTCGTGCGTACCGCGGCCGACGATCTCGCCACTCTCGACAACGAGGATCTGATCCGCATCGGTAATCGTCGACACACGCTGCGCCACGATGATGGTCGTCGCACCCTGAGTCGCCGACGGAAGCGCGGCGCGAAGCCTCGCATCGGTGGCGACGTCGAGCGCCGAGAACGAGTCGTCGAACAGATACACCTTGGGTCTAGAGACGAGTGCTCTGGCGATCGAGAGGCGCTGACGCTGACCGCCTGAGACGCTCGTGCCGCCCTGGGAGATAGGGTCGTCGAGGCCAAGCTCGCGCTCACGCACGAAGTCTTCACCCTGAGCGACCCGCAGTGCCTCCCAGAGCTCCTCATCGGTCGCTTCCGTGCGTCCGAAGCGCAGGTTCGATCCGATAGTCCCAGAGAACATGTACGGCCGCTGCGGCACCAGGCTGAGGGTGTCTGCGAGCTGATCGCGGGTAAGTGCAGACACCGGTGCCCCATCGACAGTAATCGACCCCTGTTGTGGATCGTAGAGCCTGAGCGCCAGATTGAGCAGCACCGTCTTTCCGGCACCGGTGGATCCGATAATTGCGGTCGTCTTACCCGGCTCGGCTGCGAAACTCACATTCTTGACCACCGGCGCTTCCGCACCGGGAAAACCGAAGGTGACGTTCTCGAACACCACGCGACCGGCACTCGGAGTCTCGTGGGTCGCCGCCGCAGGAAACGAGAGCGTCGACTTCGTCTCGAGCAGTTCACGAATGCGCTCGGCGCACACCACCGCACGCGGGATCATCATGGTCATGAAGACGCCCATCATGACGGCCATGAGAATCTGCATGAGGTACTGCAGGAATGCCGTGAGCGATCCGACCTGAATGTCACCATCCGCAACTCGGTACCCGCCGAACCACAACACTGCCGCGGTTGCGAGGTGCAGCACCATCATGATCACGGGGAACATGAGCACAAAGATGTTGCCAACCTTCACCGATACATCGGTGATCTCGCGGTTCGCGACGCCGTAGCGTTCGGTTTCAAAGGGTTCGCGCACGAATGCGCGCACGACGCGAATACCCATGATCTGCTCACGCAGCACGTTGTTGATCGCGTCGACCTTGTCCTGCATGACTCGGAAGAGCGGCAGCAGTGCCCACACCAGGAACCCGACGATCACCGCGAGCACGGAGACCGAGACCCACACGAGCCACGAGAGCCCGGCGTCTTCGCGAAGCGCCATGATGATGCCGCCCATCATCATGATCGGTGCAGAGACCATGAAGTTCAGGGTCATGAGCACGAGCATCTGAATCTGTTGCACGTCGTTCGTGCCGCGCGTGATGAGCGTGCCAGCGCCGAACTTCGTCGCCTCAAGAGTAGAAAGCGAGTCGACCTTGCGATACACCTCGCGACGCAGGTCGCGGCCGAAACCCATCGCCGTACGCGCACCGAAGTAGACGGCTGCAACGGCGACCGCGAGTTGGCCGAACGAGGCGAGCAGCATGATGCCGCCAGTTCGCCAAATGAATTCGGTATCGCCAAGCGCAATACCGCGGTCAATAATCTGAGCGTTCAGGCTCGGAAGCCACAGCAGTGCCATCGTCGAGAGCAGCTGGAGAACGAGTACGAAAACAATAAAAACCCAGTAAGTTTTCGCATGGCGCAAGGCCAAGGAGATGAGTGCCACGAAGTTCCCTCCAAGAGGATCAGGCGCGACTTTTAGCAAAGTCAGCCGCACAAAACTACCAGAGCTCACCCACGATGTCCACAACTTTTTGACACTGCTGGTAGGCAGCGCTGCGCAAGTTTCGCAAATACGTAGCCATGTGAATCGATCCACACCCGTCATTGCCCAGCGCAGGCGAGATGGATATTCAGCGAGATCTAAGGTACTACTTGATAGGTGAGGTGAATCGCACGCGACCGATCGAGCCTGTCGATCTGTTCGCTGCACTACCTGAACGTCTTCGTGCTGAGTCGCATGTGCTGTGACCTGGCGTGCCCACTTTCCAATTGAAGGAGTAGCCCTATCTCATCCGCGCAAACTCGTGTGCTGGCCCGTGTGGCCAATCGTGTGTCCATCATTCATCCTTCTCTCTCACTGGTGAGCGAGCAACTCAATCCCACTTAGCGAGGTTCCTTCCATTCAGCACCTCGGCACTCGCCGATCAGCAATGTGAAAGGACCCCCACGTGGAATCACTCCATCAACTCTCGGGCCCAGTGGTACTCGGCCTATTTCTCGCGTTCTTCGGCGCGAGTCTCATCATCTCGCTGCGCATCAGCAAGAAGCGCGAGAATGCCGACGGGTACATGACCGGCGGCGGCAAGCTCGGTTTCGGCATTTCAGCGGCCTCAATGACAGCGACGTGGATCTGGGCCGCGTCCATGTACGCCTCCGCCACTTCTGGCTACACGTACGGTCTGTCAGGCCCGATCCATTACGGTCTCTGGGGCGCGCTCATGATTCTGCTCATTTACCCGTTTGGGCGCAGAATTCGTAAGGTAGCCCCTCGAGCGCACACGATCGCAGAAGTCATGTTTGCGCGTCACGGCCGCTCAAGCCAGCTGCTGCTCGCGGGCTCCAATGTGCTCGGCAGTCTCATCAGCCTCACGTCCAACCTCATCGCGGGTGGCGCACTCATAAGCCTGCTCTCGCCCTTCACGTTCGGTCAAGGCGTCATCGCTATCGGCGCGGGCGTGTTGCTCTACACGCTGTGGGCCGGCTTCCGCGCGTCGGTACTCACCGATTTCATGCAGGTACTCTTCATGCTCGGCGCCGTCGTGATCATCATTCCGGTCGTCTTCTTCGCGGCCGGCGGCCCCTCGCTCTTCGAGACGGGCGCACAGAACCTCACTCCTCAGCAAAGCAGCTTCTTCTCGTCTGACGCGTTCTTCAATCAGGGCGCCCCCTACATTGCGGCGGTGCTCGCCTACGCGATCGGCAACCAGACCATCGCCCAGCGACTCTTCGCAGTGCGTGAAGACCTCATCAAGAAGACGTTCATCACCGCAACGTTCGGGTATGGCGCGACAATCATCGGCATTGGCATGCTCGGCGTCATCGCGCTCTACGCCGGCATCGACCCCATGGGCGGCGACACGAACAACCTCATTCCGCAGATGGCCGCGACATATCTCACCCCTGCGCTCGTCGCTCTGTTCTTCGTCATGATCATCGGGTCGCTCTCGTCGACCGCAGACGCAGACCTGACCGCGCTGTCATCCATCGTGATGGCCGACATCTACGGACAGAACGTAGCCGGAAAGCGTAACGCGAACCCGCGCACCATGGTGCTCATCGGGCGCATCACGATGATCGTCGCGATGACCGCCGGAATGTATTTCGCTGGCTCCCAGCTCAATATCCTCGACCTGCTCGTGTTCGTGGGCGCGCTCTGGGGTGCGCTCGTCTTCCCGGTGATCGCGAGTTTCTACTGGAACCGGGTCACCAACGTCGCGTTCAGCGTCTCGGTAATTGCTGCGCTCGCCGTGTTCATACCGGTGCGCTTCGAGTGGATCGACATGGTTGGGGGCACAGCGATCGGCTTCGACGTGCTCTCAACACTCGGCATTGGCGTGGTGCTCGGACTCATGGCCTTCGGGTTCTTTGGTCTGAGACCTGCGCTGATCATCGGGATCGGATCCACCCTCTTGGCTGCGCCGTTTGCGATCGGGTTCTTGCACCAGTACGCGGTGCTCTCCGGATCCCTCGTTGCCTACGCTGTGAGCACCGTGCTGTGCGTCGTGCTCACCTTCGCGTCAAAGAAGGAGCGGTTCGACTTCGCACTCATCAAGCTGCGCACTGGCGACTTCGACCCCGAGGAGGACTTCACCGGGACTCCCCCAAAAAGTGCGGAAATCGACATGTCGAGCATCAGGAAGTAGGAGGCTATGGAACTCAACACAGTATTACTCACCGCGTACGTGCTCATGTGGCCCGTGATTGTGACGGGCACGCTCTTCGTCATCGTGCGTGCCTTTATTAAAGAGTTGCGCAAGGCGAAGCGCGAGGGCCGTCAGATCGTCTAGGCCCGGCTCACTGCTGCACGCGCTGCAATCGAACAGGAGATCCACACTCAAACAGGAAGCCTCGGTGACTTTCCTCCTGCGAGAGTGTGGATCTCCTGTCTGAGCACGGATCGAACTTGCTACCTCGCGGCGACGACCTTCTTCGAGATACGGAACCGCACTCGGAGGCGGTCGACGAGCAGCGCGATCACGAGCAGCGCACCAAGCAGGATGTCCTGAATATAACTCTGCACCCGGATCAGATCCATCCCGTTACTCAGCAACACAATAAACAGTGCACCCATCACCGCACCCGAGACGCGACCCTCACCACCAGCAAGCGCAATCCCACCAATAACCGCGGCGATGATCGATTCAAGGGGATACTGGATGCCAATGTTCGCTTCGCCAGTAGACACACGAGCCGTCAGCATCACCCCGACGAGGCCAGCGAGCACGCTACCAAGCACCATCATCGTGAGGATCGTGCGCCCCACGTTCACCCCGGATTGAAACGCTGCACTCGCATTTCCACCAGCAGCGTAGGCCTGACGGCCACGCCTGGTCCAATTGAGGAGCACGTAGGCAAAAGCAATCACGACGATGTAGATAATCGTCGGGAACGGAACGCCCGCAACAGACGATGTGCCAAAGTACTTCGTGAACTCTGTGGGGAGGCCGGTCACGGGCACGCCACCCGCGACAAGTAGAGCAACACCGGTTGCTGCAGACCCCATCCCGAGCGTCACCATGAACGAGGAGATCTTGTAGTACCCAATCAGCACCCCGTTAATAATGCCGACCACAAGCCCGATGAGGACCGCGACAATGACGCCTGCGCCCATCGCGCCCCACGCGCCCGAACCGTTGCCCGTCATCGTCACCATGATCGTGGCGCACACGATTGACGACAGTGCGACGGTTCCACCATTCGACAGATCGTAGTTCCCAGTAATGAGGTAGAACATTTGCCCGACCACGATGATGCCGAGGAAGCTCACCTGACGGGCGACATTGATGAGGTTCTCACCCGAAATGAAGCGCGGCTCGGTGATCGCGAACGCGACGATAAGCACAACAAGCAGGATCGGGAGGATGCCGTAATTCACAAACTGGCTCCGGAAGAATCTGCTGAGTGCGCTCTCCCTGGTCTCCGGTTCTGGCCGACGAACGGCCCCGGTCCGCGGCTCCCGCACTAACTCGTCTAACTGGTTACTCATGAGATGGGTTCCTTCATTTCCTGGAAGAAGTAGGGGAGCATGATGTCCTGGCTCAGTTCTTCGCCGGCAAATTCCCCGACGACATACCCCTGAGCAATGACGTATGCGCGATGGACCAGGCCGATCACTTCCGGCAGGTCAGACGAGATGACAAGCACGGCGGCACCTGATTCGGCGAGCGCTTGCATTGCGTTGTAGATTTCTGCTCGAGCGCCAACGTCCACGCCAGCGGTGGGTTCGTCAAATATGTGGATCGCATACTCTCTGGTGAAGCCACGCGCGAGCACGATCTTCTGCTGGTTGCCCCCAGAGAACGTGCCCGGAAGGCTTTCCGGGTGATTCGGGCGCAGGTGCATTTTCTGCAGCACCTGCTCCGCGGCCACGCGCTCAGCCTTCCGATTCACAAACCCGAACTTTGTCCACGAATCAAGCGCCGACAGCGTGGCATTCTGAAATGCCGCCATGGTCTGAATGAGACCATCGCGTTTCCGGTCAGACGGATAGTAGATGATCTCTTGTTGAATACGTTGTTCTGGTGAGCCGGCCCCGATTTCTTCACCGTCAACTGTGATGCTTCCTGCCAGCACCTCGGCGAGCCCAAACACAGAACGGCCCACATCACCCTTGCCTGAGCCAACGAGACCCGTCACACCCACGACTTCTCCACGTCGCGCGGTGAGCGTGACATCGATAAGTTGCGACGTCGATACGCGACACAACTCGAGTCCCCCTTCACGCGGTTCATGCGGAATATCAGGGAACAGGGACTCCACCTTTCTCCCGACCATGAGGGTGACGAGTTCCTCATCGGTCACATCCTCAATCTCCATCGTGTCGATGAGCGCCCCGTCCCGCATCACAGAGACGGTGTCGCCAATCTCGCGAATCTCCCCCATGCGGTGAGTGATATAGATGATCGCCAGTCCCTCCGCCTTGAGCTTGCGCACAACTTCGAACAACCTGCTCGTCTCATCCTCGGTGAGCGACGCCGTCGGTTCGTCAAGGATGAGCAGCTTGGCGGATCCCTGCAGTGCCCGAGCAATCTCAACAACCTGCTGGTCAGCTCGACTCAGGTCCCGTGCTGCAGAATCGAGCGAGAGGCCTGACCCGGCTTGCGCGAGCGCCTGTTCTGCGGCACGTCGATTCTGTGCGCGATTGAGAAAGCCACTGCGTCTGTGCTCTCGGCCCAGGGTGAGGTTCTCTGCTACCGAAAGGGTGCCGACGAGTGCGGGCTCTTGGAACACTGACGAGATCCCGAGCTCGCGGGCCCGCTGGGGGCTGACCATGTCAGCCCCCTTGCCCTCGATCTCAACGCTCCCCTCGGTCGGCTGATGCACGCCCGAGAGCACGTTAATAAGCGTCGATTTCCCTGCACCGTTCTCTCCGAACAGCACGTGCACCTTGCCCGGGTAGAAGTCGATACTCACGTCGCGAAGGGCAGTCACCGCCTGAAAACTCTTCGTAACATTCTTCACCGACACAACCGGGACATCATCAGCGCGTGTAGCCATGAGGATGCTCCTAGTTTTTCACTGAGAACGTCGGCTGGAAGCCCTCTGGCGGAAGGTTCAATTCCTTTACCAGCGTGTCAAGGTTATTGAACTCGTCCCCGGCTGCCGATCCACACACAACATTTGCGGCCATACCGATGTGGTTGCCACCGTTAAACGGCTGACCTTCAAGTACTCGGAGGGCCATATCGACGGCGATCTTACCGAGAATGAGGTCGTTGCCGGCACTCGAGCAAGTCGCGCCGCCAGATTCGAGTAGCGAGTATACCTCTGGGGTGAAATAGTACGAGGCGGTTTGCACCTGGCCGGAGAGTCCACGCTCAGTGAGCGGCCCTACCGCGGCATCAACCGTTGTCGCGCTGCCAATGATGTAGTTCATCTCAGGGTAAGCAGAGAGCGCGTTCTCCACGAGAGCGAGCTGGGCATCTTTGCCTGTGTCACCGTAGGAGACACCGAGCACCTCGACATTGCTTCCCTCGGTCTGCGCCTCAAAGCAAGACATCAGTTGCTCAAGCGACCCCACACCTGCGGGCCCAGGGAACCAGACGGCTTTTACCTCTTCACCGCTCTCTGCAAGATGACGCCCGAGGTTGCCACCGAGTGTGCAGTAGTCGAAGAGTGCTCGACCATTGACGTTCGAAGACGTCACGCCATTCACCGCGTCGATGACCGGGATACCCTTTGCCGCGATCTGATCGATAGTGGCATTGAGCGCCTCATTCGAGACCGCGCTCACAACGACAGCGTCTGCACCGTTCGCAACGCAGTTCGAAAGCTGATCGAGCTGTGTTCCAATTTCGGTGTAACCACCAGCCTCATACACCTGAAGCCCGACCTGAGCACGCTGAGCCTCCTGAACCAGGTTTGCATCGATGCCGAGCCAATACGGATCCTTCACGTGCGGCACAACCGCGCAAAGCTCCCAGTCTTCTGTGATGTCATCTGGCGAGAGCGGCGTGTACACGCTCTGCGTGCGCTCACCATCACAACCGGGCTCCTCACAGTCGATGATTTCCACTGGCACCGCCCAGTCATCCGAGGTGACCGACTTGATGAGTGCGTCAGAAGTGTTCTGGGCGGGGTCAGCAGAAATGCCGTTCGCCTCAGAAACCGCGGCTGTCGGAGCCGGCTGCTCGGCCCGTTCTGCGGCGTCTGGCTCCGTTGTGCAGCCTGCAAGTATGAGCCCAAGCGTCGCGGCGATCGCCACGACTGCGAGGGGCCTACGTGTGTTGCGCATTCGTTTCTCCTTTGAAAATGCGTCCATACTGTGCGGCGAGCAGTGACTCGCCTTGAGTTAGGTTGTTTACAGTTCCTCGTACTTGAACTGGCTCGACTCCTCGCCGTCAGGATTCGATCCATAGACACCAAGCATGCGGGCAAATACCGGCGCCTCGTATCTGCCGAGTTTCCCCGCGGGAACCGTGGCCGAGTCTCCCGTTTTTAAGATGACAGTCTCACCGTCGACGGTAACGTGCAGTTCACCTTCCAGCACGTAATTGTACTCAGGGTGTGGGTGAAAATCTTCCCAAGCCGCACCCTCTAGCGACCACTCCGCGACGAGGAAGTCACTCCACCCTTCTTTGCGAATGGGAATTATTGCGTTGTTCCGCATCCGAGGCCACGCCTCTTTAAATAGCGGCAGCTCTGTGGCTGGAAAGTAATCGATCTTGCCGTCCTCGCGAGACATCATTGTCCTCCAGTTTGTTGTCCGGTGGCTCTGCATTCGCCACTGGAGAGACAGTATCAAGGACACTTGTCCACGTCAAGTGACTAAGACACTTGTCCAAGAAGATTTGTCGCATATGAAAGTGCCCCCGGAGTTTCCGGGGGCATTGAGCTTCAGGGCGAATGACGAGTAGTGCCGCGATCTATACGGACGCGCGTTCTCCGAGCACCGAGTCGACGAGACTTCGAATAAGGAAGAAGAAGTTCTCCTTGTGCACAGCCAATTCGGGCTGCAGCAGGAATTGCAGGCTACAGCCGTCGAACACCGTCAACAAGAGACGAACAAACTCCCTGGCACGGAACGACTGTCCGGGCCGCTCATTCTCGAGTGCGGCTGCGAAGATCTCTGAAAGCTCATCCTCATAACCGGTGTAAATAAGGGGCCTGAGCTCGTCATCGTGGCGAGCCGACCACAGTACGAGCTCGATCTGGGCGAGTACATCATGAGGATTACGCTCGAGGTCCGCCCAGTAGAGTTCGGCGAATGAGAGGACCGCCGCACTAAAACCCGCAGTGGTCGGAATATTCGCAACATAGCCCACCATATTGGCGAGCCACCGCACCACAGCCGCTCGAATGAGTGCTTCCTTGTTCTCAAAGCAATAGTGCACAGTTGCGAGCGGCGCGTTCGCCCGCTTCGCGATTGTACGGAGCGTGATGGATTGCACGCCCTGCTCCTGCATGACCGCGATCGTTGCTTCGATGAGCTGTTCCCGTCGCTCATCTAGAGACACCCTTGGACTCGCCATAACTCCATTCCGTTCTGGTCGCCACCCTCATCACCACGTCTACCCTACTCTCGGGCTCCCCCCTTAGCCTTCCTGCGAAGCAAGTTTTCCCGATTATGGACAGTTGACTTAGACGTATGACTAAGACTAGCATCTCAGGCAGTGCCGTGGTGCTGAGCGCACGGCATACCCGAGACCATTCGGTGAGTGAACTACATCCAACGGAGGAAACATGGCACAGCAGCACCCCACGCTACTTATCGGCGGCGAATGGGTCACCCCACTCGAAGGAGGAACCCGAGAGATTGTGAACCCCGCAACTGGCGAGATCATCGCCGTCGTCGCCGAAGGTTCGAGCGCAGATGTGGATCGCGCCGTCGAAGCGGCAACCGAGGCTTTCAAAACGTGGCGCAAGACGACACCTCGCGAACGGTCGCAGCTCCTCGCCGAGTTCGCTGATCGAGTTGAAGCGCGTAAAGAAGAACTCATCCAGCAGGAAGCGCTCAACGGCGGGAAGCCCTTGTTTGGAGCCCGTTGGGAGATTGAGGACTTCGTGATCGATGGACTCAAGTACTTTGCGGGCGCTGCCCGGAATCTCGACGGAGTCGCATCTGCCGACTACCAGGAAGGTCGCACGAGCATACTGCGCCGTGAGCCGCTCGGTGTCGTCGCGGGCATCGTCCCATGGAACTACCCGGCAGAGATTGCTGCTTGGAAGATCGGCCCTGTGCTAGCAGCCGGCAATACTCTCGTCCTGAAGCCATCCGAGGGAACTCCCCTCTCCGCACTGATACTCGCCGAGATCGCGACGGAAGTGTTCCCCCCTGGGGTCATCAACCTCGTCTTAGGCGACGGCAAGGTCGGAGCTGCAATGTCTGAACATCCGGGTATCGCCGCGATCTCGGTCACGGGGTCGGAGCGCACCGGTGTCGCGGTTGCCGAGAAGGCTGCGAAGAACCTCAAGCACGTCGACCTCGAGCTCGGTGGTAACGCGCCAGTAGTCGTGTTTCCAGACGCGAACCTCGATCTCCTCGTCGAAACTCTGCGCATGGGAACCTTCTACAACGCGGGCCAGGATTGCACCGCCGCTACCCGCCTCATCGTGCACTCACGGGTCTATGACGACTTCATCGCCGCGGCGAAGACCTTGGCAGAGAGCGTCGTGTACGGCGATCCACTCGTTGAGGGCAACTCCGATGTCGAAATGGGTCCGCTCGCTTCCGAAGTACAGCGCGAGCGCGTCGAAGGGTTTGTGAGTCGCGCAGTCGCGGGCGGTGCGCATATCGTCACTGGTGGATCAAAAGCAGACGGCCCAGGGTATTTCTACCAGCCGACCATCATCACAAATGTGAGCCAGCACGACGAAATTGTGCAAGAGGAAGTCTTCGGGCCGCTCATGACTGTGCAGAAGTTCGAGACCGAGGAAGAGGCGATCGAACTCGGAAATGATGTGCGTCAGGGACTCTCGGCGTCTGTGTGGACGAAGGACCTTGGCATTGCGACACGAGTAAGCGGCGCCTTGAGCTTCGGCACGGTCTGGGTGAATGAGCACCTCCCCCTTGTATCCGAACTCCCCCACAGCGGGCACAAGATGAGTGGGTACGGCTCGAGCATGTCGAAGTACAACCTTGAGCAGTACACAAACACGAAGCACGTCATGATCCGCCACGACATTGAGTAAGTAGTGGATCACCAAACACAAGAAGGGGCGAGAACCACAACGGTTCTCGCCCCTTCTTTTCGCCTAAGCGAAGAACTTATGCAAGCTTTACGCCAGCGCCAGCCTCTTCGAGCTTAGTCTTTGCTTCCTCAGCAGCGTCCTTCTTGGCAGCCTCGAGAACAGCCTTCGGTGCTTCCTCAACGAGAGCCTTTGCCTCGCCGAGGCCCAGGCCGGTGAGCTCACGCACAACCTTGATGACCTGGATCTTCTTGTCGCCAGCCGACTCGAGAATGACGTCAAACTCGTCCTTCTCTTCAGCAGCCTCAGCGGCACCACCGGCAGCCGGTGCAGCAGCAACTGCAACCGGAGCAGCAGCCGATACGTCGAAGGTCTCCTCGAATGCCTTTACGAACTCCGAGAGCTCGATGAGGGTGAGCTCCTTGAACTGCTCAAGCAGCTCTTCAGTTGAAAGCTTAGCCATTGTGTTTCTCCTTGATGTTTGCCCTGCACGGTGTCCAAAGACGGAGTGCGCAGGAGCGTTGATTCTTGCGGATCAGCGGGTGCCGATCCTTACGCGTCCTGCTTCTCCTGCAGCGCGCCGAAGCCGCGAGCGGCCTTGGCGGGCAGAGCGTTGAACAGCTGTGCAGCGCCGATCAGCGAAGCCTTCATGGCGCCGGCAGCCTTAGCCAACAGCACCTCACGGCTCTCGAGATCGGCAAGCTTGCCTACCTCAGCGGCGGTCAAAGGCTTGCCATCGAAATAGCCAGCCTTGATCACCAAAAGAGGGTTTGCCTTGGCGAAGTCACGCAGCGCCTTCGCGACGGCGACAGTATCACCGTGCACGAACGCGATCGCCGACGGGCCGTTGAGCTCATCGTTAAACGCGTCGATTCCGGCATTGTTTGCCGCAATCTTGGTCAGCGTGTTCTTCGCCACAGCGTACGTCGCGTGCTCGCGGATGCTATTGCGGAGTGACCGCATCTCAGCAACCGAGAGACCGCGGTACTCAGTCAGCAGCACGGCGCTCGACTCTTCAAACTGCTTCTGAAGATCGGCGACCGTAGCGTCCTTCGTAGCCATGGCGCTCCCTTTGTTGTCGTATCCGCACGGCGAGTGCCGCACGGTGGCCGTGCCGCTCGGAACGATTTTCAAACGAAAAAAGCTCCGGCGCGCACGCACGGAGCTTCAGAGAGATGGAACGAAGTTCGCACTCAAGGAATTCTGTACCTGCGCAGGTCTTCACTTTCGTGAACGTTACGGAGTTCTTGCGAACGCTACCGACGGTCTTGGGCCATCGTTAACTCTAACTCACCGCGATCCACTGCGCAAATGCGATGCCCGGGACAGGAGCCCGACTTACACTGACGCAACTCTCTCACAGGAAAAACTACGGCGCACAGGACGAATTCTCAAGACTGCTCCTGCGTGAGTGCAGAAATCCGCTTGAGCTCAGTAGCGAGTCACGTGTGCGGTACCGCGGGCCGCATGCTCAATCCGCTGGTTTGACCATGTAGCCCGCGCCACGCACCGTGTGGATCATGGCTGGTCGCCCCGCATCTATCTTGCGACGCAGGTACGAGATGTACAGTTCCACGACGGTTGGCTTGCCCGCAAAATCGTAGCTCCACACCCGATCGAGAATCTGCGCCTTGGAAAGCACCCGCCCCGAGTTGCGCATGAGGTACCGGAGCAGTTCGAACTCGGTACTCGTGAGCTGAATGAACTCATCTCCGCGGGTCACCTCGTAGCTGTCTTCGTTGAGCTCGAGATCTCCCACGCGAAGAATTGGGTTCGGCTGCGACTCAAGCACAATCTGTGAGCGACGCACGAGACCACGGAGCCGTGCGAGTAGCTCCTCAAGACTGAATGGCTTTACAACGTAGTCATCGCCGCCGGCGGTGAGGCCGGCAACCCGATCCTCAACAGAGTCGAGCGCAGTGAGAAATAGCACTGGAAAGATCTCACCAGACGAGCGCACTCGCGAAAGCAACTGCATCCCATCGAAATCGGGCAGCAGCACGTCAAACACCGCGACGTCGGGCTTAAACGCGCGCACCGCTTCGAGCGCTCCTTCGGCGTTGTCGGCGGTTGCGACCTCCCACCCCTCGTAGCGCAACGCCATAGCGATGAGCTGCGTGATCGAGGATTCGTCGTCTACCACTAGGGCACGCACAGCTGTGCCGTCCGGCCTGGTAGGAACCTCAATATTCATGTCATTCATTGTGCAGGTAACGACTGGGTATCGACTGGGGAACGGCTTAGAATTCCACGTGTACAATACGTGCGCAATCGAAAGAACCGCGAGTCATCGGTCCGAAGATTTCGTTGTGGATCGCGCAGTCCATCCACACCGAGTCGCAATCTTGCGTCTCCCGATTTCCGTGGAACAATAGGGTCGTGCCGGTCTCACCAACTCTCTCCGAAGCGCATCGTTCGCGCATCGTGACCGACGGGACCGACCGCATGGCATGGCTCCGCGCCCGCGCCCGCGGAATCACGGCGACCGACATTGCAAAGCTCTCGACGCCGCGCTCGATCCAGTCAGCCGCGCACGCCAAGCTGCACGGCAGCAGCTTCACCGGCAATGCGTTCACCGAGCACGGCAAAGCCCGCGAGCCCGAGATCGCGGCGTGGGTGACGGCCGAGTACGACATTCATCCAAGTTCTGCACTGTTTCACGCCGAGTTCGATCTCAGGCATCTCGCAACTCCCGACGGGGCGGTATTGCGCGAGAACGGCAGTCTCGAGCTGTGCGAGATCAAGACGACGAACAAGGCGTGGCGCACGATTCCGCGCAACTACCTCAGGCAGATCTGGTGGCAGCAGTACGTGCTCGGCGCCGAGCGCACGCTCATGGTCTGGGAACAGCACGAAGACTTTGTGCCAGTCGGCGAACCTCAGTTTCGGTGGGTGGATCGTGACGAGTCAGAGATCGAGCGCCTCGTGAAGCTCGCTGGCGACCTCATCGACGTGCTCATCGCACGCACGTCATAGTTATATGAGCGGTGGTGTAAACCCGAACCCAGTCGCTCGAATCTGCTCATCGTAACTGCGCTCGGAGAGCTCTTGAATGGCCGCGTGCAGGTCTTTCACCCCGGGGGCATCAGCGATGCGGGTCGCTTCTGCGCCGACAAACAAGTCGACGTCTCCAGATCCGAACATGCGCTGAATCGGGTTCTGCTTCGAGCGCACCTCTCGCACGCGAGCGAGCGAGACCTCACTGCGATGCCGCACGAAGAACCCGTGGTGCACAATTGCGCGGCGTGAGGTGATGACGGCGCGGCGCGAGAGCCACGCAAGAATCGGGAGAATGCCCAGCGTAATTGCGAGCACGGCGGCGGCCGCCGCCGCGAGAAGGTTCATCCACGACTCGGGGAATGTTCCGATGAAGAACCCAGCGGCCGCAAAGATCACGAGCAGCGCGATCACCGGGAATGTGAGATGTCGCCCGTGCCGTCGCACACGGGCGACAATGACTTCTTGTGTGACCGACGCCGAAGATCCCGCAGGCGAAGGCTGCGAACCAAGCCCCAGCGGATCGAACGATGGCTCTGGCGCGCCGGCTCCACCCCCAGCATCCCGAGGCAGACCCGACTCAGACGACGATGCGTGCAACACCGTCGTCTCGTCGCTCGCTCCGCGGCTCGGGCCTCTCCCCCACATGGCTGTGCGTACTTACTGCCTACTGCTCTGGTGTGGACGCACCGCGGCCATCAATTGCGTCTTCTGCAGCGTGCGCTGCTTCGGCGGCAGCGTCGACCGCCGCATTCGCAGCGTCTGCAGCCTCTGCGGTCAGTTCTGAGGCACGGCGGCCCGCGCGGCTCGCGTAGTCAGTAGCCTCGTTCGAAGCATCTCCTGCGTCGCTTACCGAGTCAGCAGGTGCAGTACCAAAGCTCGAACCGGCGTCATCCGTAGCGCCGACGCCTGCCCCACTCGTTCGCGAGGCCTTTCCGGCCGCAGCACCGGCGGCGCTCCCCGTCACGACACCGTTGAGCATGCCAACGAGATCGATGCCGACTGTTTCGCGTGCCATCTCGAGTAGGCCCTTGATGTTGCCCATCGCATCGCCGGCAACCTTTGAGGTGCCGTCTGCCGAAACAACGGTCATATTGTCGATCGCGCCAATTGCCTGCGCGTACTCGGCGGCAATCTCTGGGAGCAGGTGGATCAGCTCTTGCGCAAGCACCGCCTCGGCCTGCGTCTCAAGTGCGCGAGCGCGGGCATCGATCGCCGATGCCTCAGCGCTACCCTTCGCCTCGATCGCCTCAGCCTCGGCACGACCCTCGGCAGCAAGCGCGGCTGCAGCAGCAATACGTGCCTCACGCGCCGCGATGCCCTCGCGCTCCACTGCCTGCGCGCGACCTTCAGCCGCTGATACTGCGGCTGCCGCCTCGGCGCGAGCAAGAGCTTCGACACGGTACGCCTCGGCTTCGGCGACAGCGCGTACGTCTGCGTTCAGTTTCTCGGTGCGAAGCGCAACCTCTTTTTGCGCAGTGATCTGCTGCTGCTCAACGATTGCCTGCTGCTGAATTGCCTGCTCCAGCGGATCCGCCGCCTGGGCCTGCGCGTTCGCCTTGTCGGTCTCCGCCTGAATCTCGGCCTGACGCAGCTTGAGCTCGCGATTACGGTCGAGCAGTACCTTCTCCGCGGCAATCTTCGCCTCCTCGGAGGCCTGGTACGCGTTGGTCTCAGCGATCTCAGCCGTCTGGCGCACCTGCGCGGCCTCGGGCCGGCCGATGTTCGTGATGTAGTCCGATCCATCGCGAATCTCTTGAATCTGCAGCGTGTCGACGACGAGACCCTGCTTGGTGAGCGCCTCTTCGGCTGCTTCGAGCACGCTCTGCGCGACGACAGCGCGGTCACGAATGATCTGCAGCACGGTGAGCCCACCGATGATCGAGCGGAGCGAGCCCGAGAGCACCTCTTGCGTCGACTCGTCGATTTCGTCTGAGTTCGAGAGGAAGCGTTGTGCGGCGGCGCGGATCATTTCTTGCGTGCCGCCAACCTTCACGACGGCGACAGCCTGCGCTTGAATCGTGATGCCGTCGGTGGTCTGCGCCTCGGTGGTAATCGAGAGCCTGCGCGAACGCAGAGAGATAGTGAACGACTTCTGCACGAACGGAACGACGAACACGCCGCCGCCGGTGACGACCTTCTGGCCAGAGAGGTCGCGCGTCACTGAGCCATCCGCGCCGCGCACCTCCTTACCTTTACCACCGGTGACGATAATTGCTTCGTCGGGCTTCGCGATGCGGTACCGCTTAATAATGACGAGCGCAATGAGCACAAGCGCAACAACTGCACCAAAGATGCCAACAATGGCGGGGGTCATAAGGATCATGTCTTCTCTCAGAGAGGTCGTGGGCGAGTAGGTCGATCTATCTTCAGGAACGAGTTACGAATCGGTGTTGGTGGTTGCATCGGTGCCAGGATCGGGCTGCGGATCCACCCCCTCGGCGCTCACTGGCAGCGGCTCGACACGAACCGAGGTGGCGGTGAGTGAGTGGGTGATTCGCACCTGGGCGCCGCGAGCGATCGCGACCTCTGACGAGGCAGACAGCGACACCCGCTCACCGTGGCGCACGAGTGCAACCTCGCCGAGTCCCCCTGCTGGAATCGCCAGCACAACATTCGCGATAGACCCAATGACCTCGTCGCCAGTGATCGCGGTCGTCGACTCGGCTCTGCGGATCGCGCGGCTGAGCCACCACGCGGCGGCACCGCCGAGTACGCCCGCGAGCGCGCCGAGCGCACCCGCGACCGGCGTGCTAAGCCCCGCACCCACGAGTGCGAACGAGGTGAATCCGAAGATCGCGGTGAATGCGGCAATCGTAGTGAGGCTGAGCGGGCCGTCGCCGAAGTCGAACGCGTCAAAGATGCCGTCGAGAACGAGTGAGATGACCAGCAGGATTCCGCCGACAATACCGATGATGAGGAAGATGCCGCCCGCAATGAGCGACCCATCGAGAAGACTCGATATCCAATCACCGATTGCGCCCACGTGCACCTCTTCGTTTGTCGTTATGTTCCCAGCGTAGCAAGGGCCGCGGACAAGTGAGCGCCCAATTTCGTTGGGCTACGCGGCAGGGAGGCGCGGAACCGCACCAAGCAGCTCGCGGGTGTATTCAGCCTGTGGATCCACAAGCACTCGCCCACCCTGCTCGACAATGTGCCCATGCCGCAGCACCACCACCTCGTCGCACAGCTCGTGCACGACCGCGAGATCGTGCGAAATCACGAGTAGCGCCAGCCCAAACGATTCGCGCAATCTCTTGAGGAGCCCAATGATATCGGCCTGCACCGACACGTCGAGCGCGCTCGTAGCCTCGTCTGCAATGAGCAGGCTCGGGTTCACCGCGAGCGCTCGCGCAATTGCGACGCGCTGTCGCTGCCCACCAGACAGCTCGTGCGGGTACGCCTCGGCAGTCTCGGGGGCGAGCCCCACTTGGCCGAGGAGCTCGAGCACCCTCGCGCGCTCAGACCTACGCGGCACGACACGGTTCACGCGAAGCACCTCTGTGAGCGCTGCTCCCGCGGTGCGGCGGGGATTCAGCGATGAGGCGGGATCCTGTGGAATGAGCTGGATCTTTGTTCGTAGATTCTTGGGCCTGTGACCGCGGGCGATGGGGTGACCCATGAATTCGATAGATCCACCCGCGAGCGGAAGTTCACCTGTGATCGCGCGCGCTATCGTCGTCTTTCCCGAACCAGACTCGCCGACGAGGCCTGTGGATCCGCGCACCTCGAACGACGCGCGCTCGACCACCCGGGTGCGACCGTAGTTGAGGTCGAGATCTCGCACCGCAAGCACCGGGGTTGCGGTGAGCGTGGGGGTTCTGTGAGCCAAGTAGCGGGCGGGGTCCGCGGGCTCAGGCAGCGCGGGAACCGCCTCCAAGAGCGTGCGCGTGTATTCATGCCCGGGAGCAGTGAGCACCTCGTGTGTGGACCCGAGCTCGAGGATCCGCCCAGCGCGCATCACCGCAACCCGACCAGTAATCTCGGCGACGACCGCGAGGTCATGACTGACGAGCACGAGTGTGAGCCCGCGCTCACGCCGCAGGGTATCGAGCAGATTCAACACCTCGCGCTGCACCGTCACGTCGAGGGCAGTGGTCGGTTCGTCGGCAAGCAGCACAGACGGGTTGCTCGCGAGGGCGATCGCGATCACCACGCGCTGGCGTTGCCCTCCCGAGAGCTCGTGCGGATACGCCCGGGCGATGCGCTCGGTGTTACCCAGCCGCACATCAGCGAGTAACTCAAGCACGCGGGCACGCGGGTCTGGCGCTCCCGCAGCCTCACATGCCTCGCGCAGTTGGGTGCCCACGCGTGTGAGCGGGTCGAGGGCAGCGAGTGGATCCTGAAATACCATCCCCACGTGCCCACCAAGCGAAACCTCGCCCGACTCGCACCCCACGCCGGGCGGCAGCAAGCCCGCGATCGCGCGCAGGGTAAGGCTCTTGCCCGAGCCCGACTCCCCCACGATGCCGAGCGCCTCGCCCGCGGCAACTTCGAGGTCGACCCCGTCGACGAGTGGTCGGGCGTCAGAAGTTACAAGCGTGAGGTTGTGCACAGAAAGGTTTCCGCGCGATGCATGGTGCACGTGCGCGACAGCGCGATCCACTTTCGAAGTGCGTGACCGACCCCGGGAGCGACCGGCGACGCGCATCGCGTCACCGAGCCCGTCGCCGAGGAGCGACAGCGCGATACCGGTCACGACGACCGCGAGGCCGGGCAGCGCCGAGAGCCACCAGTGTGACGTGACGAACGCCTGCCCGTCGGCGATCATGGTGCCCCAGTCGGGAGTTGGCGGGCGAATGCCGAGCCCCAGGTACCCGAGCGTCACGATCGCGACCATGATGAGCACGACCTCGGTAGCAAGCAGCACGACCGCCTGCGGCAGCACATTCGGAAGCACATGGCGCACCAGCACGCGCGCATCGCTGAGCCCGCCTCCTCGCGCAGCCCGCACCCAGCCCTGATCCCGCATCGAGGCAGTGAGGGCGCGGATCACGCGGGCGTAGCCCACCCACCCCACGAGGGCGAACGCGACGACGATGCCTCCCGCCCCGGCACCGAGTGCGAATACGAGTGCGATGACGAGCACATAAAAAGGAAACGCGATGACCGTGTCAGTGACGCGCGAGATGACCCAGTCAGTGGCGCGACCAAAATAGCCCGAGATGAGTCCGAGTGTCACACCGATGACGAACGGGGTTGCGGCCGCAGCAAAGGCAATGCCGAGGTCGGTCCTCGCGGCGAAGAGCACGCGCGAGAACACGTCGCGCCCCAGTTGATCGGTGCCAAAGAGGTGCTCGGCAGACGGTGGCAGGAGACCAGCCGACAGGTCTTGCGCGGTCGGCGAGTGTGGCGCAATCGCGGGCGCGAAGATAGCGGCGCACAGGATGAGGGCGAAAAGTATCGCTCCGGGTACGAGGCTCCTCGAGGCGAGGGCGCGGCGTAAGAACCTCATCGCACCCTCCGAAGCCTCGGGTCGATGAGCGCTGAGAGCACTTGGGTGACGAGCGTCACGAGCACGACGAGCACCGCGCAGTAGAGCGCGACACCCTGCACGACCGGAAAGTCGCGACTCGAAATCGACTGAAACAGCAGCGTGCCTAGGCCATTGATGCCGAAGACTTTCTCCACCACCAGGGTGCCGCCGATAAGGTACGCGAGATTCACACTCAAGAGATTGAGCGTCGGTAGTGCCGCGCCCCTCAGCACGTGTGTGAAGCGGATTGTGCGCTCCGGCACCCGCGCCGCACGAAGCGTCGTCACGAACTCTGCCTCGGTTACTTCGAGCAGTTGCGCACGAAGCGAGCGGATCAGCGGTGGCGCCATTCCGAGCGCGACCGAGAGCGAGGGTAAGAACAGCGAGCGGATCCACGGCAGCGGCCCCGCCCCGGCAGGGGCGACTCCCCCGACCGGGAACCACCCAAGGTTCACGGCGAAGACGATGATGAGCAGCAGACCGATCCAGAAGAGCGGCATTCCCATGGTGATGCTCGGGAGCACTCGAACGGCGTGATCGATCCACCCGTCTTTGCGCCGCACGGCGGCGAGCGCGAGGGGCACAGTAATAAGGAGGGCAAGGATGAGCGCAAAGGCAACGATAGCGAGGCTGACTGGTGCGCGTGACCAGATGAGGTCGCCGGTTGCTACGCCGGTGACGAGAGAGTCGCCGGTGTCACCGTGGGTGAGGATGCGCGTAACGAACTCGATGTATTGCTGCCAGAGTGGCGCGTCGAGACCGAGGCGTTCGCGAAGCGCCGCGACAGCCTGCGGGGTGGCGCGGTCTCCGAGGATCATCGAAGCGGGATCGCCCGGCACGATGCGAAGGAGAAAAAAGACTGCGGTCACGACGCCAACCATCACGGGGAGCACGGTTGATGCGACACGAAGGGTTGCGCGGCCGATGGCACGAGGCAGCGCGCGGGACTCCCTCCCGGGGTCTGTCCCGCGCGCTGCCTCGTGCGCAGCCTCAAATACTCCCGCGCTCGCGCTCACACTGTGCACACTACCGCGGCTCGCGCCTCTGCGGCGCCCGCCCGCCTACTCCTCGATCCACGCGTCTTGGAAGCGGATGCTCGCGTTTGGCAGCCCCTCGAGCCCGTGCACCTTCGACGTAGTGCCGTGCAGCGTTGACGCGTAGTACACGGGAATATAGGGCACTTCCTCGGCGAGGATCCGCTGAATATCGAGGTAGATCTGCTCGCGCTCGGGCCCGTCTGGCGTCGTGCGCCCCTCGTGCATGAGCGCGGTCACCTCGTCGTTCGTGTAGTGGGTCCAGTACGAGTTCGAGAATCCCTCTGGATCGGCCTGGAAGGTGACGAGCCCGTTCGGGTCTGGAGAGTCAGACTGGCCTGAGTTCAGCATGAAGTCGTAGTCGAACGCCCTGAAGCGCTCGCGGAACGCCGCAAGGTCGATCGACTCGATCTCGATGGTGATGCCGATCTGAGCGAGCGACTCCTGCACGATCTGAGCGATCTGCGCGCGCGACGCGTTGCCGCTTGCGATAAGCAGTGTCGCAGTGAAGCCGTCGGGGTAGCCCGACTCTGCGAGCTCTTGCTTGGCAGCGTCAACGTCGTATCCGAGCTCGAATCCGGCGTCGGCAGCCGAGTATGCGATTGACGGCGGAATGAGCGAGGTCGCGGCACGCGCCGTGCCGAACGTGGTCGCTTGGGTGATTCCCTCGAGGTCGAGTGCGCGGGCGATGGCGCGGCGCACGTGCACGTCTGAGAACTCTGGCTTCTGCGTGTTGAAGAATACCTGCTCGATCGCCCACGAGTCACCGGATATGAGCGTGGTCGCATCGTTGCCGTCGACCTCAGACGCGTTGGCCGCTGGAACGGTCTCGATGGCGTCGATCTGACCTGCGCTCAGGCGCTGCAATAGTTGGTTGTCGTCGGCTACGAAGGTGTAGACGAGCGAGTCGAGGAGCGGCTTGCCCTCTTGCCAGTAGTGCTCGTTCTTCACGAACGTGAGGTCGCCCGCCGGGTCCCAGTCGCTCACGACAAACGGGCCAGTGCCAACGGGGTTCTCGAAGAACTCTTCCTCGCTCTTGCCGCCGAAATCGCTTGGCAGTACACCTGCGGCGAAGCCGGTAAGTTCAGACAGGAACGGCGTGTAGGGCTCTGCGAGCGTGATGGTCACTGTTCGCTCTTCGTCGTCCGTCTCGATCGATGCGATCGGCGCGGTCAGCATGATCGGCCCCTGCTTCTCGATGTTGCGCTCGAGTGAGAACTTCACGTCAGCGGCCTGAACGTCGGTGCCGTCTGAGTACTTCAGCCCATCGCGCAGCGTGAAGGAGTACACGAGCCCGTCGTCTGAGATCTCGTGGTTCTCGGCGAGCCAGTCGATGATCTCACCGCTCTCATCGAACGACACGAGCGGTTCGAAGATCTTGTCGATCGCGAACGCGTTGTTCGACGTGATCTGGGTGTGCAAGTCGAGGTCGTTCGCCGAGGCGAGCCGGCCGTAGGTAAGCGTGCCGCCGGCCGTCGGGGTGTCGTCGCTCGGCGCCGGGCCTGACTGCGCGCAACCTGCGAGCAGCATTGCAGCGACCGTCGCTGTCGCTACGAGAGACCACAGCCTGCGGCGGCGCAGTGGCAAAGTCGATGGTGTCGTGAGGCTCACGGTGTGTCCTTTCGGGGGTGTGGATCGTGAACAAGTCGCCCGCCGATAACGACGGCGTACACGCTGTCTGGCGCACTGAATACGCCGGGTTCTCTGGGGTCTCGGGTAAAAATCACCGCGTCTGCGATCTCACCGGTTTCGATGCGGCCGCTCGGGGCGCTGGTGGCGCTATGTGGATCGGGATCGACCCGCGCGAGCAGTTCGGCACCAGCGCGGGTCGCCGCGACGAGCGCCTCTTCGGGGCTCAACCCCGCTCGCACGAGCGCATCGAACTCGACACGGTTCGTGCCGTGCTGCTCGGGGGTGCCGAAGTCGCTTCCGAGCGCGATCGCAAGGCCAGCGTCGCGCGACCTCCGCACCGCGTCAGGGTGTGCCAGGACCGCCTCAGCGACGCGCGGCCCGAACTCCTCTGGAAGCTCACCTTGCTCGATCATGCGCTGCACGAGCCTATAAATGCGCAGGGTCGGCACGTGGGTTAGGCCCCGATCCGCTGCGCGTCGCGCCTGCGCGTCTGTGAGAAAGATGCCGTGCTCGATGCTCATGACCCCCGCATCGATCGCGTCATCGATGGCCTCGCCGCCCCACGCGTGCAGCATGACCCCGGCACCGACCTCGGCGGCCCTCGCCACAACCTGGCGCTGCTCGCCCAGGGTAAAGAGGGGCTCAAGCCCCGACCCAGCAGGCGAAGCGACAGACGCGGTGCCCACGAGCTTGATCCACCGGGCACCGGCCGCGAGCGCGCGCTCGGTCACCGCGAGTACACCGCCGGAATCGTCTGCGAGCTGGCGGGTGAGCATGAGCACCGATGCCTGCACGCGCGGCAGTGCGGTGCCAGATGCGTAGTGGTCGGCGAGGCGGGCTGGATCATATCCCCCCGCATCCCGCACGCTCGTGAATCCGGCGGCGAGCATCGTTTTGAGCACTTCGAGCGTCTTCGCGTCTTGCTCGGCCTGGGTGTCACGCGCCCGGTCAGGTTCGCTGAACGCGTGCCAGGAGACGTGGCTGTGAGCGTCGACGAGGCCCGGAACCATCCACAGGTCGCTCCCGTTGGATAGCGCAGGTTCGGCAGGGCGTGAGTTGCCGCTCGGCCCCGCTGTATCGGTGAGGCTCTCGCTGCCGCCCAGTTGCGGCTCATCCTCGAGCGCGAATCTGCCGCCTTCCCAGCTCACGCGCTGCGGCGCAGTGAAGTCGCCACGTTCGGTGAGCACACGCACGCACGCCGCAGTGCTGGCTGCAGCGGCGTGAGCGCCGGCGTTGCTGGACACGTGATCTCCGGTTTCTGTCGTACTGACTGGCGCGCCCTGCAGGTGAACCAGTGGTCTCTAGAACAAGACTAACCAGGCGGTACTCAATGAACCACTTTCGAGTGTTCCAACTGATCCACCGATCACGAGTCTCACAACTTCGCCCCGGATAGAATTGACGTGTGACCAGCGAACCCCAGCCGAATGCCAGCCCCCGCGACTCTCAAGCGCTTCAGGTGGTGCGCGGCATCTTCCACCTCGCCGTCGTCATCGCCGCAACCGTGTGGGGATTCCTCGACTGGGCGTTCCCCTTCCCCGCCGTCTTTGTGGGACTCGGGGCATTGCTGCTCACGATCGTTATCTGGGCGGTGTTCCTCTCGCCGAAGCCTGTGCTGCACACCGACAGGTTTGGCCACGGGCTCATCGAGCTGCTCTTCCTCGCGTCGGGCGCGGGTGCGCTGCTTGCGCTCGGCGTTCAGTGGTGGATCGCGGTGGCATTCTTCGTCGTCGGCGCCGTGCTCGGGTACGTTGTGCCGAACCGCAACAAGTAGAGTTCCCTCACTCTTCTTGGAGGATCACCGCAGAGTCTGAGATAAACGGCCGAGGCTGTGCGGCCGAGACTGCGCAGCTGAGGCGAGAATATCAGCGCCGCTCAGCGCAGCTGCAACTTCGGTCCCTGCCGCTCGAGCGAGCTCAATCGTTCGTCGTGGCGTGCAAGCATGCTCGTCGCATCAAGGCGAAGCTCTGCAAGATCTCGCGAGAAATCTTCAATTCTCATCTCAACCCGGTCGATCCTTGCTTCAACCCGGTCGAACCTCGCGTCAACCTGATCGAACCTCGCGTCAACCTGATCGAACCTC
>JBEBUJ010000034.1:0-25500 GCA_040393365.1 Leucobacter denitrificans
CGATTGCCCCGGACCGTATTGATTTCTCCGTTATGCGCTACAAGACGCAGGGGTTGCGCGAGGTGCCAAGAGGGAAACGTATTTGTCGAGTATCTCGAATGGACGATTGCGAAGCGTGAAGCGAATCGCTCGTCATTGAGTTCGGGATAGAACGTCGGGAGCTGCAGCGTCGTCACCATGCCCTTGTACACAATAGTGCGAGACGAGAGCGAGGGAAGATACACTCCGGCTTCGCGTTCGATCCTCTTGCGTGCTCGAAAGGCTCGCAGCTCGAGCATGGCACTCGTCGCCACGCTTCCGGCAGCAATGTAAATGGGTTGCTCGATGTGCGGAGCTGCTTCCCGCGCGCTCGCACCGAGCACCTCCGGGGTGGTCGAGACCGGCAACCACGCGAGTAGCCTGAGCCCCTCTTCCGCAGCTATCGCATCGACGCGAAACCGCATCGCGCGTCGAGTCGCGCTTTCCTGCGGGAGGAAGGCGATACCCGTAACGTACGTGCCTCGTTCAGGCAGTTCGGCTGAGACAAGGTGCTGCTCTGCACGTGCTCGAAGCAACTCATCTGGAATATCACACAAGATACCTGCGCCATCACCAGTACCAGTGTCAGACCCGACGGCCCCGCGGTGCTCCAGATGTTCAAGGGCTTCAAGCGCTAAGCGAACGATGTCGTGACTCGCTTCACCTTGCAGCGACACGACCGATGCAAGCCCACACGCATCTTTGTCGTCGTCTGCACGGTGAAGTCCGGCATCGCCCAGCTGAGCAATCTCTACCCGCTCCTCGCGCATGTTTTCTCGCGCAATATACATCGACGCCCTCTTCTCTACTCATGGGACGTCCGTGGCCCGGTGGCGAGCCATCGCGTGCTCCCGCACTTCGTTACACAGGCTCGGAAAACCGAGATTAGCACTATTTTCTTCGAGCAAATAATCCTTTATCGCAGCTTATGCGGATTATT
This sequence comes from Leucobacter denitrificans, assembly GCA_040393365.1. GTDB lineage: Bacteria > Actinomycetota > Actinomycetes > Actinomycetales > Microbacteriaceae > Leucobacter > Leucobacter denitrificans_A. The sequence continues at coordinate 959 of JBEBUJ010000034.1, forward strand.
CACGCAATGCAGCATTTTCACCGAATTCCGTTCGATGATGCAGGACTCGCACCGAAGAGATGAATTGTACGAAATGTGCTGGAAACATAGATATGGAGCCCGCGCCGAAGCACAGACCCCACACCTCAAGGTTCCTCTCATTCAACCGCCGAAGCTCGAGACATCGCCCACCAGACGGGTGTTGTCTTCCGGTACGGGATCCACAGCGGCACACGCTACCTCTGCCGCGAATTCAGACACGTTATAGAGCCTCCCAGCCTGTTCGCGTCGCTCCTCGATTGCCCCGGGATTCAAGCGATTCAGCAGCGTTGCGGTCACCGTACCCTCAATCATGTCGCCCGAAACCACGACAAAACCAATTCCCCGCTCCTCTAACTCGGGAATACGTTCCCTGAGCGCGTCTTCGCCCGCGCGCTTCGAGAGTGCGACCGCCTCATATTCGCCCATGGTGGGAGTGGTGCGAATGAAGTGTGCCTGGTGGCTCGTAACGAACACCACGCGAGAGCCCTCGCTGAGCAGCGGAAGAGCAGCGTCGAGGACACGAAGTTGCGCATCGCGATTGAGCTGCAGTGCATAGTCCTCGGCCATCCCGCCTTCCATGCCCCCTGAGGCGTTCAGCACGAGGATGTCGAGCCCCCCGAGCTCTTCCTGCACCGCTGCCATCATCGACACCACAGACGATTCGTCGGTGAGGTCTGCCCCCTGCACGATAGCGCGTACGCCAAGTTCGCGGAGTTCAGTTGCGAGCTTTTCGGCACGTGGCGCCTTGTTCCTGAAGTTTATGACGACATCCGCGCCGCCCTGCGCGAAATAGCGCACGGTGTCGGCGCCAACACCCCGAGAAGATCCTGTAACCAACGCTCTGCGCCCGGCGAGTGCGTTAGCTTCGAACGCCGGAAGGTGTGCATTCTCAGTCACGGTAAACGTCTCCTCAATAGTGTGAACATGCTGTGGGAATAACTCGTCCTAGCGTAGTGCACGAGGCACGCGGGGCCCGGCATGACCGCTCATGTATCGACTCAATAAACAGGGGTGTACGTTGCACCATATTCGCGATACGCTGCCGGGTAATCGGCGGGAATGCCAGTCCACGGCACGAACCTACTCCGCCGGAGGCGAGGGAGGCTTCATGGCCGATCGAACACTCCGAGGCTCACGCATTGGATCCACGAGTTTGCAAGGTGAAACCGGTGTCGAGCTCTCACCAAGAAGATCTGTGGAGTATCTCACGGACAGCGGCAAACGGTTTTCAGTTGTGTTTGATGCCGACGCCGAGCCTCCACCCGAGTGGGCGGATCAGCGCACCGGTGAGATTGGTTTTCTCGATGACGAAGCGGGTCAGGCTGCCCGGGAAGAATTCGAAGTCAAGGGAACAACCCAACGTACTCCGTGGGACATGCTCATCGAACGCCGCTCACGCGAAGAACTCGAAGAGTTGCTCGAAGAGCGGTTAAAACTCCTCCGTGCCCGTCGCGGATCGACGGAGCCGGAGTAGCGAGGCGCCAGCTGCGAAGAGACCGGCGCCACCGATGAGCATCCACACCAGCGAGATCGCTGCACCGTAGCGCATCGCGGGTGTGGATCCAGTCACGAGCGGAACGTCCGCTACGATCGCGCCGGCAGTGAACGACGGAATCGTAGCAAGGTCACGCCCGTCTGGTGCGATGATTGCACTCGTTCCTACCGTAGAGATGTTTACTACGGCGCGACCTGTTTCTAGTGCTCTGAGCCTCGCAATTTGCAGTTGCTGCACGCTCTCATCTGTGCGCCCAAAATCTGCATTGTTCGACTGAGCGAGGATGAGTTCGGCGCCATCTCGAACCATATGCTCGGCTTGCTCATCAAAGATGATGTCGAAGCAGATCGCGATGCCGGATCGCACATCTCCAAGCCGCGTGTCCACTGGCATCACCGTGGGTGTCGTACCAGTGCGGTACTCAAGTTGCACGAGGTCCACAAGCTCTGGCACGAGCGCGTGAAAGAAGTCACGATTGGGCATGTACTCGGCAAACGGCACTGGGAATCGTTTGTCATACCTGCTCGCTGCTTTGGGCTGCTGCTGCCCATTCGGCCCCCACACCACTGAACTGTTTGTGTAGCTCCCGTCAGGGTCAGCAAGGACTGTCCCAATCACTATCTGAGCATTCGCTCGCTGTGAGAGCAGAGCGATCTCGCGACCTCTCAGAGGGTTGTCAGTCAGGGCAAACTCCCCCGCGTTCTCGGGCCACACGATCATGTCAACGCGCTCATGCTCGGCCTCGAGAGTATCGAGCAACTCCTCGGTGGCGCGTACGTGGTCGGCGAACACATCTCCGTTTTCACGGTCATCGAAGATTCCTGACTTCGAGTTGCCCTGAACGGCTGCGACGCGCAACGTTTCGTGGCTCGGCAGCGAGGCGACCGGGATAAGCGTCGCTGCAAGGAGCACCGTGACCGCGACCACTCCGGGGATGAGATTGCGCCAAGCCGCAGATTGACTCTGCAATACCGAGAATGATCCACCGACGACTGCGGAGCACACGACAACGACAACTGCGCTGAGCCCCGCAAACCCCAACCATGAGACGAGCGAGGCGAACGGGCTGTCAGCGAGCACGTGGGCCAGACGGCCCCAGGGAAACCCGCCGTATGGCCAGGTGCCTTGCACCCCCTCGCGAAGCACCCACACCCCGGTAGCCGTGAGAGCCTGAGTGACAAGCAGGAACACTGGCCTCTGCCGCAACCATCGCGACTCACGAAGGCCCCGCGTCACCCACGCAGTGGTGAGGCCCTGCACCACGAACCAGGCGATCATCACAGTGCTCAGCGCGAGCCAGGGAATCGGCCCGAGATATAGGGTCAACCACGAAATGTGTGGCAACCAGAATGCAGCCCCGGCAGCGAGGCCCGCGAGCATCGCAACTCCGAGCTTCTGCTGCCACCACCCGGCGAGAATGAACAGCACACCTGGAAACACGAGAGGCCACACGCTCGTATCCGGGTTCGAGAGATCAAAACACCAGCCCCCGAGCGCTGCGAGCGGCACCGCGATCCACCAGGGAAGGCGGCCCTCAGAACTTGCGGCTCTCACGATGTACTCGAGGCCTCCACGATTCCGCGTCGCACTGCTCGCTTTGCCTCACGTGCGGTTCGCGCGAGACTGGCGAGCCGGTCGATGTCGAGCTCAAGATCTCCAAGAGCTATTCCAACCTCACACGCCTGCGCAACCTGATCGAGCGAGTCGATCGTCTGTTTCGCCCATCTCACGAAGTCTCCGGCTCCGAGGCCGCTCTCCTCAAGCACCCGCTCGAGCGATGCGCCCTTTGCCCAGCTGTACATGGCGCCAGCGAGTCCAGCGTGAGGCATCTCAGCGCGCGGAAGCCGATACCTGTCGGCAAGATCATCGAGCATGACCCAGCGATCCAGCACTCGGTCGAATGCCTGCCCGAAGGCACCGCCTGGTCCTCGGCCATCAGATTCTTCGTCTCGGCGTGGTTCGTACGTTAGTGCGCAGCACATCGCCGCGAGGCCGCGAGCATCGAGTCCACGCCATAAATCGTCGCGCAGACACTCTGCGACAAGCAGGTCACGATCCCCATAGATTCGCCGGAGCAACTCCCCGTAGGGCGTGACCTCGAGCGAGTCTTTGCGTGTGGATCCCACCAGGTACCCGAGCTCGAGGAGTTCTTCGACCACCCGCTCGAATGTGCGCGCAATCGTTCCGGTGCGATTCGCAACCTGGCGACGACCCCGTTCGATCTGTCTGCGAAGCTTGCGCGCACGGTCTTCCCAACGCTTCTTGTCTGATCCATGAGCGCGTGCTGCGGCCGATTCATACCCCTGAAGTGAGGCTTGCTCAGCCTGCAGTTCGCGGGCCTGATCCACGACTGCGCGATCCGCCTGAAATTGGGCAAATGAGAGTTCGAGTGTGTCTCTTGCCTGATCGTAGGAAAGCCTCTGCAGCAGATTCACCGCCATGTTCGCGGTCGGGCGAAAACTCGAGCGCACGGGGAACGAGCGCGCACCCGCGAGGTGCGAGAGCGCATCAAGGTCGACCGCGTCACTCCACACGACCACAGCATGGCCTTCCACATCGATTCCTCGACGCCCGGCCCGCCCGGTGAGCTGAGTGAACTCTCCCGAGGTGAGAGGAACGCGTTGCTCACCGTTGAACTTGTCGAGGCGCTCAATGACCACGGCACGCGCAGGCATGTTAATACCAAGCGCGAGCGTTTCAGTAGCGAAGACGAGCTTCACGAGTCTGCGCTGAAACAGCTGCTCGATGACGGCTTTGAACGACGGAAGTAGGCCAGCATGGTGGGCCGCGACGCCGCGCTCCAACCCAGCTATCCACTCGCGTACTCCGAGCACGCGACGGTCTTCGTCACTCAGCGACTCGGTCGTTTCGAATGCGATCTTACGGATCTGCTCTCGTTCATCGCGAGTGGTGAGTGAGATCCCCTCGGTGATGCATTGCCGCACCGCTTGATCGCAACCGTTCCTGCTGAAGATGAAGACGATCGCAGGAAGCAGTCGAGTTTCATCGAGGGCGCGAGCTATGTCGCCGCGCGAGATTCGCTTGCTGCGCCTGTGAGGCGCGCCGTTGCGCTCGCGCTTGCCCCCGTACCTGCCGCCAGCCCGAGCGTCGGCCGATCGCGCGCTGCCGCGACCGCGACCGCTGAGCATTCGAAGTTCTGGGTTCACCCTGCCACCCGACGCATGCCCGCCCTGCTTGTCTACGAAGAGCGGCTCGAGGGCCTTACTCGTCAGCACATGCTGGTAGAGCGGCACGGGTCGGTGCTCAGAGAGAATAACGTCGGTCTCGCCGCGCACCGCATGCATCCAATCACCGAACTCTTCGGCATTCGACACGGTGGCAGACAGTGAGACGATGCGCACAGACTGAGGCAAGTGCAGAATAATCTCCTCCCACACGGCACCCCGAAACCTGTCACCCAGGTAATGCACCTCGTCGAGCACCACGAAAGAAAGGTCGTGAAGCGCGGGCGAACTCGCGTAGATCATGTTGCGGAGCACCTCGGTCGTCATGACGACAATTGGTGCGTCTCCACGAACGTTGACATCACCGGTCAGGAGGCCGACCTCGTCTTCGCCATACTCGGCGCACAGTTCATGAAACTTCTGGTTCGACAGCGCCTTGATCGGCGCCGTATAGAAGATCCGGGTGTCGCGCTCGCGACGCGCGAGATACACCGCAAACTCGGCAACCGTGGTCTTCCCTGAGCCGGTCGGCGCAGCGACGAGCACACTTCGCCCGGCTTCCAAGCGCTCACAGGCAGTCACCTGAAAACTATCAAGCTTGTAGCCTAAGCGTGACTCAAAGTGCGAGAGCGCAGTTCCGTTCACGAGCTTTTCCCACCGCTACTCTCTGCGTCATCTGAAATGTCAGGCTCGCTGAGGTCGATTCCGTACTCCGCAAATTCTGCGGCGCGGCGTTTGTCGACCCGTTTGTCATGCAATAGCGCGATGCCCACCGCGCAGAAGTACAAGAGAACCATGGGCACCGCGAGTAAGAACATACTCGTGATATCGACCGCGGGAGTGGTAATTGCGGCGAAGAGCACGATAACGAGAATCGCGACTCGCCAGCCCTTGAGGATCGTCTTCCCTCTGATCACTCCAAGGAAATTCAGCATGACCAAGACAACCGGCATGACAAACCCTGCACCAACCGCGAGGAGCAATTTCAGTACAAAATCGATGTAGATACGCGCACTCTGATAGTACGCGTCTTCAGTCGGCTGGAATGTGGAGAGCAGGAGCACAATGTTTGGCAGCACGTACCAGGCTGCAAAAACTCCCGCCAGGAACAGTGGCACTGCCGCCCCAATGAACCCAACACCGTAGAGCTTTTCGCGTCGCGTCAGGCCCGGGGCAAGAAATGCCCAAATTTGATACAGCCACACTGGGCAGGTGATCACGACCGCGATAAACAACGCGATCTGAACTTTCAAATCGAAAGCCTCAGTAATCGAGTTATACGCAAGCACGGCGTCGCGACCTTGCGCTTGCAGGTCGTCGATCGGCCTCCGGAGTATGTCCCACACCTGTTCAGCCAGCAGCCAGCCTGCAACGAGTCCGACCAACAGCCCAATCGCCGCAATGATGAGTCGCTTACGCAACTCGACGAGATGCTCGCCGAGGCTCATTCGCCCTTCTCCGCCCCGTCGGCCGCGCGTCTCAGTTGCCATTTCGCCAGTTTATCTGTTTTGGTCTGGAGTTTTCTCGCGCTCAGCAATGGCCGCTCGGGCCTCATCAGCCCACTGTCTCACAGCGGCACGAGCACTCGGAGGCGAAATGATCTCAATAGTCCCGACACCGTGTTGCACGAGTCGAATCGCAGCTCCGGAATGCCATGCTTCGATACGCGCTCGTACGTATCCCGGAAGCGCCGACTGGTCCTTCACTATCTCAGGCGCAAAACCCCGTATTGCAGGGAGCAGCCGCTCAGGCACGTATGCATGAATCTCGTCGCCCTCCCGAGGCGCTGGTTCAGAAGTGTTGCGGGTCGGATCAAACTCGTGGAGTGTCTCTAGGTCGGAGATCTGGCTGACCCGGAACGTTCTCTCGGCACCTCGCTCCTGCGCGAAACCCCGGAGGTACCAGGTTCCTTCGCGTTCCACGAGGGAACCTGGTTGAACAATACGCTCACTCACTTCGCCCTCTGCATTACGGTAGCGGAACTGCACAGTGAGGTGTCGTTCAATTGCGGAAGTGAGTGTGGCGAGCATCGCGTCGTGTTCGCCGGTCTCTACCGCGACGGCTGCGACCTCACCGAGTCCCATGACTTCAGCGAGACGCTTTGCCAACGTTTCCGCGACGCGTACGTCCTCGCTAGTAAGGAGGGGCGTGAGTGCGTGAAGACCAGCGAGTAACGCTGCGGTCTCTGCGCCTGTGAACCGCGGCGTCTCATCGATTGCAACGGTGTGAGTGAGGGAAACGATGTCTTGAGACTCAAACGCTTCCCAGTCAATGTCAAATAGGTCGTCGTGTTGGTATGCGAGAGTCTCGCCCGGAATACCTGCCGTACCGAGGAACGCAATGAGCTTTCGCAATACAGGTTCGTCCACTTCAAAGGTCTCCGCGAGCTCGTGGAGCCCGGTGGGCCCGTGTTCGCGCAGATACGGCACGAGTGAGAGGAGGAGGATCACGCGTTCGCTTGCCGAAAGAGTCTTACGCATCGTCGCTCCCCGACCTGACCGAGCGATGGAGCTCGAGCGCGGCTTCGAACTTCTCGCGCACGAGTTCGCGCAAGTGAGATGGGGTGAGAACCATCGCTTCAGTTCCAAAGCCTGCGACCTCAGCCGCAAGTTCAGGGAAATCGACAGTACCAAACTTCGCTACACAGGTTTCACTGCCGTGTTCGACCGAATCTGAGCGTGACAGGAGTGCTGTTTCAGCGATTGAACCGTGTCTCACCTGCACCGTCACGCGCTGCTGTTCCTGGAGCAGTTGGAGACCGGCGGTGGTCTGATCGATGAGTACTTCGGGTTCGCCCGGTAGGTCATGCCAGCTCGAAGATCCTGGGCGAACGGCTACCGCACCAACAATGCGAGAGAGGAGAAAGACCCGAGTCGACTTCCGTTCTAGGTCGTAGGCGATGACATGCCAACGACCCTCGAATCGATGGAGCTGCAATGGTACGACACGGCGCTTTAATGGGGTGCTACGGTCGGCCAGCTGGTAGTCGAACTCTGCTTCGGCCTGCTGCTCAATCGCACGCAAGAGCGACGGAGCTGCAGGATCCGTGACCCCGAACCCGGCGCTCACTCCAAGTCTTGGTGCATCGAGATGGGCACCGAGCGACTCGAGCTTCATCAGCGCTCGTGCCGCCTCGGCGCTGAGGCTGCCTTCTCGCCACGCCAGCGCAGCCATTCTCAGCATCATGAGTTCGCGATCGTTGAACTCGAGTCCATGCGGTACCTCTAGCGCAGTTTTTGGTATGCGGTATCGAGAGAGCTGGTTGTTTCCCGGCTCACCGGGCGAATCAATCGCTTCGACCGGAATACCGAGCCCACGGAGCTGTTCCTTGTCACGTTCGAATTGACGATCGAGTGCGACGCGCCCACGCGCGTCTCCGTAGCGGTCTGCGTACCCGTAGACCGACGAGAGCAACTCGTGCTTCGTCAGCCCATTTGTGCTGGCCACAAGCGCAAGCACAAGGCTGAAGATTCGCTCCTCGCTAGAGACCTGAGAACGGGCCACTGATGATCCGCATTATCCGACAGCGAGAATATCTACAACGAAGACGCGAGCGTTATCTCCACCCTCGGTGATCACGACCTGCGATCCAGCCTTCTTGCCCGTGAGCTCGGCACGGAAGTTCATGCCGCCTGCGGCCGCTTCTTCTTCGCCCGCCAACATCTGTGGGCCTGACTGACCCCACGTGTTGCTTACGATGTTTCCATCCCAACCGACCACGAGCTCTTGTACGATGACTCGGCTCTCAGGCTTCACAGTGGCCCCGTCACCCGCGATGCGAACCGCAGAGGTTGAGCCGACAGGTGCATCAATTGGAGGAAGCACCACGCCTGGCCTACCGTTCGCGTCGGTGACAACCGCAGGAAATCCGTTCGGAAGGCCCGATGCTCGCCCCTTCACTGACTGGCCCGACACTGCGCTCACATCAAACACGGCGATGATCCCTGCGCCTTCGGTTCCACCAAGTTGCTGGGAGATGCCCAGAACCACGGGGTCGTTCGGGCCCATAGCGAGCACGACTCGCTCCCCCGCAACCGTGCACCGCAATGCTTCGCTCATTGGGTTTGCACCCTCGGCGATAAGGAAGAACTCATTGGTGTCTCCACCCCCAAAACCGTCGCTTTGGATGAGCTGCTCGCCAGTGTGCTGATCGTACAGCGCGTAATTCACGGACACGATTGAGCCTTCGTCCGCAACGCGGGTACCCGGGACGGCCTCTGAGCTATCCACGATTGAGCGCTGCGAAACCGTAATTTCGGTGTCGGCCGGTATTGAAATCTGTGGATCCTCCCCGTACCCGCCGAGCAGAACCACGCTCTCGGTCACGGCTCCCGCCCCAAGAGTCGCAGCGCAATCGCCCCGACTCACTTCGACAGCATCAGACGAGCTGCAGGCCGTGAGACTTACGGCGACAATTGCAGTGGCAAAAACCGCGGGAACGATGCGACGAAGCATGGAACACCTTTCAAATGCGAACTTGCCCATCCTACCGAATGCAAACTGAACTACGGCCTTCTACGCGCCGGACTCATCCTGCACCCGCTGGTCGGCAATTTTCTGGGCCGAACGAACTTTTTTGCGGAGCACCTTGTCGCTCTTCGAACGAACACCAATCGCCTCATCGGTCCACGACTCAGCGCCCTCCCCCGCTCCCATGTCAGGAAGCCAACTTGCCATGTCCTCCTCAGAGAAGTCGCTCTTCGATGCTCGACGCTTCAAACTGGGGAGTACCGTGCCCGGGGCAAGCTTGCGCGCGGTTACCAAGAACCCCGTGTGTGCCACCATGCGGTGATCGGGCCGAACGGCAAGACCCTCAACGTGCCAGCCGCGAACCATGGTCTCTGAGGCCTGAGGGTGGGTAAACAGACCAGAACGGCGGAACTCCTCGACCGTTCGGGAAAGCTGGGTCACCGTAGCGACGTAACAGATCACGACTCCGCCTGGTGCGAGTGCATTGGCAGTAACCTCAACGCATTCCCAGGGCGCGAGCATGTCGAGCACGACCCGATCCACCGAACCGTCTGTGAGAGCTGCGGGCAATGCCTCTTGCAGGTCGCCCACACGCACGGTCCAGTTCTTCGGCATGCTGCCGGAGAAGGCCACCGCATTTGCCTGCGCAATCTCGGCGAATTCTTCTCTGCGCTCGAACGAATGGAGCTCACCCTCAGCACCAATTGCGCGCAAGAGATGGAGCGAGAGCGCGCCCGACCCCACTCCGGCTTCGACAACTCGGGCGCCAGGGAAGATATCGGCGAGGGACAGGATCTGTGCCGCATCCTTCGGATACACGATTGCTGCCCCGCGGGGCATCGACATCACAAAGTCTGTGAGCAGCGGCCGTAATGCCAGGTACTCCTCCCCGCTGGAGTTCGTCACCACCGAAGCGTCAGGCAGCCCGACTATTTGATCGTGCCGAAGAATCCCTCTATGGCTCTGAAACTCACCGTCGACCTCGAGGGTGAAGGTGTTTAGCCTGCCTTTCGGCCCGGTGAGTTTCACCCGGTCGCCGTAGACGAAGGCTCCCCGCAGTGCTGGGGTGTGATGTTCTGACACGTTAACCCGTCTCCTCTTTCATGAACGATGTTGATGCCACAGTGAGCTCGCCTGCCGAGCATCAAGGCCGCTCAGCGTGGGCAGTACAAGATGCGCGTCGCTCCCCTCAAGGGACAAGAGATTCGGAACGCCAAACACGAACGCTCCCGATGCCGCGGCAGCAGCGATTCCGGGAGGAGAATCCTCGAATGCGATGCAGTGTCGCGTTTCGACTCCCAATGCGGCGGCCCCGCGAAGATATGGATCAGGATGAGGCTTCTCAAATTCCACATCATCGCCCGTGACAATCGCCTGGAAGGTTCCCGCTGGAAGCAGCTCAACGACCGCCTCCGCAATTGGCCTCACCGACATCGTGACAAGCGCGCTCGGAACCCCGAAAGCCTGAAATGAGTCGAGCATTTCCAGAGCGCCGTCGATCCACAACGGCCCAGTTTCAGCGAGTCCGGCGACGACACCGTTCGCCCACTCATTCACGATGTCATCAACGGACAGGGGAACACCGAGCGTCTGGAATACTCGCGCCGCGGTGGTGAGGCCCTGCCCCACCAGACGCTCATGAATGTCGCTCGGCACTGCGATGCGGTAACGCTCGAGCATGTGCACTTCAGCACTGAGCCAGAGCGGTTCTGAATTGATGATCGTGCCATCCATGTCCCACAGCGTCGCGGCAGGAAGCTTGGGTGCTGGAGCGGTGGTCATTCAGACCATTCTACTGATTCGTTCCGACTATCCTGGGAAGCGTGAATGATTCCTCCGACCCCACTGCAACGCCTCGCGCACTCATTGTCGCTTTTCAGGGCTGGAGCGATGCCGGTGACGCGACTTCGGAAGCTCTGCAACATCTCATTAGTCTGCAGGGGGCTGAGCTTCTGCACATCATCGGCGGCGAAGGGTTCGTCGACCTGCAGATGCAGCGACCGAAAATGTTCAGAAACGAAGACGGCCGGAGAGCCCTCGAGTGGCCGGACACAAGACTGTATGGCACGGTCCATCGGCCGGGCCTAGAACCATCCGAGCCAGCAGGCGATGCAGAGATGATTACCCGTCTCGACGGATCGCCGGTTCTCGATTTGTACTTCATGCCGGGCGTCGAGCCGAGCCGAGACTGGGAGAACTTTGCGGATGAAGTCGTGGAGCTCGCCGAGGTGTGGGCGGTGGATCTCGTAGTGCTGCTCGGATCAATGTATTCTGACGCCCCCCACTCGAGACCGATCATCGCGAGCCTGTACTCAGAGAGCGAGCTCGCGAGGGAACGATATGGTGCGTCGCAAAGCAACTACGAGGGCCCCGCGGGAATCACCTCCGCAATCGATATCGCCCTTGAGGCCGCAGGCATTGAAGCGGTATCACTCTGGGTGCAGGTGCCTCACTATGTGCACTCCGCCCCCTCGCCGAAGGCAACGCTCGCCATACTCGACAAGCTCGAGGAACTCCTCGACATCGTCATTCCTCGGGGAGAACTCTTCTCCCAAGCGACCGAGTGGGAGAGCAATATCAACCGCATCGCGGCAAATGATGATGACATGACGCGCTACATTCGGAGCCTTGAGGACGCGAGAGACGAAGCACTCGCCGCGGAAACGACGGGCGACGCACTCGCGGCAGAGTTTGAGAAGTTCCTCGAACGTGACCGAGACATCATTCCGCACATACGAGCGCAGCACGAAGCCACTGAGCACCGCGACGATGTCATTGAGCACCGCGACGATGTTATTGAGCACCGCGACGATGAAGCATCCTCAGAGGGCTCAGAGGACTCAGAGCACGAGCGCCCAAAAGACGAAGGCCCCGAAGGCGATGATCCCCAGAAGGACGCACCGCCGGCACCCTAGAGTGTGACCCCGAGGAGCGCCTGCGCAGCATCGGCAATGAGGTCTGGCCGATCCACCCCCTGGTCGAGTGCGGCGTCTAGGATCGCAAGCATCACTGGGGTATCGAGGTCATTTGCGAGGGCCGAGCGCAATTGCTGAATGACCGCACTCGCTGACTTTGGGTCGTCGCTCACCTTGGTAAGTCCAGACCTCCACGCCGAAAGCCGGCGGTCGGCCTGCGCAAGATCTCCGTCGAACCATTCCCATTCGGTTCGATAGTGGTGTGCAAGCAGTGCCAATCGAATTGCAGATGGGTCGGCTGCCGGTGTGCCGTGTGTGCCATCGAGCAACGTCGACACAAATACGAGGTTGCCCCGAGACTTCGACATCTTGTGCCCCTCATACGACACGAGTGCAACGTGACAGTACGCGTGAGCGAGCGGCTTCTCAGAGATCGCGGTAGCGTGCGCAGCCGTGAACTCGTGATGAGGAAAGACGAGATCTTCGCCACCGCCCTGAACGGTGAAGAGCTCACCGAGATCTCGACGAGCAATGACCGAGCACTCGATGTGCCAGCCCGGCCGGCCGGGACCCACCGGTGATTCCCAGCTTGGTTCGCCTGCTCGCGCAGCGCGCCACAGGAGCGGATCGAGGAGATCGCGTTTTCCCTCACGCTCCGGATCCCCGCCGCGTTCGGCGCTCAGAGTCTCCATGAGTGCCCGTTCGAATGGCGCGACATCACCGAGCCTCCACTCAGAGCTCGCTGATGCGGCACGAATATCGAAGTAAATGTCGTCGCCATCGGAGTCGGGTGTCGGAACGCTGTAGCCGAATCCACGCTCGACGAGCTGCTTCACACCGTAAGCGATCTCATCAATCACCTCGGTGACAGCGGTATATTTCGCCGGGGGGATCATCCCAAGCCGGTGCATGTCGGACCGAAAAAGCCCGATCTGCTCGTCTGCAAGGTCTTTCCAGTCGACGCCCGTCGCACCCGCGCGATCGAGGAGCGGATCGTCGATATCTGTGATGTTCTGCGCGTACACAGTCTCGATGCCGGCGTCGATCCACGCACGCTGCATAATGTCGAACGTGAGGTAGGTAAACGCGTGTCCGAGGTGCGTGGCATCGTACGGGGTGATCCCGCACACATAAAGGGAGGCCCTTCCGTCTTGAATCGCGGGGTGTTCAAAGCGACCAGACGCAGTGTTAAAGAGCCGCGGCGCCGAACTGGCTCCCGGAAGCTTCGGAACGATCGGCGCGGTCCACGTTCTCACTCTGTGACTCCTGTCATTGCTTGTGCTGCGACTTCGCCGCCCGGGGTAAGAACCCCCGTAAGCAACAGCACGATGATTGCGCACCCGAGCACCACTCGATACACCACGAACGGCATGAAGCTGCCCTTCGAGATATACCTCATAAATACCCCGATCACGACGAGTGCGACGATGAACGCGGCGACTGTGGCGATCGCAGTGAGCCCCATCGGAGCTTGCCCCTCAGGCGCCTTCACGACCTTGAATACCTGGTAGAACCCTGATCCGAGCACTGCAGGAATTGCCAAGAGGAACGAGTAGCGCGCGGCCGCCTCGCGGGTGTAACCCATGAGCAGCCCTGCCGTGATCGTGCCTCCAGAGCGGGACACTCCAGGGATAAGCGCGAGCGACTGCGCGAGACCGTAGAAGAGGCCATGCTTCCAGGTCAGCCGATCGAGCGTGCGCGTCCTCTTCCCCAAACGATCCGCTACCCCGAGCAAAAGTCCGAACACGATGAGCGATACCGCTACAAACCAGAGTGAGCGTAGCGTGCTCTCAATTTGATCCTGGAAGAGAAGCCCGAGCACGACGATCGGGATGGTGCCGAGAATGATCCACCAGCCAAGACGCGCGTCTGGATCGTTGCGCGGCACCGTCTTACCCGAAAGCGACTGAAACCACTTGCCGATAATGCGCACGATATCTCGCCAGAAGAAGACGATGACCGCCGCCTCGGTGCCGATCTGGGTGATCGCGGTAAACGCCGCCCCTGCGTCGCCAATGCCCATCAATTCGCTCGTCACTCTCAGGTGAGCACTTGATGAGATAGGCAAGAATTCGGTGAGTCCCTGGACAATGCCGAGGATGATCGCCTCAAAAATTCCCATGTGGTGTAGTTGGCCTTCCCTGCCGTTGCACGACACGCAGACTGCTGCGAGCCGCCGTCAAGAATAGTCCAACGCGGCTCGTAAAGTGGTTAATACGTGCGAAGCAGGTCCACGAGCACCCGGTGTCCGAAGTCGAGCGCGTCGAGCGGCACTCGCTCATCAACGCCGTGGAACATCCCTGGAAAGTCCAAGTCTTTCGGTAACCGAAGCGGAACAAACCCGTACCCCGTGATGCCGAGCATTGACAGCCATTTGTTGTCCGTTCCCCCGGAAAGCAGGTAGGGCAAAACTTTCGCGCCGGGATCATGCTTCTCGAGCACAGCTTTCATTGCTTCGATAGCTTCGCCTTCGAACGGCACTTCGAATCCGATTCCGCTCGTAAGATATTCAATCTCAATGTCGTCGCCAACAATCTCCTGGAGCTGGCTTCGCACGAGTTCTTGCTCACCAGGTAACGCGCGCACATCAATCAGTGCCTCCGCAGAATCGGGGATCACGTTGTGCTTGTACCCGGCGTGGAGAACGGTTGGATTCGTCGTGGTTTGCAGGCTCGCCTGTATGAACCCTCCGCCCGCACCGAGCCTCATGATGAGTTCGGTGGGGCTCACCTCGTGTGGATCCTCGCCGAGAATCTCGGCGAGTGCTGCGATGAGTTCGCGAGTCGTGTTCGTCAGACCGATCGGCCACTGCTTTCGTCCAAGCGCGACGACTGCTTCAGCGATGCGGGTCACCGCATTATTCGGCCAGAGTCGTGAGCCGTGTGCCGCCTTGCCACGCGCTCGAATGCGTATCCAATCAAGCGCTTTCTCTCCGGTCTGAATGAGGTACGCTCGTTCACCAGAAACATCGATTGAGTATCCGCCAACTTCACTAATCGCGGTACCGGCACCGGCAAACAGCTCGGGATGGTTCTCGACCAGAAATTGGGAGCCTAAGCCTCCCCCTGCCTCCTCGTCAGCAAAGAACGTGAGAATGATCGTGCGGCGTGGCGCATCGCCGCTTCGCAAGATTTCAGCGATTGAGGTCAACATCATCGCGTCCATGTCTTTCATGTCCACGGCACCGCGGCCCCAGAGCATCCCGTCCTTGATCACGCCGGCAAACGGGTCGACACTCCAGTTCGCAGGATCGGCGGGAACCACATCGAGATGACCGTGCAGCACGAGTGCCGGCAGCTCGGGTTCTCTCCCCTCAATGCGCGTGATCACGCTTGCGCGCCCCGGCGCAGACTCGATGATCTGCGGCTCGAGGCCGAGTTCTGTGAGATACCTGGCGACGTAGTCCGCAGCCGGTCTCTCGGGTTCAGCGTCTCCCCCGCCTCGATTCGATGTGTCTATGCGAATGAGATCCCGCGCGATACGCACCGTCTCCGACAGCGTGGCTTCGAATCCTGGTTCCATACATTTCAGCCTAGCCCGCTTCGCGAGCGCGTGGAACGTTCGGTTACTCGCAATCGGCAACCCTGAGAACCTGCGGAGAAGATCCGCACCCACATCGCTGTTACCGTTTCGTTATGTAGTCTGAAGTGAGAGCGACTCACCGAATGTGGGGCGATGATCGACATGAAGCAAGTAACGAAGCAGCAGACGAGACGTGATATTCAGGGTCTTCGCGCCATCGCGGTTGCGCTCGTCGTCGTGTATCACCTGAATCCAGCCGCGCTTCCCGGCGGCTATGTCGGTGTCGACATGTTCTTCGTTATTTCAGGCTTTCTCATCACCGGCCAGTTGGTGCGAGAGGCGGAGACGAGCGGTCGCGTCGATCTCCCGCGGTTTTGGGCGCGACGCGCGAAGCGCCTTCTTCCCGCAGCGCTCCTGGTGCTCCTCGTGACGGTTCTCGCGGTCTGGACATTGGCTCCACTCGGGCTTCGTCCGTCATTCCTCACCCAAGTCGCGACCTCGGCCGGGTACGCGCAGAACTGGGTGCTTGCTGCGCAGTCAGTAGATTATTCTGCTGCCGAGACGTGGTCGTCTCCGGTACAGCACTTCTGGTCATTGTCGGTAGAAGAACAGTTCTATATTGTGTGGCCGCTCATTGCGGTTATGGCACTGCTTCTGCTGCGACGTTCACGCCGGAACGATGGCGAAACTGGAAATCGATTCCCAGAGTTTCTTCGAAATCTCACACTGCTCGTCGCGCTCGTGACGATTGCCTCGTTCGTCACTTCGGTCTGGCTCACGGCGGTAAACCCCAGCGCCGCTTACTTCGTGACGCCAACGAGGGCTTGGGAATTCGCGATTGGCGGGCTCATCGCGTGCGCGCTGCCTGTGTCTCGCTCAATGAGGCGGATGGGCCGGTGGCTCACTCCTTCGGTGAGATCCGCCCTGGCCTGGCTCGGTCTCCTCGGCATCGGAGTGTCGGTGGTGTCGTTTTCTGACGCAACGCCATTTCCTGGGTGGATCGCGCTGCTCCCTGTGCTGTCCACTGCTCTCATCATTGTTGCGTCAGAACCCGACACGCGCTGGTCGCCACAGCAATTGCTCGCGCCTCGGGCTATGCAGTGGCTCGGTGATATCTCCTACGGCGCCTATCTTTGGCATTTCCCGCTGATTGTGCTGCTTCCCTTTGTGTTTGGAGGCAGGCTCGGAGTGCTTGGCACGCTCACGGTCATCGTCGCGACGCTCGTGCTCGCGCACGTGTCGAAAGTCGCGGTTGAAGACCCGTTTCGAACCGGCTTCAGCAGGGCCTGGTCGAACAAACGCACGCTCGCGGTTACCACGGTTGGCGTCGCGGCCATGCTCGCGGCTCCCATCGTCTCCCTGGGTTCTGTCGACCGACAGATCGCCACGGAACGCGATCGAGTCGCAAGCATCGTGTCGAACCCTTCGGAGTGTCTCGGTGCCACGTCGCTTGGCGCGGACTCCGGGTGTGATCCAGCACCACTTACACTCCCAATTCCAGAGCCCACGCTCGCTGACCAGGCACCTGAACGCTGTCTCAGCGACTTGGAAGGCACGCACGTGCGGAAGTGCACGTACGGCGCCGACGCTGACACAGCCGCCCGCACGATAGCGCTCGTGGGTGATTCTCACGCGGAACAGTGGCTGACCCCGCTCAAGCGCCTTGCAGAACGAAACAACTGGCGCCTCATCGTCATGGCTAAGGCATCGTGTCCGTTCACGTCAGCAGAACGTGACTTTGTGTCGTTCGGCGACCCAAAACGCGCAGAACTTGGTCGGGATTGCCTGGATTGGAACGCGGAGGTGCTCGACGAGCTCGAGCACGAGCCTCGGGTTGACGCCGTAGTCACCTCCGCAAAGGCGGCAAACAAGTTTGTGAGCGATTCTGCATCGAAGTGGCAGGAAGCGGCAGAGGCGGGCTATGAGCGTCGGTGGGACGAGTTGCCAGAAACGATCGGCACCGTGGTCGCGATCGAGGACACGCCAGAACTGCAGGAGGATCTCATGCGGTGTGTTACCGAGGAGGGCGAAACTGCCGCAACTTCGTGCGCACTCCCCGCCGATGAGGCGTTGGGAGAGGATCCGCTGAGCCTGGCAGCAGCAAAGAGTGACCGTGCCGAGCTCATCAGCCTGAATGACTACCTGGTTGTGGAGGATGAGTGCCCGCCCGTCATCGGCGGAGTGCTCGTGTATCGCGATTCACACCATTTGAACTGGGCATATTCCGAGATGCTCACGGATCCGCTCTCTGACGCCCTTGAGCAAGTGCTCCCCGAGGAAGTGGAGGCGGTAGCCTAGTGACTCGTGAGCAGTACTCAACATCACTCGGCTGCGCCACTTAGGTCGACCTCTGCGCCCGGATTCATGCTTGCCGTCGGCTCGGCAGCAAGCTTTGCCCTGTCCGGCATATTCGCGAGCGCGATCATGTCTGCCGGCTGGTCAGCTGGGGCAGCGGCCACTGCTCGCATCACGTGCTCGGCACTCGTGCTCCTGTGGCCAACGCTCGTGCTCATGCAGGGGCGATGGCATTTGGTGCGCCGGGCATGGTTACAGTTGCTGCTCTTTGGAGCCCTAGCGGTGGCCGGATGCCAGCTCGCATTCTTTCTCGCCATTCACTTCATCGCCCCAAGCCTGGCTCTGCTCATTGAGTTCACCGGGCCGGTATTGCTGATGTTGTGGATCTGGACGCGAAGTCGCATTGCGCCATCGCGCCTCACCCTGCTGGGAGCGGCGATTGCGGTGCTCGGTGTCGTTGCTGTCTCAGGAGTGATCGCCGGGGTTGCGCTGCATCCACTCGGGATAGTGTTCGCGCTCATAGCCGCGGCTGGGAATGCAGCGTACTACGCGACGGGCGCGACAAGTGACCACGGCATTCCTACGCTCCCGTTTGTTGGTCTGGGATTGATCGTCGCGACCGTTCTCCTTGCCCTTGCTGTTGCGAGTGGCCTACTCCCTTTTGCTGTCACGGGGCATCAGGCCGAGCTTGCCGGAATTGAAATGTCACCCTGGGCAATTGTGACCGGCATGGTGATGATATCGACCGTGCTCGCCTACGTGCTTGGCGTTGCGGCCTCAAGACGGCTTGGAGCAACCGTTTCAAGCTTCACCGGGTATTCTGAACCTCTCTTTGGAATTTTCTGGACGATCATTTTGTTGTCTCTTGTGCCAACTGGTCTGCAGTGGCTCGGAGCCGCCCTAATCATTATTGGCGTGGTCGTCGTGAAGCTCGGAGAATTGCGCCGTGTACCTTCCCACTCAGCACTGCTACCGTTACACAAATAACCCTGGAGGTGACTCGGCGCTTTTCGCTGCGATTCATGAAGCATTCCCTGTCTGATGAATACCTGACCCCTCGGCCCGAGTACACGCCCGGCTCACCTGACGTCGGTCGAACTCCTCACCAGTGGTTCAAGAAGCCATTCATCTCAGCGAGTGCGGTCGCATGCATCGCTCTTCTCGCCCTTTCGACCACGCTGCCAGCGATTTCCATCACGAATCCGGGCGGCACACCTGCCTCGGCAGCCGAGCAGCACCTCCTGAGCGCCGACGCTATCGGCAACGCCGGAGTGCTTGATGCCATCGGCACCACCGAAGTGGGGCTTGACCTCGCTGGTCTCAAGGAGCTCTCCACTGAGGCCGGTCTCGTCGACCCTGCAACGCTCGAGCCCACCGAACTTGGGCTTCCATTCGACGCTGATTGGCCACTCACCGACGGATTTGCGTACCGCACCGCACCGGTAGAGCAATTTCACGACGCACAAGATTTTGCTGCGGCAGATGGCACCCCAGTCAAATCAATTGGTTCAGGGGTCGTGGTCGAAGCCGGATACGCAACCGATGGTTGCGGGTTTTCGCTCAAGGTACAGCATCTGGTCGCCAATGGAAGCACCCTGACAAGTCGCTACTGCCATATGCAGTCCGACTCACACAGCTATGCGATCGGGGATGAGATCACTCGTGGCGACGAAGTCGGACGAGTAGGCAATACCGGTCTCTCGTTTGGATCACACCTGCACCTTGCGCTCAAACTGAACGGCACACCGATTGATCCGCTCCCATACCTGAAAGAGCGCATCTCAAAGCAGAAAAGCTAGAGCGCGCCCACCAGCAACTGCGCACTCGACTCACGAGTGAGCGTGCTACCGCTCCTTATCCGCACATCAGCCGCGGGGTACAGGTGGGCCGAGCCACAGCAGGGTGAGAAAGACCGCAGTGACGAGCAGCACCAGCAGGAGCACCGAGAGAATCGCATGCCGCAGCACCCAGGCCTGCACATGCTCAATGAGACCCCGCGGTGCTTCGCCGCCGGGCACGAGCCGCCAGTTGCCAACCAGCAGCCCTTTGCGATCTATGACGATCTCGAAGGGCACGGTGGCAAACGGCACGATCGCTAACAAGAGTCCAGTGAGGCCGAGTGGAAAGCTCCATCTCTGGTTCACCCACACAAAGATTGTGATCACCGAGTAGCACAGGAAGATGAAACCGTGGAGGCCTCCTGCGAGAGGAACGATGTTGGCGACTTCGAATGCGCGGAGGACCAACGCGGTGATGAGACCGGCCCAGGTAAACATTTCGGCAATCGCAAAACTTCGGTAAAGCGTGCGTGGGCTCAGAGCCCTGGTGTGTTCTCTCACAGTCACTGGCTAGACACCTCTCATGCTGAACAAGACATTAATGGGTTTCTTCACGTTTCAGAGATTCCTTTTCGAAGAGTTGATGCTTGGGTGGGTTAGATTAGGCCGGTATCCCGTGCGATGTGGATCGCGCGGGAGCGGTTTTCGGCACCGAGCTTGGCGAAGATGTGGACGAGGTGACTCTTCACAGTGGCTTCGGTCACAAAGAGCGTCCGTGCGATCTCTTTGTTCGCGGCCCCGGTCGCGAGGAGGCTGAGCACGTCAATCTCGCGATCGGTGAGTTTCGGGAGCGGACTGCGCATGCCGTTGAGGACTCGCGTGGCGAGGTCGGGAGCGAGTACTGTTTCGCCCGCGGCAGCACGCTGAATGCCGTCGATGATGGTCTCGGGGGCGACTTCTTTCAGGAGATAGCCCGTGGCACCGGCTTCAATTGCTCCGAGAATCTCGGCGTCGCGGTCAAACGTGGTGAGGATGAGCACCGCTGGAGCGGGGTCGAGATTGCGGAGTGCGGCGGTAGTTTCGATGCCATCGATGCCGCTGCCGAGCCGCAGGTCGCAGAGCACCACGTCAGGATGGAAGTGAGCGGCAAGGGTGAGCGCCTCCTCACCGGTGGCGGCTTCCCCGACGACCTGAACAGTATCCGCCGAGTCGAGCACCGCGCGGAGTCCGCTCCGCACGACCGGGTGATCATCAACCAGGAGTACAGTGGTTGTCATTGCTGCTCCTCGTTGATGGTACCGGCCGCGGGTGCTTGCGAACGGGCAGGATGGATCGGAAGATGGATCGAGACCGCAGTCCCCTCACCGGGTTCGCTTTCGATATCGAGGCCGCCGCCGAGTTCGCGAAGGCGGGCACGCATGAAGCGCAGGCCGTAACTCGACGCTGCCTCGGTGTCCTGCTCCCAGGCGGACAGGTCGAAGCCTGTGCCATCGTCGATGATGTCGAGCCGTACGGTGTCCTCAGCGTCGATGAGGCTCATAACGACACGGGATGCTCTGGCGTGGAGCTGCACGTTCGCGAGTGCCGACTGAGCGCTGCGCAGCAGCGCGACTTCGACCTCGGTAGACAGTATCGGTAAGGAATCGTCGAGGTGCAGTTCGACCAGAAGTCCAGTTTCGTCGTGGGCACGGTCGAGCATCCGCTGCAGTGCCGCGGCCAGAGCACCGTCTTCGAGTTCTCTGGGGGCGAGAGCCGCAACGATTCTGCGCACGTCCGCGAGACTGTCCCCCGCGAGTGTCTCCACCTGCACGAGCGTGCGGGCTGCGTCAGCGTCTCGTGTGCGACTGGCGCCAGCGTGAGACAGGAGGCGGATCGAGGAGAGCGCCTGGGCGATGGAGTCGTGGATATCACGAGAGATGCGAGTGCGCTCGGCGATAGCCCCCGAATGACGTTGTGCGTACACGAGTTCGTTCTGTAACTCCGCCATCTCGTCCCGTGCCAGGGTGAGCGATGTCACGAGACGATCTCGCTCTGCAGCGTCGCTGAGCAGCTGCAGGTATCCGCGAGAGATACCGAAGGCGAAGATGCCCCCGATGAGCGGCCCCAACACGTTGGCGTAACTCGTCGTGCCGTGGTGCAGAATCGGAGCGACTACAACGATCGCAAACACGATGCCCGAGAACAGCAGACCCCACCAGAGCGGAAGCAGGTGGCCAGCCAGAAGCCACAGGAGGAACGCGAGCCAGACGAACTCCGAGGACACCGCGACGGCGGCGATCCAGATTGCGGCAAGGCCGAACAGCCACCACATTGCCAGACGGCGCGAGGAGGGGTTCGACGGCAGGAGCGTACCCGCGGTGTGCCAGGCGAGGATCGCCACCCCCGCGATGACCGCCGCAGGCCAGGCTATCCCGTCGTCAACGGTACGAATCACCCCAATTACGCTGAGCACGACCGCAATGAGGTGCTGACCAATCTGCATCGCCCGCACCGTTGCCCCGGCGACAACCTGTCGGGGCGGATCAGTGCGCGTCAACGGAATGCGTACGAGGCTCATGACTCAATTCTCCCAGCTGGAGATCCGGCTTCCCTGGCCACCATATACGGTCGGTGACGACACTGAAGAGCGCGGGGACGATCACGGTACGCACGAGGAGGGTGTCGACCAGCACCCCAAGCCCCACGATGAGGCCGAGTTGACCAAGGGTCACGAGCGGAAGCACTCCGAGCGCGGCGAAGACGGCAGCGAGCACTATGCCAGCGCTTGTGATGACGCTGCCGGTGTGTGCGACGGCTTCAACCATGCCCGCACGTGTGCCCAGCCGAGCGGCTTCTACTCGCGCTCGGTGCACGAGGAAGATGGTGTAATCGATGCCGAGCGCGACGAGGAACAAGAACGCGAGAATCGGCACTTGCAGGTCGAGTGCCTGCTGGTCGAAGAGCACCCGGCTCAGCCAAGCCCCCGCCCCGATCGCTGCGACCGCGCTCGCGAGGTTCACCAGCAGGAGGAGCACCGGCGCAACCAGTGAGCGCAACAGGAACAGCAACACCAGGAAGCTCACGGCGAGCACCAGTGGTGCGATCAGCAGTAGGTCGCGCACACTCCCTGACCGCGCGTCCATTTCGGTCGCCACCGCGCCACCCACCAGTGCGTCTGCGCCCTCGATTGAGTGCACGGCGTCTCGGAGTTGCTTGATCTGGCTCAAGCTCTGCTCGGTACCGGGCGAGTATTCGCTCGTCACCATCACCTTGGTCAAAACACCGTCGTCGGTCTCCCCTGCGGGGTGGGCGCGCACGACGCCTTCGACTTCGCTCGCGGCCTGCGCAACGCCCTCCGCCGAATCGCTGCCAGCAATGATCCAAATGGGCTGCGCCTCTCCGGGCGGGAAGTGCTCCGACAGCGTCTCCAGGCCTATTGCAGATTCCGACTGCACACGGAACTTCTCGAGTTGGTCCAAGCCGACCGAGGTTCCGAACAACCCGGAGGCCATGACCGCGAGCAGGGCAAGCCCTGCCATGAGGCTCGCAACCGGGCGCTTCGATACTCCTGAGGCGACTGCGCGCCACGCACGCCCGTTCTTGGCATTCTGACCCGGGCGCGGGATGAACGGCCAGAACACTCTGCGGCCACATACAGCGAGGAACGGCGGCAGCACGAACAGCACCGCGGCCAAAGCTATCAGCAGACCGAGCGCTGCCGGCACACTGAGACCGCGGGTCATCGGGATCGTCGCGAAGAGGAGCGTGAGCAACGCCAGCACCACCGTGAAGTTCGACGCAAGTATCGCGGGCACCGTCTTGCGCCATGCCGCGCTTATCGCCGCGCGATCGTCTGTGGTGTGCTGCAATTCCTCCCGATAGCGAGAGATCAGCAGTAGCGCGTAGTTTGTGCCCGCGCCGAAGACGAGCACGCTCACAATGCCCGCATCGAACTCAAGGTTCCAGAACGATCCCGCCGCCGCCGTGACCCGTGCGGCGAGCCCGTCAGCCAGTGCGACCACGATCAGCGGAATCAGCCACAGCACCGGCGAACGGTAGGTCACAATCAGCAGAATGGCGACGATCAGGATCGTCACGAACAGCAGGGTGAAGTCCGCGCCTTCGAACGCGGAAGCGACATCCGCACCGAACGCCGGGCCGCCCGTCACCTGCAGGGCGAGCCCACGAGGGGCACTCTCGCTGATATCTGCACGGAGGGTCTTGATGACCTCTGCGGTCTCGACGTTATCTGCGCCGACGGTGATCGGGGTCACGACAACCGCAGCTTTCCGGTCTTCGCTCAGCATCGGCTCCGACGACTCAGCGGCAGCCTGCGCATCCAACACCTCGAGCAGCCCCGTGAGTTCGTCGACATCTGCGCCCGAAAGCTTGGCTCCATCCTCGCGTGAGGCAACAATGAGCACCGATTGGCGATCCGCGTTCGGAAACTGCTTCATGAGCTCGCTTACTTTGGTCGCCTCCGAATCCGCCGGCGCTTGTCCGGTACGGGCGGGAGCCTTCGCACCACCGAACACCCCGAAGAGCACCGCCATCACGAGCACTGCCGCGCCGAGGGCGATCCACGCACCGCCACGCGAAGTCAACCGATCTGAAAACCGCAACCGAACTGAAGAATCTGCCATGCATTCAACTTCACCAGGCGACACAGTTCCACACATCGCGAAAGAGGCTGAAACAAAGATCAACCAAACGATTGATGCGGATAATCTCGGGTTCCAAGAGCACGGCACAGGGGCACTAGCAGTTCGCATGCAAATGGCCCCCGACCCAGAGAACTCAATCTCTAGGCCGGGGGCCATTCATTCGCGTGCGCGAAGGGGGACTTGAACCCCCACGCCCTAATACGGGCACTAGCACCTCA
>JBEBUJ010000035.1:0-25448 GCA_040393365.1 Leucobacter denitrificans
CTTCACCAACCGCAAGGTGCTGAACGACGGCATCCCCGTCATCACCCGCGCCGAAGGGCATCACATCTACGATGCCGCAGGCAAGGAGTACATCGATGGGCTCGCAGGCCTCTTCGTAGTCAACGCAGGACACGGTCGTCAGCGCATCGTCGATGCCGCAGCTAAGCAGATGAAGCAGCTCGACTTCATGCCGCTGTGGTCATACGCACACCCCGCTGCGATCGAGCTGTCAGAGCGACTCTCGTCGTACGCTCCGGGCGAGATGAACAAGGTCTTCTTCACGACCGGTGGAGGCGAAGCTGTCGAGTCAGCCTTCAAGCTCGCGAAGCACTACTGGAAGATCCAGGGCAAGCCGATGAAGCACAAGGTCATCTCTCGTGCGGTTGCCTACCACGGCACACCTCAGGGCGCCCTGGCTATCACCGGCATCCCCGACATGAAGAAGTTCTATGAACCGCTCACCCCGGGTGGGCACCGTGTTCCGAACACCAACTTCTACCGCGCCGAGGAAATGGGGGCGCCATCTGACGACCTCGAGGCATTCGGCCAGTGGGCAGCGAACCGCATCGAAGAGGCAATCCTCTTCGAGGGCGAAGACACCGTTGCAGCGGTCTTCCTCGAGCCGGTACAGAACTCGGGCGGCTGCTTCCCACCTCCCCCCGGATACTTCAAGCGCGTTCGCGAGATCTGCGATCAGTACGACGTGCTTCTCGTATCGGATGAGGTCATCTGCGCCTACGGCCGCATTGGTGATTTCTTCGCGTCAAAGGCGCTCGGGTACGAGCCCGACATCATCACTTCGGCAAAGGGCATCACCTCGGGCTATGTGCCGCTCGGCGCGATGATCGTATCTGACAAGGTGTCAGAGCCATTCAACTCGGTGGAGAACACGTTCTACCACGGGTTCACCTTTGCGGGTCACCCTGCGGCAGCAGCTGCGGCGCTTGCGAACTTCGACATTTTCGAAGAGGAAGACCTCAACGGTCGTGTCCGCGAGAACAGCCCGCTGTTCCGCGCTGAGCTCGAGAAGCTGCTCGACATCGATATCGTCGGTGACGTTCGCGGTGAAGGCTACTTCTTCGGCATCGAGCTCGTGAAAGACAAGTCGACCAAGGAGACGTTCAACGAGGAAGAGTCAGACAGGCTCCTCCGCGATTACCTCTCCCCCGCGCTCTGGGAGGCCGGCCTCTACTGCCGCGCCGATGACCGCGGAGACCCCGTTATCCAGCTCGCTCCGCCGCTGACCATCGGTCCGGCTGAGTTCGCTGAGATCGGTGGCATTCTGCGCAGCGTGCTCAAGGACGCTTCGTCGAAGATCTAACGATCGAATGTGGATCGGGCCCCTGGCACTTCGGTGCTGGGGGCCTTCCTCGTTTCTGCGCATGCTTTGAGGTTGATTGCGTCAAGCATCACATGCACCACGGCACACACAAAAGTGCCCCTCTTCCCTAGGGAGGAGGGGCACTTCAAAGTCAGCACGCGACCGTTGTTAGCGGCGCCGCCGGAATGTTATCGACGCAGACCGAGCTTCTCGATGAGTGCACGGTAGCGATTGATGTCAACGTTCTGGAGGTATGCCAGGAGACGACGGCGCTGACCCACAAGGAGCAGCAGTCCACGACGCGAGTGGTGGTCGTGCTTGTGCTCCTTCAGGTGCTCGGTCAGATCCTTGATACGACGCGAAAGCAGCGCAACCTGAACCTCAGGGGAACCGGTATCGCCTGGCTTCGTTCCGTACTCGTCTACGATCGCCTTGGTGACTTCTTGTGAAAGTGGCATAGATGGTTCCTCTTCTCTCTAGTTGCGCGGCGCCGTCAGCGGGATGCTGGAGCTCTCTCTATCCGCGGCCGATTCTCACGGCAACCTCACTATCTTAGCACCGATCCAGGCACCGGGCACACGAAACATCATGGAAATGAAATTGTGACGCTGTTGCCACAGTGATGAAACTCGAAAGAAACGACGTGCACGCAAGATGGGTCCATCGCGTCACACGCTCGAGACGCGGGGCCCCGTCATTGGGTCAAGCAAAGCGAAAGAGAATCCCATGGAAGCCACAGACGTCTGGACATTAGCGAGCACAGCGCTCGTGCTTATCATGACCCCTGGCCTTGCACTGTTCTACGGCGGACTCGTCAGAGTCAAGTCGGTCGTGAACATGATGCTGTTTAGCGTGAGTGCGATGGGCGTCGTCGGAGTGTTGTGGATCCTCTTCGGCTACAGCATGAACTACTTTGCTGATGGTGAGAGTGGATTCGCAGGCAGCCCGTTCAAAGATTTCGGGCTGCTGAACACCGATCCCGCAGACTTCATCGGAGTGGGATTCGGAGCAGTCTTCGCAATGATCACCACCGCGCTCATCTCGGGGGCAATTGCCGACCGGGTTGGTCTCGGCTCCTGGGTGCTGTTCTCAGGGATCTGGGCGACGCTCGTGTACTTCCCGGTTGCCGCGTGGGTGTGGGGCGGCGGGTGGATCCAGAACTTGGGAACCACGCTTGGCACCCCTGACGTCATCGACCTCGCGGGAGGTACGGTGATCCACATTAATGCTGGTGCGGCAGCGCTCGCGCTTGCGATTGTGGCGGGAAAGCGCATCGGGTTTGCACCAGGATCGCACAGGCCGCACAGTGTGCCACTCGTCACGATCGGTGCCGCGCTGCTCTGGTTCGGGTGGATCGGGTTTAACTCGGGGCTTGCGACCGAAACGGCTGAAGCAGGGCTCATCATCGTGAACACCCTGGCCGCTCCGGCCGCGGGCATTGTCGGGTGGATCGTTGTCGACGCACTGCGCGGGAAGAAGCCAGGCGTCATCGGTGCAGCATCCGGAGCCGTCGCGGGCCTCGTCGCAATCACGCCCTCCGCGGCGAACCTGTCGCCGCTCTGGGCACTCCTCCTCGGGCTCATCGCCGGCATCGCTTGCGCGTTTGCGATCGACTGGAAGTACCGCCTCGGTTACGACGACTCGCTCGACGTCGTAGGACTCCATCTCGTCGCTGGTGTGATCGGCTCGCTCTACCTCGGGTTCTTTGCCTTTAATGACGGGCTCTTTACCGGGGGCGACGCTGGACTCCTCTTCGTCCAGGCCATCTCGGTCGTCGCTGTCGCCGTCTACAGCTTCGTGGTCTCGCTCCTCATCGCGCTCGGCGTGAAGCTGCTCACTGGGCTCCGTGTACCCGTTGAGGTTGAAGAGAGCGGAATCGACGAGGCCGCTCACGGAGAGTACGCCTACGCATACGAAGTCGAGGAGAACGAGACGAAGGTGCTCAGCGGCGCGCGTTGAACCACAATCGTCGCCGGTAGGCTCGGGGCATGACCGCCGAACCCTCGAACCGTCACGACGCCCGTATGCTCGCGAATCTCGCTGCCGATATCGCCCGATCGGTCGGCACAGAGATTCGCAGCATACGGGCGTCGGGCGTTGAGATTGCTGATACAAAATCAAGCCTTGCCGATGTCGTCACACGGGCTGACCAGCGAGCTGAGTCCCTCGCCCAGCACGCATTGCTTACTGCGCGACCTGACGACGGACTGCTTGGTGAAGAAGGTGCGCACATCGTCGGGTCGAGCGGCATCACGTGGGTGGTGGATCCCATTGACGGCACCGTGAACTATCTCTACGACCTTCCCTTCTACGGTGTGAGCGTTGCGGCGACAGTGGCAGACGGAGCGGAAGGCACAATGGAAGACGGACGCCGCGCGATAGCAGGAGCGGTGTATCTTCCGGTCTTTGACGAGATCTTCACCGCCTGGGAGCATGGTGGAAGCTACCTGGGCGGCGAGCCGATCCACGGGCCGCGCGAGCAACCACTCGAAACCACGCTACTTGCGACCGGCTTTGGGTACACACCAGAGCGACGCACCGAGCAGGCTCACATCCTTCAGCGGATCCTCCCCCAGGTCCGTGACATTCGCCGAATGGGATCGGCGGCAGCAGACCTCTGCATGCTCGCTGCGGGCAGAATCGACGCATACTACGAACGCGGACTGAGGCCCTGGGACTATGCGGCAGCCGCGCTCATTGCCCGGGAAGCCGGTGCGAGCGTGCTAGGACTCGATGAACGCCCAGGCACATCAATGCTCATTGCCGCAGCCCCTAATACAGCGAGCGAGCTGCACGCGCAGATTTCTCTGGCATACAGCTCGCTCGATGAGTAGAAGAAGTTCCCTATGCGAACAACGCCTCGATTGGTCCGCGGGCAAAGAAGATCACGAACCCGAGTGACACGATCCACAGTAGCCAATGCACCTGCTTGGCTCGCCCGGTGAACGCATTGACGAGCACCCACGACACGAAGCCCGCACCGATGCCGTTCGCGATCGAGTAGCTCAGCGGCATCACCGCGGCGGTGAGGAACACCGGCAAGAGCACGCGGAAATCACCGAGATCGATATTCGTGATCTGGGACATCATCATCGCACCCACAACAACGAGCGCAGCGGCTGCAACCTCGGTCGGCACAATCTGTGTCAACGGCGTAAAGAACATTGCGAGCAAGAACACAAGCCCCGTCACAATATTTGCGAGGCCCGTGCGCGCGCCTTCGCCGATGCCAGCGCCCGACTCAATGAACACCGTGCTTGATGATGAAGATGTGCCTCCACCGACGATCGCGCCAACTCCCTCAACGACAAGTGCCGACTTGATTCGCGGGAAGTTGCCCTTCGAATCAGCAAGCCCGGCCTCACGAGAGAGGCCTGTCATCGTGCCCATCGCATCGAAGAAGTTGGTGAAGAGCAACGTGAACACGAGCATGACGAGCGTGACAATGCTCACCTTGCCGAAGTCGAAACTGACCTGGCCGATGAGGCCCAAGTCGGGAAGCGCGAATGGGTTGCCCTCGAGCACAGGCTCAGTGAGGCTCCAGCCTCCGGCATTCAGCGATCCATCATCGCCAAACTTCGGTCCGATCTTCCAAATAGCCTCAACAATTACCGCAATGATCGTGCCGGTCACGAGACCAATGAGAATCCCGCCCTTTACCTTCCTCGCTACGAGGATGCCGGTGAGTACGAGGGTAATGACAAAGATCAGTGTGGGAACTGTGGCGATGAAGCCGACGCCTGCCGGGCCGAGCCCAACCGGAGGAGACGATTGTCCTGTTGCGTCAACGAAACCGGAATTGACGAACCCGATAAACGCGATGAAGAAGCCGATGCCCACGGTGATTGCCAGCTTGAGCTGAACCGGAACAGCGTCGAAGATCATGCGCCTGAGCCCCGTAGCCGAGAGAATCACGATCAACGCACCGTTGATGATGACGATCGCCATCGCCTCTGGCCACGTCACCTCTTGCACGACCGAGAACGCGAGGAACGCGTTGATACCGAGGCCGGCTGCGAACGCAAACGGCAACCTCGAGACGATACCAAACAGGATCGTCATGACTCCCGCTGCGAGCGCGGTTGCCGCACTTACCTGCCCGAAATCGAGCATGTTGCCGACAACATCCTCTTTCCCCGCGAGAATGATCGGATTGAGAATCACGATGTACGCCATCGTGACAAACGTGACAAGGCCGCCACGCACCTCAGTGCCTACGGTCGAGCCGCGCTTGCTGATCTCAAAATACCGGTCGAGAACTCCCCGACCTTCTTCTACCTGCTGCCTGGTCTCCGCCACGACGCTCCTGTTCCTGTGAATCTACTGAACAGAAGAACGCTACCACCTCGCGCTCGTGCGCCGCACACGTCTCTCGCGGCACCTCGCCTGCGGGCGCAACGGTGGCGCGAACTAGGGGGCGAAACCCGGTTGGGTCAGCTCACGCCGAGTAGGTCAATCACGAAGATGAGGCTCTTCCCCGAAAGTGGGTGGCCGCCTGCAGTGCCATAGGCCTGTGCTGGGGGAACGATGAGCTTGCGCCGACCGCCGACCTTCATGCCGGGGATACCGACCTGCCAGCCGGGGATGAGTGCGCGAAGCGGAAAGTTGACCGATTCACCACGGCTCCAAGATGAGTCGAACTCCTCACCCGAATCATGGTCAACACCCAGGTAGTGCACATCGACGGTGGACGAAGCGACAGCTTCTGCGCCCTCACCAAGAACAATGTCTACTATCTGCAGTTCTGCAGGTGCCGGCCCCTCGGGTGCATCAATTTCTGGCTTCGTAAGCGGTGTTTCAGTCATGCGCCCATTCTGGCTGATTCAATGCACCCGAGACAGAGGGTTCGCTGAGAGGGGAACTCCTCCAAGGTAACCTTTCCGCTCATGGACCCAATAAACAAGGGATTACCTGGCGTTTTTCGATACGCTTGAATCGTGAGATTTGCGCATCTTGTATCTGAAGACACCTCCGTTCCAGAACTGTTCGTCCAGCACGGCGAACAGTTCGTCGCAATTCGCGAGCTCGGCGAGAATCTTGCGACGCTGCAAGAGCTCATTGCCTCAGGTCCTGACGCGCTCGCGCGCATCTCGTCAGCGCTTGAGGCGCTTCCTGGTGGATCGGGAATTGCCGAGGCCGAAGCGCATTTTGCACCCGCGGTGCTGAACCCCCCGATCGTGCTCGCAGTCGGTCTGAACTACGACGAGCACGCGAGTGAACTCGCGCTCGACAACGACTCGGGTCCCGTACTATTCTCACTCTTTCCGAACTCGCTGAACGGGCACCGAGGAACAGTGGTATTGCCGACCTCCATTAGCGAAGAAGTCGATTACGAAGGCGAACTCGGAGTAATCATCGGCCGCGCTGCCAAAGATGTCACTCCGGAAGAGGCGCTCGATTATGTGTTCGGTTACACCGCGGTGAACGATATCACCGCGCGAAACATTCAGTTCCAAGAACCACAGTGGTCGCGCTGCAAGTCGTTCGACACCTTTACCCCCGTTGGACCAGTAGTCGTAACGTCAGACGAGATTCCAGATCCGCAGGCGCTGAGCATCACGACCGATGTAAACGGTCTTCGAGTACAGGACTCAACGACCGGGTTCATGATCCGCACGGTGGCGCAACTCATCTCGTCTCTCTCGCAATCGCTCACGCTGCTTCCCGGCACGCTCATTTCGACGGGTTCTCCGGGCGGAGCGGGAAGGTCACGCAAACCGCCACTGTATCTTCAAAATGGCACCGAGGTCACCGTCACCATTGGGAAGATCGGCGCGCTGACCTCTCACTGCGTTTCGTAGGCCGCCGCCGTGGGCGGCAGCGTACGAAACCTAGGACTGCGCCTCTACTGCGGGATCACCCTCAAATTCAGCGTCACCCTCAATAATGGGAATCGCATCGGTCTCTGGGGCGAGACCCGCGAGCTTTGACGGCTGCAAGATTCGCTCAAGCTCGTCGTGATCGAGCAGCCCCTGAGAAGTGACAAGATCTGCAACCTTTGCGTTCGTTGCAAGTGCTTCCTTTGCGAGCTTCGCCGACGCAGCATACCCAATGACCGGCGCCAGCGCTGTGATGACCGTTACCGAACGCGAGACCATATCTTCGAGACGCTCTTCGTTCGCGGTGATTCCATCGACGCAGTTCACTCGCAGAGTGCGGCAGGCGCGCTCAAGCCAGAGAATTGACTGGAACAACGAGTGCGCGATGATCGGCTCGAATGCGTTGAGCTGCAACTGACCGGCTTCTACCGCCATCGAGACGGTGACATCAGCGCCTGCGACTGAGTATGCGACTTGCGATACCGCTTCAGGAATCACTGGGTTCACCTTGCCCGGCATGATCGACGATCCAGCCTGGCGTGCTGGAAGGTTGATCTCGCCAATACCTGCTTGCGGACCCGACGAGAGCAAACGAAGATCGTTCGAGATCTTCGATAGCTTCATGGCCGAACGCTTGAGCGCGCCCGAGAACGTGATGAAGACGCCCGTATCCATCGTCGATTCGACGAGGTCGCTGCTCGTAACAAGGTTGAGGTCAGTGATTTCACGCAGGTGGCGAATCACTGTCTCTTTGTATCCCTTTGGCGCATTGATACCGGTACCAATCGCCGTCGCACCCATGTTCACTTCGCCGAGGAGCGTAACCGCGTCACGCAACCGATCCACATCTTCGCGCAGCGTTACTGCAAACGCATTGAACTCTTGACCGAGCGTCATGGGAACCGCGTCTTGAAGCTGTGTGCGACCCACCTTCAAGATGTGGGAAAACTCGCGACCCTTTCGCTCGAACGACGCAGCAAGCAGTTCGAGCTCTTCGAGCAACGTGGTGAGCGAGAACGCGAGAGCAACCTTGATCGCGGTTGGATAGGTGTCGTTCGTCGACTGGCTCCGGTTCGTGTGGTCATTCGGGTTGATAAACGAGTAGTCGCCCTTTTCGTGTCCGGCGAGCTCGAGCGCACGGTTCGTGATGACCTCGTTCGCATTCATGTTCGTCGAGGTGCCCGCACCGCCTTGCACAACACCAACGACAAACTGGTCGTGCAGCATGCCCGTCTTGATCTCTTCACACGCCCGATCAATGAGCGTCGCACGCTGCTCGTCGAGCGCCCCGATCTCGAGGTTTGCGCGAGCGGCAGCCTGCTTCACGCATGCAAACGCACGAATAAAATCGGGATACACCGAGACCGGTCGCCTGGCGATCGGAAAGTTTTCGTGGGCGCGCGCCGTATGCACGCCCCAATATGCAGATGCAGGTATTTCCAGGCTCCCAATTGAATCCGTTTCGGTACGGGTTTGGGCAGACATGAAATCGTTCACGAGTATCTCGCTCCTGGTGTTCAGTGGATCGCGGGAAGCGCCCGCAGCTCTCCATCAACCTTACTCCCCGGCCGCGGCAGATACCTTCTTAGACGGAGGACTTCGGTGGCTCTCGCTGATCTCCGAACGCATCCGGGTCGAGTTCGATGATCCCGGTCGCGGCGCCTCCCTCTTGCGGCGCTGAGTCAGCAGTTCTTGGAACAGTATCTTCCGGCCCCACTCTGCCGAGCACATCGAGCGGCGCAGTCAGAGATTCGACCTGCTTCGCTGGGTCACTGTCGAGGTGTGGTCGACCAATGTGTGTCACCCGGAGACCACTCCTCCATCGAACTCTCAGTTCGCGCGCAATGAGCAACCAGCTCACGCCGATTGCGAACGCGACGAGCGCTGCGATCCCACTGATGACAAACGTGGATCGGGCTCCAAGCGCGTCTGCTGCGGCCCCGACCAGTGGAGCACCGATCGGGGTGCCTCCCATAAGTATCGCCATATACAGGGCAAGCACCCGGCCCCGTACTGCAGGAGCAGACGTCGTTTGCACGAACCCGTTCGCCGTCGTCAGCATGGTCGAGGTCGCGAGGCCGAAGAACACCAGTGTCGCCGCAAACGTCCAAAACGTCGGCATGATCGCGCCGATAATACTCACTACGCCTAGACCACCGACGGCGATTATGACGACACGCATTCGCGCCTGCTGCCTACGCGCGGCGAGCAAGGCACCTGCAAGCGAACCGACGGCGAGTATCGATGAAAGCAAACCGTAGTCCTCGGCGCCACGGCCAAACTCGACCGCCATGGTCGATGACATCACCGGAAAATTCATGCTGAAGGCGCCCACGAGAAACACCATGACAAAGATCACGAGCAAATCTCGCCTCCCACTGACGTACCTCACCCCGGCAGACAGCTGTCGCAATTGGGATTCTCGCCTCCCCGCCATGTTTCGCTCATACACAGTATTGATGAGCAGGAGCGCGCCGAGCATCGCGAGGAAGGATGCCGCATTCAGAATGAACACCCAGCCGGAGCCGATTGCGGCAATGAGCACACCGGCAACCGCGGGCCCGATAAGGCGGGCCGAATTGAAAGAGGCAGAGTTCAGCGCGACGGCGTTTGCGAGATCGTCGTTGCCCACGAGGTTCGAGACGAATGCCTGCCGGGAGGTGGCGTCAAAGGCGTTCACGAGGCCAAGCCCTAAGGCAAACGCATAGAGGTGCCACAGTTCAGCGTGTCCGGCGATGAGCAGTGTGCCGAGACCTGCTGCTAACAGCATCAGGAGCGTTTGGGTGATGAGGAGAACCTTGCGACGGTCGAATCGGTCGGCGACAGCACCGCTGAACGGTACAAGTAACAACTGCGGACCGAATTGCAGGGCCATCGTGACACCGACTGCTGACGCATTATTGTCGGTGAGTTCGGTGAGCACCACCCAGTTCTGCGTGGTCGACTGCATCCACGCTCCGACGTTCGAAATAAACGCGCCAAAAAACCAAAGACGGTAGTTTCTGACCGACAGAGAGCGGAAGGTTCCTGACACTGGGTGGACAACCTCCTCAAGGCTTATCCATCTACCATACGCCTGATTGCGGGCCGACTACATTTTGCCTCGAAGGGTCCTACATCTTCCCGCCCATGTCGAGCAGTCTGCGAATGCGCTCGGCGGTGGGCGGGTGCGTCGAGAACAGCCGCTGCATGGCGCCGGTCTTCAACGGGTTCGCGATCCACAAATGTGCGGTGCTCGAGTGCTGGCGCTGTAGTGGCTTGCCGTACTCAGAAAGCTTGTGCAGCGCGCTTGCGAGCGCGTCGGGGTGGCGCGTGGTGAGTGCGCCAGTCGCGTCTGCAAGATACTCGCGCTGTCGTGAGACCGCGAGTTGCACGAGACCCGCAACGAGTGGCGCAACGAGCATTGCGACAAGTCCGAAGATGAGCACGACTGGGTTGCCGTTGTTGTTGCGCCCAAAAAACGCCATCCTCAGCATGACATCGGCAATCATTCCGACTGCCACCGTGAGGCCGTATACGATCATCGACACGCGGATATCGTAGTTGCGCACGTGTCCGAGCTCGTGTGCCATGACTCCTTCGAGCTCGGCGTCCGTCATGATCTCAAGCAGCCCTGTGGTTGCTGCAACTATCGCGTGCTCGGGGTCACGGCCGGTTGCGAACGCGTTCGGCGCTGGATCGTTCACAATGTACACCTCGGGCATCGGCGTGCCCGTAGTGATCGAAAGGTTCTCAACGATTCGATACAGCCGCGGGTTATCGGTCGGTCCTATCTTGACGCCACCGCTCAACGAAACTGCTTGGCGCCCCGCAGCGAAGTACTGAAAAAACGCATACCCGATCGACACTACGACAACGGCAATCACAATTCCCGGCGACTGATAGATCGCCGAGGCGAGCCAGCCAAGGCCCCCAACGATAATCAGAAACGACAGGATGATGAGGACGCTGTTGACCTTATTCCGACGAACTGCGCTGTACACGCTCGCTGCCTGTCTCGCTCAGCCGATTAGAACTGAATGCGCGGCGGCTCTGAGATGGCCGCGGCGTCTTCGACCTCGAAGAATTCACGCGAGGTGAAGCCGAACGAACCCGCAATGAGGTTGTTCGGGAACACCTGAATCTTCGTGTTGTACTCACGTACGCCACCGTTGTAGAAACGGCGCGACGCCTGAATCTTGTTCTCTGTGTCAACAAGCTCACCCTGCAGTTGCAGGAAGTTTTGGCTCGCCTGGAGCTGGGGGTACGCCTCAGCCACCGCAAAGATGCTCTTCAGCGCCTCTTGCATGTGGTTTTCTGCGCGAGATGCCTCTGCCGGTCCCTGCGCTGAAATCGTTTCAGCACGAGCCTTTGTTACCTCGTCAAACACTTTGCTCTCGTGTGCCGCATACCCCTTGACCGTCTCGATGAGCGCGGGAATCAGGTCGGCGCGGCGCTTGAGTTGCACCGTGATGTCGCTCCATGCCTCGTCTACTCGCACGCGAAGCGTAACGAGCGAGTTGTAGGTCGCCCAGAGGTAACCCGCAATGATAACGATGAGAGCAATGGCGGCAATCGCGATGATGAGTCCGGTTGACATGTGGCTATCCTAGCGTGGCGTGGATTAAAGCTGCTGAGGGTTCGCGGGGTCTGGCAAGGTTCCCAGCACTCGATCAAGATACGGGTTTGCGAACACACGGTCGGGATCAAGACGGTCGCGTATTGCGACGAACTCATCGAATTTCGGGTAGCGAGCGCGAAGCTCGCTCGCCGTCTGCGTGTGCATCTTGCCCCAGTGGGGTCGTCCATCGTGCGCGGCGAGGATCGACTCGGCTTCTTTGAAGTACTCCGTATGGTCGTCGCGCCAATACCTGTGCACTGCAATATATCCGCTCGTCCGCGCGTGCGCAGTGGAGAGCATGAGGGTGTCAGCTGCAGCCGAACGCACCTCAAGCGGAAACGATATCTTGAGCCCCTTCCGGTCAATCATCGAACGGATCTCGCTGAGCGCCTCGGGTACCGCCTCAAGCGGTACCGAATACTCCATCTCGCGAAAGCGTACTCGGCGGTTCGTAACAAATACACGATGGGAGTCGTCGGAGTACGTGCGGCTGCTCGAAACTCCCTCGATCATGCGGTTGACCGACGGGGTAGATCCCGGAGCGAGTCGCTGGAATCTCAGGAGCGCGCCAAGCGCAACATTGTTCGCGAGTTCTTCATCGACAAAACGAGAGACCGAACTGAGCGGCCGCGCCTCACAGTCCTGTCCTGGCGCACCGTATGGGATCCGCGTGTTCGTTTTCGTACGTGCGCCGTCGGTGTGCGGAAACCAATAGAACTCGAAGTGATCCGCCGCCCTACTGCGCTCTACGAAGCTCTCGCGAACCTCATCAAATAACTCTGGAGCCTCGACCACGTCGAGCAGGAACCGTGGAACGCACTGCAGCGTCACCGTCACGAGCACACCGATCGCGCCGAGCCCCAGTGCGACTGCCGGAAGCAGCTCCGGATGCTCAGTCTCTGAAACCGTCAGCAGCTCACCTGTACCCGTCACGATTGTGGCGCCAACGATCTGAGTCGAAATGCCTCCGAACCTGAGACCGGTTCCGTGCGTTCCAGTCTGCGTCGCCCCGGTGATCGTTTGACGATCGATATCGCCCATATTCTCGAGCGCGAGGCCCAGGGGCTCAAGGATGCGTGGAATCTCCCAGAGATGGGTTCCTCCCCAGAGCGTCACCCGTTCGCGCTGGGGATCCGCAGAAACGAGACCGCGGAGCCTGCTCAGGTCGATCCGCACCCCGTCGGTTGCGCCGATCGCTGAGAAGCTGTGTGAGGCACCGATGGGCTTGGCGGTGTGACCAATCTCTCGTGCGCGCTGCACTGCGGCAACAACCTGGTCGACTGTGCGGGGCTGCACCTCGATCGCGGGGTGCGAAGCGGCGGATCGGGCCCAGTTGCGCCAAGTGTGGGTCATAAGAAGTGCTTCCCTTCTCCGCGATACGTGGGGAGTGGATCACCTGCCGCTCCACCGGTGACCGGCACCACCGAATCCGCGTGCTCCATAGGTTCGCCCGACTTCGTGTGACGCAGCCACACCCGATCTCCCACCCGAAGGTCTTTCGCAGCATCCCCGATCACCGGGGTTTGCACTTCGCCTGCGGCCTCGCGGGGCGCATAGGAGAGTCCGGTCGGCCACGTGAGCTGCGGCAGCCGGTCTTCCCCTGCCGGGCCAGACGCGATCCACCCACCACCGAGCAAGGTCGCAGTACCCGCACTGGGCTTGCGTACGACGTCGAGAGCAAAGGCCACCGCGGGCGCAGGTGTGAACTGCCGATAATTGTCGAAGAAATGCGGTCCGTAGAGTCCACTGCCGGCCGCAACCTCGGTCACCGCGCCCTCTGCAACGGTACGCTCAATTGAACCGGTGCCGCCGCCGTTGACAAATTCGAGGTCTGCCACTTCGCGAACCGCCGCAACCGCCTCCGCCCGACGCTCCCGCAGTTCTGCACCACTCATGCCTTGAATAGCCCGCATCAGCAGTCCGGTCGCGGGTTTTCCGACCGGCCTGTCGCCCACCCCGGCGATCTGAGCCTCATACGACATCACACCAACCACAGTGAATCCGGGGCGTTGCGCAGCGCGCTCGGCGAGTTCCCGCAGAGTCGACGGGGTGTGGATCGGACTCCGCAGCACCCCAATATGGCCAAGCACGCCACTTCGCCACGAGGCATCAAAATCTAGGCACACCCGAACCCGTGCTCGCTTCGCCGGGGGAAGTACCGAGTCAATGACGTCGAGCTGATCCACACTGTCGACCATGATCGTGACCCGCTCGGCGACCCGCTCGTCGGTTGCGAGGGCGGCGATCGCCGCTCGATCCACCGACGGGTACGCAACCACGATGTCGTCGATCGTGTCGCTCAGCCACACTGCTTCGGCGAGCGAATACGCGAGCACCCCGTGAAAGCCGGGAAGTGCGAGAACAGCATCGAGCACCGCACGCACTCGAATCGACTTCGACGCCACCCGAATTGGGAGACCTCCTGCTCGTCTCAGCAAATCCTGAGCGTTCGAGCACAGCGCCTCCATCCCGAGTGCAATGACTGGCGCAGAGTGATGCGCGGTCGCTTGAGACATGGACGGCCAATAGTCGTTGGGGCTCAACCAGGGCTTCGCACGAGCGGCAACAATGAGGTTCTGGTCTGCAAGGTTTAACGTCACCGGCGACCACCGCCCCTTCGCTTTCGCACCCATGCGCGCACCCGCATGTAAATGCCGACTGCGGCCGCAAGCAGCAAGAGAATAATCAACAGTGCTTTTGCGAACGCCATGGTGTCAGCCTAGTGCGAGATCCGAGTCAAAGATTGCCTTTAAGGTGTGGATCGTAATCGCAATCTTCCACTCCGATTTGGGTTGGTTCCCATCCTGGCGCCGCGGGCGCCACGGGGCCGGACGCCGAAGCGATGCTTCGTCGTTTTCCGTCCCTACCCCGCGCTATCGCTCCGTGGGCTGGCGCCGTGGGCGCCACGGGACCGGACGCCGAAGCGATGCTTCGTCGTTTTCCGTCCCTACCCCGCGCTATCGCTCCGTGGGCTGGCGCCGTGGGCGCCACGGGACCGGACGCCGAAGCGATGCTTCGTCGTTTTCCGTCCCCCCACAGGGATTCGAACCCTGACTGTATCGATTTTAAGTCGACTGCCTCTGCCAGTTGGGCTATGGGGGGAGAATTCTTCAGTTCCTAGCTTAGAGATACAACAGTGCCCCGGCCGAATTGACCGGGGCACTGCCACGAAAATCTCTCTGAGAGCTAGCCGCGCAGGCGGCTACGCAGCCCCTCGAGTTCTGCGCGAAGCGCCTCAGGAAGACGATCGCCAAACTGGGCGAAGTATTCTTCAGTGAGCTGCGCTTCTTCGAGCCATGATGCGGGATCGATTGCGAAGATTTCGTCGAGCTCAGCTTCGACCTCTTCGATGCCGGTGAGGTTCAGCTCGCCATCGGCCGGAAGCGTACCCACCGCGGTTTCGCGACCAGACACGTCACCCTCAACACGGCGGATAACCCAGTCAATCACGCGCGAGTTGTCGCCGAACCCAGGCCAGAGGAAACGCCCGTCAGCACCCTTGCGGAACCAGTTGACCTGGAATACCTGCGGCGCGTTCTCGCCGAGTGACTTACCAAGTTCGAGCCAGTGGCCCCAGTAGTCAGCCATGTTGTATCCGCAGAACGGAAGCATGGCGAAGGGATCGCGGCGCAGCTCGCCAACAGTGCCCTCCTGTGCAGCAGTCTTCTCAGAGGAGATCGTCGCTCCCATGAAGACGCCGTGCTCCCATGAGCGCGACTGTGCCACGAGTGGAATGTTCGTTGCACGCCGACCGCCAAAGAGAATTGCGTCGAGCGGCACCCCATCTTGCTCGTACCAGTCTTGAGCGAGCGTCGGTGTCTGCTGAATCGGCACCGTGAAGCGGGAGTTCGGATGCGCAGCGTTGCGACCGGAATCCGGAGTCCAGTCGTTGCCCTGCCAGTCGATGAGGTGATCGGGAACCTCGTCGGTCTTGCCCTCCCACCACACATCGCCATCGTCGGTCAGCGCGACGTTCGTGAAGATCGTATTGCCCCACAGCGTGTCCATCGCAACCGGGTTCGTCGACTCTCCCGTGCCTGGAGCGACACCGAAGAAACCAGCTTCGGGGTTGATCGCGTAGAGACGACCGTCTGGGCCCGGGCGAAGCCATGCGATGTCGTCGCCAATGGTCTCGACCTTCCAGCCAGGAATGGTGGGCTGAAGCATTGCGAGGTTGGTCTTGCCACAGGCTGACGGGAACGCCGCTGAGATGTGGTACGTCTTGTTCGTATCGGTGTTCGTCAGTTTGAGGAGCAGCATGTGCTCCGCAAGCCAGCCCTCGTTGCGGCCCATAACCGAAGCGATGCGGAGCGCAAAGCACTTCTTCGACAGCAGCGCGTTGCCGCCGTATCCCGAGCCGTACGACCAGACCTCAAGCGTCTCGGGGAAGTGCGTAATGTACTTCACATCGTTGCATGGCCATTCAACATCGGCCTCACCTGGCTCGAGTGGCGCCCCCACAGAGTGCACGGTGCGCACCCATTCGCTTCCGGGCGTAATGCCGTCGAGTGCCTGCTGTCCCATGCGAGTCATGATGCGCATGTTCAGCACCGCGTATGGCGAGTCGGTAATCTCGATGCCGAGCTGCGTGATGGCGCCGCCTACGGGACCCATCGAGAACGGAACGACGTACATTGTGCGTCCGCGCATTGACCCGTCAAATAGCGGGTTCAGGGTCTCTTTCATTTCGGCCGGGTCAACCCAATTGTTCGTGGGGCCAGCTTCTTCCTTGGTCGCTGAGCAAATGAAGGTGCGGTCTTCGACTCGTGCGACGTCAGACGGGTTCGAGCGTGCAAGGAAGCTTCCGGGCCGAAGATTCTTGTCGAGCTGGATCAGTGTTCCCGCTTCAACCATCTCACTGGTGATTCGGTTCCATTCATCTTGCGATCCATCGCACCAGAGCACGGCGTCTGGCTTGGTGAGTGCCGCGACTTCGGCCACCCACTGCAAAACTTCTGGATTCGTCGTAGTTGCAGTCTCGTTAACGAGATCGGTGACTGAAGCGAGAGTTGCGTTGCTCATTACCGTTCGATTCTCCTTGCGGGTGTAAGAACTAGGCCGGTATTACCATTCTGGGCCCCGAATTCACACTCCGTTTACCAATCTCACTGTAAATTTTTCAGCTTTTTGACATATAGTCAATTTATGGAGCGCGAGATCACACCATCAATTTCAGCCGCTGCAATCGACCGCCTGGTGATTGGCAAGCGTCTTCGACACTTTCGCAATGCCGCAGGTCTCACTCTCGAGCAGCTCGGAAGCCGGACCGGTGTCGTTGCGAGTCAATTGTCGCTCGTCGAGAACGGAAAGCGCGAACCGAAACTCACGCTCATCCAGGCAATCGCACGCGAACTCGATGTGGATCCGGCAGAACTTCTGACTCCTGAGGCCCCGGACGAGCGGAGTGAGCTTGAGATCGAGCTCGAACGTGCGCAGAGCACACCATGGTACGACCAGGTTGGGCTCCCCCGCATCCGCACACCGCGCACGCTCAGCGATGAAGCGCTTGAAGCGATCGTCGGCTTACACCGCGAGATTGCCCGCCGCACTCGAGCGGCGGCAACCACCTCGGAGGAAGCCCGCCGTGGGAATACCAAGATCCGCCTACAAATGCAGCAACGCGATAACTACCTGCCAGATATCGAGGTGATCGCGTCTGATCTCATGCGGCGCATCGGTCACACAGTCGGGGCGGTCACGCACCGCGAGGTTGCCATGCTCGCCGAGCTGCTCGGGTTTACTCTCATCTTCGTTGATGACCTTCCTCCGAACACTCGAAGTATCACCGATCTCGAGAACGGCCGGATCTATCTCCCACCCACCTCCATTCCGGGGGGTCATGGACTCCGCTCTCTTGCACTCCAGGCGATGGCCCACCGGGTGCTCGGGCACGCTGAGCCGCAAAATTACCTCGAATTTCTCGAGCAGCGGCTACAGATCAACTACTTCGCCTCGGCCTGTCTGCTCCCCGAGGCGAAGGCGGTCGAATACCTTCAGCAAGCCAAACGAAATAAGAATCTCGCGATCGAGGATTTTCGAGATGCGTTCGGGGTCACGCATGAGGCGGCAGCGCACCGGTTCACAAATCTCGCCACACGCCACCTCGACCTCAGAGTGCACCACTACCGAACTGACGGCGCTGGCGTGCTCGTGCGCGGATATGAGAATGACGGACTCCCCTACCTCGTCGACGACGCAGGCGCGATCGAAGGTGAGCTTCTGTGCGCAAAGTGGGGCGGTCGCACTGCCTTCCACCGCACGAACCGCACGAGTGAGTTCTACCAGTACACCGATACCCCCGCCGGCACGTTTTGGACGAGTGTACAAACCGGAGAGGCCGAGCAGCAGGCCTTCTCGATCTCCTGTGGCGTGCCGTTTGACGACGCTCGCTGGTTCCGCGGCCGCGACACCCAGGTGCGCAAACAGTCCACCTGCCCAGACCCGTTATGTTGCCGCACCCCACCGCAGTCGCTTCGCGAGCGGTGGGAAGGGAAGGCCTGGCCGAGTGCTCGAATGCACGCTCACGTGCTCTCACCTCTGCCGACCGGCACCTTTCCCGGCGTAGAAGACTCTTCCATGTACGAGTTCTTGTCAAAGCACGCGCCTGAGGCATAGGCGAGCTCGACACTGTATTCCGAAGGTGTAGTGTCACCAAGCAGAAGCGCAAAAACCGCGGACGACCTGAGGCTCATCCGCGGTTCTTGCGTTGATTGTTCAGCGGCAGGCTACTCTGCAGCAGGCTTCGGCCGCGAAGCAAACTCTTCGAAGATCGCGCGAGGCTCGGTAACCGCCTCAATGTTCACGATGTCACGTCCGAGGAAGAAGTGACCCATCCAACCTCCGAACACACGCCACTTGCGCTCCCAGGTCGGAATGGCGAGTCCGTGGTAGAAACGGTGAGCGAGCCAGGCGAGGTATCCCTTCATTGCGAAGTTACCTGAGCGGAACACACCTGTGTTCACACCGAGTCCCGCAACCGCACCGGCATTCTTGTGGTTGTACTCAATGACGCCTTCTCCGCGGAGAGTGGCGACAATGTTCTTTGCGAGCAGGCGTCCCTGACGAACCGCGTGCTGCGCGTTCGGCACGCAGAAGCCGCCGGGGCCAGGGGTCGATGAGATATCAGGAACCTGCGAAGTGTCACCAGCGGTCCACGCGCCCTCGACGATCTCGCCTTCTTCGGTGGCAACGCGAAGCGACGGCGTGCCGACGACGTGGCCACGCGGTCCGATCGGAAGATCGGTGCCACGCAGGAATGGACGTGGCATGACGCCAGCGGTCCACACGATGAGGTCGGACTCGTACTTCTCGCCGGTCGACAGTTCGATATTGCCGTCGACTGCGGACTGTAGCTGCGTATCGAGGTGGATGTTCACACCACGACGGGTCTGATCCTTCACCACCCAATCAGCGAGCGCTTCGGTGACTTCCGGCATAATGCGTCCCATCGCCTCGACGAGGTGGAAGACTGTCTCGTCGAAGGTGATTTCTGGGTAGCGGCGCAGCAGCGAGGTTGCAAACGAACGCAGTTCAGCGATGGTCTCAATCCCCGCAAAACCACCGCCGACAACGGTGATGGTGAGCAGGCGCGCGCGCTCGGCTGAGCCCTTCGGCAACAGAGCTGCGCGTTCGAAGTTCCCGACCAGGCGGTCGCGAACCGCGACGGCCTCTTCGATGGTCTTCATGCCAATGGCGAGATCCGCAATGCCCGGGATCGGGAATGTACGTGACACTGAACCGGTCGTGATGACGATCTGATCGTACTCGAACTCGTACGGCTCACCGACGCTCGGGGTAATCGTCGCGGTCTTCGTCGCGTGCGAAATTCCGGTGACCTTGCCGGCTACGTTCGCGGTGTTCTTCAGGTGGCGACGACGAGCAACGACCGCATGACGCGGCTCTACAGAACCGGCGGCAACCTCGGGCAGGAACGGAAGGTAGGCCAGGTATGGCAGCGGATCGACAATGGTGACCTCAGCCTCACCCGCACGGAGAAGCTTTTCCAATTTCCATGCGGTGTAGAAGCCAGCGTATCCTCCGCCGACAATCAGAATCTTCTTCGCCACGAAGCGATCTCCTTGATGATCGATGCACGCATAACTATGCGATGTCTATAGACGCTCCCGAGCACACACGGGAGTCCAGATGGGCAGAATTCACCCAACCCGTTAACTCTATCTGCAAATTAGCAGTGTGTCAGCATAATCGGTGACTCCCCGCTAGTAAATCAACGAAGATTCGTAAAATCGCCAATTCTCACGCAGAAAATTTGACCCTATATCTTCAGGTCCGACCGCTCGATGGCTAGATCACCAATCGGGTTGACTCCCGGT
Source organism: Leucobacter denitrificans (assembly GCA_040393365.1). Taxonomy (GTDB): domain Bacteria; phylum Actinomycetota; class Actinomycetes; order Actinomycetales; family Microbacteriaceae; genus Leucobacter; species Leucobacter denitrificans_A. The sequence goes on from JBEBUJ010000035.1 coordinate 20,074, forward strand.
CCGGCCGCAAGCGCATGGCCGATAAGCGCGTGCAAACACTTGACTCGGGTCGGCATGCCACCGGCGCTAATCCCTGCGAGCTCAGGCACGTCTCCGACCACCTCCCGATCCGCAATGTACTGCGCATGCGCGCGAGCGTACGCAGCACGCAGGTCTTCATCTTCGGCGAGCATCTCGTTGTACTCGTTCATGACGCCGGCGGCCTCAAGACGGGACGCGGCGGCGACCGCTTCGGGGTGGCACAAATAATAGAAGGTGGGGAATGGCGATCCATCAGGGAGCCTCGGCGAGGTCGCAACCACAGCGGGCGCGCCCTGCGAGTCTCGTGCGGCAATGCCAACGACACCGCGCGCCTCCCGACCTATCTGCTCACTCACCGTCTCAATATCTGCAGCAGTTGGTTCGTTAAATGGTGGACGGCTCACTCGTCGCTCCTTGCGGCTTCGTCTTCGGATGAAATGTCGGGAACAGCGCTGCCCGCGGCGATCACTGAGGTCGCAAGATCTTTCGCCCAGTTCCGTTCGACCTGGGTAAGGTCAGCACGCGTTTCCTCATCGGATTCGGCTGGAAGCACGACGTCAGCAATGATGCTGAGTTGCGTCTCCCCAGGCAGCACATACGAGAGGCGATCACGAGCCTGGGCGCGAACATAAGCGGGATCGCGCCACTGCGCACGCTCCGCGTCGATCGCTTCGACCGCTTCACGGTGCTGTCTCACGCTTTCGCGCAGCTGCGAGATCTCGCGTCGTTGCTGCACGAACGTCGAGATATTGGGGCTGAGGATCAGGGCCCCTCCGATCACTGACACGACTACGATCACGGTGAAGCCGCTGAACCGCAAACTCTGGGCCCAGGCCGCGAGGTCATCCTTCCAGCGCTTCACCGTGATCGCTTCCGTTCAGCCTTGGTTGCTACGCCTGAAAACGCGGGAACGCTGCGCGGCCAGCGTACTGTGCCGCTGAACCGAGTTCCTCTTCAATACGAAGCAGTTGGTTGTACTTTGCGACACGGTCTGAACGCGCGGGCGCGCCGGTCTTGATCTGACCACAATCCGTCGCAACAGCGAGGTCGGCGATGGTCACGTCTTCAGTCTCACCAGAACGGTGCGACATGACCGCGGTGTACCCTGAACGCTGAGCGAGCTGCACGGCGTCAAACGTCTCCGTGAGCGTGCCAATCTGGTTGACCTTCACGAGAATCGAGTTCGCAACACCCTTTTCGATCCCCTCCCCGAGACGCTCGGGGTTCGTCACAAACAGGTCATCGCCAACGAGCTGCACGCGCTCACCGATCTGGTCGGTGAGCAGCTTCCAGCCCTCCCAGTCGCTCTCGTCGAGTGGATCCTCAATCGAGACGAGCGGATACTTTTCGAGGAGCTCGGCGTAATACGCGCTCATCTCAGCGGCAGTGCGATCCTGCCCTTCGAACTTGTAGACACCGTTCTCGTAGAACTCTGACGATGCGACGTCGAGTGCAACAGCAACGTCGCGCCCCGGTTCAAAGCCCGCACGCTTGATTGCTTCGACGATGAGATCGAGAGCAGCTGCGTTGTGTGGCAGATCTGGGGCGAATCCGCCCTCATCGCCAAGACCGGTCGAGAGATTCTGTTCGTTCAGCAGTGCCTTGAGCGCGTGGTAAACCTCGACGCCCCACCGAAGCCCCTCTGAGAAGGATTCTGCGCCGAGTGGCACAGCCATGAACTCTTGAATGTCGACGCCAGTGTCAGCATGAGCGCCACCGTTGATGATGTTCATGAGTGGCACGGGCAGGGTACTCGCGTTCGGTCCCCCAAGGTAGCGGTACAGCGGCAGTTCTGCTGAGGCTGCCGCCGCGTGCGCGACTGCGAGGCTCACACCGAGAATCGAGTTCGCACCCACGCGCTGCTTATTCTCAGTACCGTCGACCTCTTTGAGCACGGAATCAATGATGCGCTGGTCGTCGGCAGCAAGACCCTCGATTGCAGGTGCAAGCTCGTCGAACACGGCGTCGACAGCCTTCGTGACACCCTTTCCGAGATAGCGATCCTTATCGCCGTCACGCAGTTCGTACGCTTCGAACGCGCCGGTCGAGGCACCCGAGGGCACTGCAGCGCGCCCCACGGAGTCATCGGTGAGACCAATCTCGACCTCGACGGTCGGGTTGCCGCGCGAATCAAGAATCTCGCGTGCGATTACCGCATCGATAAATGCCACAGTGTGCTCCTTGTGGTTGCAATCCTGAGGCGCGTGTTTCGCGCCGGATTTTAGTTTACGGGCTTCCGGTTTTGGTAACGCCGTACGTGAGTAACTCTAGTCGGCGAGCTCACGCCAGCTGAGCGACGCCGCACTGTCACCCGCGCCTACACTTGCAAACGCTGTGAACCCCTCTGCGGCGACGCGGGCGAGAAGCGTCTTCATATTCTTCTGACGCTTCTCAACGCGCACTCGCTTGCCCTGTGCGACCAGTTCGCGCTTGATCGCCATAAGGCTATCGAGCGGGGTGTCTGTGTCGGTCACGAGCACAACAGCTTCCGGGCCAGATGTGGTGTCGAGCGCTATGAGATCCACCACGCGCTCAAACCCAATCGAGAACCCAACGGCTGGCACGTCTTGCCCGAGGAACCGCCCGATCATGCCGTCGTAACGACCGCCCCCGCCCACCGAGCTCCCCGAACCCGGGTGCGCAATCTCGAAGATTGTGCCGGTGTAGTAGCCCATGCCGCGCACGAGCGTTGGGTCGAAGTGGATCTCGACGCCCTCCGGCAGCCCGCCCTGCAACGCGGCGCCGAGTGTCGAGAGGTTTTCGATCCCCTCATTTGCTGCGAGCGCAGGCAGCGCAGTTTCGATCGCCTCACGAGACACCGGGATGCCTGCGGCGAGCGCAGGCGCGACACCCTCAAGCACGGTGCGAAGCTTTTCCGCAGCCTGGGGGTCAGTTTCTGCGAGCTCCGCGGTGACTCCGTCGACACCGATCTTGTCGAGCTTGTCGATCGTAATGAGCGCCCTGTCATGGTGCTGAGTGTCGAGGCCTATGTCATCGAGCAGGCCGAAAAGAATGCGGCGATCGTTCACGCGGATCACGCAACCAGACAGACCCAATTCTGCGAGCGCTTGCGAGGTAGCCGTAATCAGCTCGACCTCGGCGAGTACGCCCGCTTCTCCGATGATATCGATATCGGCCTGCACGAACTGCCGGTATCGGCCTTTCTGCGGGCGCTCGGCACGCCACACAGGCGCAATCTGAATCGCGCGAAACACCGGAGGCAGCTCTGCCCGGTGTGTAGCGTAGTAGCGTGCGAGTGGCACCGTGAGATCAAACCGTAGCCCGAGATCTGCGAGTTGCTCGGGGTCACCTGCCGCTGCCGCCGCCTCAAGCACCTCTGGCTTGATCCCGCGTTTCAAGATCGAGAAGCTGAGCTTCTCGTTGTCTCCGCCGAGTCCCGAGTGCAGACGTCCGTGCTCTTCGACTACGGGTGTTTCGATCTCGTCAAACCCGTGCGAGCGATAGACGCCACGGATAATTCCGAGCGCCTGCTCACGTCGAGCCTTGTCTGCAGGAAGAAAATCACGCATGCCGCGCGGCGGATTCACAGGAGAGGCCATGGGTTCCATTCTTCCATGTAGAAAGCCACGCTCTCGCCATCGCCCGCAGTGCTGCGATGTTCACGTTCTGGAGAATCGTGATAGGTATTGAATACCCCCGAAAGTTGGTACTGATGTTGCTGCCGCGCTCCACGCCTGAATTTCAACGGCTCCTTGAAGATGCCGTTGACGAGTTCGCGCGTGCCACCAAGTTTGCGCTCGCATTCGGCGGGTATGAGTCCGAGGGCATCACCACTGTTACCGCTATGAGCGGTAACCAGGGCCCGAGTCTGCAAGGGCTTCGAGTGGAGAACACTCGCGGCCTCGGTGGCCGAGCGATGATCGAGCACCGGCCGAGGTTCACGCCCGACTATATTTCATCGCAGAAGATCAGTCACGACTACGACACAGAGATCGGTGCTGAGGGCATCGTCATGCTCGTCGCTGTCCCTGTACTCGTCGACGGTCAAACGCGAGCTGTGCTGTATGGAGGGACCCGCGGCGAGTCCCCGCCCGACGGAACGTTCATGCGAGCCGCGGCCGGAGTCGCCCATAACCTCGCAACCGAGATTCGATTGCTCGAGGATCGCGGCCTCGCCACGCATGCACCCGTCACACAGCCGCTCGCGAGCCTTCCGGGATCAGTGCTTGAAGAGCTTCGCAGCAGCCATGCGGAGCTTCGGCGAATAGTCGCGGGCACCACCGACCGCGAGACTCGCGAACGTCTTATGGCGCTCGAACAGCGACTCGCGAATATCGGTCACGTCGCGCCGCCGAGCACTGACGTCAAGCTCACCCCTCGCGAAACCGATGTGCTCTCGCAAGCTGCGCTCGGCGCCACGAATGCTGAAATCGGGCACTCGCTCGGAATCACCGAGAGCACCGTGAAGAGTTACCTCAAGACAGCGATGGCGAAACTTGAGGCATCTACCAGGCATGCTGCCGTGGCCGCAGCACGAGGATTCGGACTGATCCCGTAGTTCAATCGCCGTTCTCGTTCGCGATGACTCGCTCGCTCAGGCGATTCGTCGCGAGACGCAGTGCCCGTTCTGGATCCACCCCCGCGGCGTTCGCACGCAACACGAGCGCGATCATCGCGTCACCAATACCCACTTCCGCCATCGCGGTTTCGCGCGGGCCAATCGCCGCGGCAAGTGGATCGTCTGGCGTGCGTTCACCCGCAGTTGGGTGCACGAGCTTCGCCCGCTTGAGTCGCTCAATAACCTTCGCTGCCCGGGCGAGCGCTGGCATGCCATCGGGGATCCCGTCGAGCGGACCGCGAGATCCGCGACTCTCCCCCGCGGCGTCTTCCTTGAGTCGTTCCCACTCCTCGTGCAGTTCCTCGACACTCATGTACCCGCGGTCACCGAAGACGTGAGGATGCCTCGCGATGAGCTTCTCGTTCAGGTGAGTGGCTATCGAGTCGAGGTCGTAGCCTTCTCCGTCGCGCTCGGCGATGGCTGCATGAAACAGCACTTGGTAGAGCACATCGCCGAGTTCGCCGCGCACCTCGTCTGCCGGGAGTTCGCGCTCGATTGCGTCGATGAGTTCGGAGGTTTCCTCGACGAGGTACTTCGTGAGACTCTCGTGTGTTTGCACACCGTGCCAGGCGCATCCTCCCTCGTTTACCATGCGCCGCACGGTATCGAAGGCGGCCCGCAGGGGGTCGCTGAGCAAAGTCTGGCTAGGTCTGTCAGCACCGGCATCCATGGGTATTAGCCTACGCCAGGCACCTGAACCCAGGATTGGTGCGGGGAGTTCCACTCGCGCCGAGTGAGCGCAAGTTCCCCTTATTAGGCAAAAATAGGGGGACAT
>JBEBUJ010000036.1:0-25277 GCA_040393365.1 Leucobacter denitrificans
TACGCGGTGCGGAGAACCACTGATTTCATCTCTGCAACTGCGGTTCGTAACCCTGCGTCCATCACCGAAAGTGCGATCGGATCAAGTTCTGTAGCAGTCGGCGTCATCATCAAAGTCATGCGTTCGCTCCTGTGAGGTCGAGAAGTAGATTTCCGTAGCCATCGACGCGGGTCGTCGATCCCGCTGGCGTCACGAAGGTGGTGTCGCTCGATTCGATGATTGCGGCACCTTCAATGACTTGGCCGGGCAGGAGCCGTGCACGATTAAAGAGTGGTACCTGAATGGTTTCGTGCTTCGACACTACGAGTGGCCTCGTCCCCTCCGGCTGTGGTGGCGTGTTGACGAGCTCGGCGGGTTTGAGATCGGTTTTGGTGATTGAGCCTGCGCCGCTGACCCGAGCCGCAACGATATCAATCGGCTCGGAGTCGACTCGGAAACCATTCGTGCGTTCGTGCGCGGCGTGGAATTTCTCTGCGACGCGATTGATCCACTGATCGTCGAAACGATCGTCGACATCGACGGTGATCGGGGTGTTCTGACCGAAGTAGTTGAGATCCAGGGCAAGGTGCACGGACTGGCGATCCGCCGGCACGTTCTCCTCAGTGAGTTCTCGATACGCCTCTTCACTGAGCTCGGTAAGAACCCGTCGAATTCCGCTATAGATGTCGTCATTGAGCCGTGCTTGGAAACTTGCGGAGTGGTTGTGGAGCACGTCAGACACAACGAGTCCCACCGCCGACAAGCAGCCTGCAACTGGCGGCACTATGACGGTCGGGATCGACAATTCCATCGCAATATCCGCCGCGTGCATCGGACCAGCCCCACCGAATGCGTTCAGTGCGAAATTTCGTGGATCGTACCCGCGGCCGACAGAGATTGCGCGTACTGCACCCGCCATTGAAACATTGCTGATTCGACGAATACCGAGAGCTGTCTCGATCGCATCGAGCCCGAGCTTCGCCCCCAGGCGCTCACATGCCTCAACCGCGAGCTGACGATTCACGACGACATCATCGCCAAGGCGTGCGCCATCGGCAAGAATTCCAAGAACCGCATTCGCGTCAGTCACCGTCGGCTCCTCGCCGCCGCGACCGTAGCAGACGGGGCCGGGGAATGCTCCCGCGCTTCGGGGTCCTACGAGGAACTGTCCACCACTATCAACGTGCGCAATGCTACCGCCGCCTGTTCCGATCGTCTCGATGTCAACGGTAGGCACCCGCACGGGCATTTCCATGACTTCACGAGCGGTGGTGAGTGGAATCGTCGAACCCGCCAGTAGGGCAACGTCGAAGCTTGTGCCGCCCATGTCGACAGTGATGGTGTCGGGGATACCTGTCTGCTCTGAAATCCACCGACCTGCGACTACACCACCACTCGGGCCTGAGAGCAGCAGGTTCACAGGCTGATCTGCGGCTCGCCTGGTGGAGGTGACACCGCCATTCGACTGCATGATCCAGGTTTTCAGACCCTCGTTCCACTCTTGCACCCGATCTGAGAGCTCTTCGAGGTATGGGCCACAAACCGGCGCGAGGTATGCATTGAGAGCAGTGGTCGACGTTCGTTCAAACTCACGCGACTGGGGAAGAATCTCGCTGGAAAGCGACACCTTGATCTCAGGCGCTTCTTCTCTGATGATCTCTGCAGCCCGCTGCTCGTGCACAGCATTGAGGTAGGAATACAAGAAGGTGACAGCCACGCTCTGAATACCGCGAGCCGACATCGTGCGAGCTGCCTCACGCACCTGAGTCTCGTTGAGCGCGACTTCAGGAGCTCCGTCCCGGCCCATTCTTTCTGCGGCCTCGAACCGGTCCTTTCGTTCCACGATGGGAGCTGGTCCGGGCGACAGAAGATCGTAAAGCGCCTCGGGTGCCCTGGTGAGGCGAGCGATCTCGAGCACATCACGAAAGCCTTCGGTGGTGAGTACGGCAGTTCGCGGGCCATTGCGTTCGAGCGTGACGTTCGTACCTATCGTGGTGCCGTGCACCAGATCTCGCAGATCGTCGAGAGCAACGTTGCCGGAGTTCTCAACGACTCGATCTGCTGCCGCGACCACGGCGCCTGACGGGTCGTGCTTGCGGGACGACACTTTCGCGCTGCTGATAAGCCCTGTGTCCTCATCCCAAAAGACTGCGTCAGTGAAGGTGCCACCCGCGTCAATCCCGATCCGCTTCATTCATGTCTCCCTACTTCTTCGTGGGCTCATCTTTTCATTGTGCAGTAATAAATACCGCTTCATGGAATACTTGAACAAAGTATTCAACACCTAGACAAGAAATGCAACCATCAATATCATCAGTTAGAAAGTATTTCCATTAAATGGAATTATGAAAGGGCATTTCATGACTCACGAACTCGACAACACTTGGACCGTCAAAGATGGTTACACCGACATCAGCTACGCCGTCAATGATGAGGGCGTAGCGCTCATCACAATTGAACGCCCGGAGAAGCGCAATGCATTCAGGCCACTCACGAGCGCAGAAATGTATCACGCGATCACGGTGGCCCGCCACGATAAGTCGGTGCGAGTGGTGCTCCTCACCGGTAGAGGCGACAAAGCGTTCTGTGCGGGAGCCGACCTTTCTGTTCGTGAGGGTGAAGAGGAGAAGGGCTTCGGGGCAGGCCTTTCAATCGCACCAGCAAGCGTGTCAGACGTGCAGGTTGCGATCCGCCGTATTGAGAAACCCGTCATCGCGCTTGTCTCAGGTTTCGCAATCGGCGGCGGCCAGGTACTGCACCAGGTATGTGACATCTCGATTGCAGCAGAGCACTCGAAGTTTGGACAGGTAGGTCCTCGTGTCGGGAGTTTCGACGGCGGTTACGGCATCAACCTTCTCGCGAAACAGATCGGGCACAAGCGGGCGAAGGAGATCTGGTTCTTCTGTCGTCAGTACACCGCGCAACAGGCGCTCGACTGGGGTCTCGTTAACGCGGTTGTGCCATCACATGAGCTCTTCAAGGTCGGTCTTTCTTGGGCGCGTGAACTCATTCTCATGTCGCCCGCTGCGCTCCGACTACTCAAGTCGAGTGTCAACGCTGGAGAAGACGGTCTCGCAGGTATCGCGCAACTCGCTGACGATAGCTGTCAGTTGTACTACGGCACGGAAGAAGCAGCCGAGGGAGCGCGCGCATTCCTAGAGAAGCGCACTCCAGATTTCTCGATTGCACCCGCATTCGGATAGTGCGAACATTACGTTCACATAGACTCTGAGGTAATCGGCGAAGAGGAGTACTGCAGATATGACACGTGAAGACGCGCGGGGGATGCTCGAGAGGGGGTTTGACATACTTCTCGCGTTAGGAAACCATCCCGACGGACTGGCGCTCTCAGACGTTGTAAAAGAGGTAAATCTTCCCACGAGTACGACTCATCGCCTCCTGAATATTTCAGTGAACGCTGGTTTCATCGAGTTCAACAGGGCAACGAAACTGTACACGCTCGGCATCAAGATATTTGAGCTTGCGAACAGGGTGCGCAGCGTGCAGACCATTTCACAGGTCGCGCGGCCGGTGATGAAAGAACTCTCGGAATACACCGGTGAAACTGTGCAGCTCGCGATTCTCGCAGAGGAGCACTCGATGTTCGTCGAGAAGATAGGTAGCGATCAGTCGGTTACCATTCGCGGTTCTATTGGACACCGCGAGCCGCTATATGCCACCTCATCTGGCAAGATCTTGCTCTCCTCTCTTGATCCCGAGGCGCGGAGCGAGATCGTTGATCGTATTGAGTTCCAGCCCTGGACACCAAACACCATCATCACCAAAGAGGCACTCTTGGCTGAGGTTGAGAAAGTCAAGGATCAGCAGTGGGCGATGGTCGAAGAGGAGTTCGATCATCACGTTCGAGCAATCTCAGTGCCGGTGAGAAACAGTGCAGAGACGGTCGTCGCGGCACTCAGTGTCGCTGGCCCGACCTTTCGTGTGAGTCAAGCGACCCTGCAAAACTGGCTTCCCGCTATGAACGATGCTGCGTATCGGATAGGTGTGAAACTCCCGTCCTAATCGACGCACGCCTACCGCCGCGGCCCGACCTTCGCGTCGCGCTCGGCCTGTTTTGCGAGCATCTCGTTGTAGGCCTTGAGCTCTGCTTCGCCCGAGCGATCCGCCGCGCGGTCTTTGCGCTTCTGTTCTTTCGTGTCGCTGCGAGCCCACTGCACGGCGACCACGAGCGCAAGCGCGAGCGTCGGCAGCTCGCCAATGCCCCAGGTGATACCGCCACCGGTTTTCTGGTCAGCGAGCGGATCGGGCCCCCAATCACGCCCCATCGCTCCAAACCAGTCTGAGAGCAGCAGCGCGTCGCCAGTCATCACGGTGACGCCAAAGAAGGCGTGCGAGGCCATAGTCGCAAAGAGAATCACAAGCCTAAACGGGTGCGGGAAACGCTTCGGGATCGGATCGATGCCGATCATCGTGAGACTGAAGAGGTAGCCCGAAATGAGGAAGTGGATGATCATCCACTGGTGCCCGAGGTGCTCCGACATTGCCCACCGGAAGATCGGGGTGAAGTAGAAGACCCACAGGCCGCCGACAAAGATGACCGCGGCGATCACCGGATGCGTGATGAACTTCGACCACGGGGTCTGCACCATCCACATGATCCACTCTCGCCCGCCCCACGAACCATCGGTGCGCTTCGCGGTAGCGCGCAGAGCGAGTGTAACTGGGGCGCCGAGCACGAGAATAAGCGGAATGAGCATCATGTACATCATGTGCCCGAGCATGTGCACGCTGAACAGATACTGCTCGTAGGCGTTGAACGGCCCGTTACTCGTGTAGAAGAGCATGAGCATGCCGATAAGCCAGGCGATCGTGCGGCCCACGTGCCAGCGATCGCCGCGGCGGGCGAGGCGGATCACGCCCGCCAAGTAGAACGCGATGCCGAAGAAGCAGACGAGACCCCACGCAAGGTCGAACTTCCACTCGGTGAAGTAGCTCGAGACGGTAAGTTCTGGCGGCAGCGGGTCGCCGGTTAAGAACTCAGCAGGTGTGGATCCCGCGAGGTCCTGAGCCGACTCCTGTGGCACGGGCGTTGCGGTTCGACCGAGAGCTCCGGCGATGCCGCTCGCGATGCCCATTACGGCGAGTTCGGCTGTGACGAGCCAGGCAAAGATCCACCCGCCACGGGCGCTCGTCGCGATGCGCGGAATGAGCAACTGCCGCTGCACCGCGCCGAATGCGCCGAGCACGATGAGGGCGATCGCCTTGAGCACGACAAGTTGGCCGTACCCGGTGCCGAAGAGGTCACCCCACGAGCCGATGCGCAGCCAGGCGCTCACAATGCCAGACGCCGCCACGCCGATAAAGGCGAGCAGGGCGAGTGTCGAATATCTTGCGACGAGCAACGCAAGACGGTCGCGCGAGACCGCCTTTGCGAGGAAGACGAGGGTGAAAAGTCCGCCGAGCCACACTGCGGCCCCGACGAGGTGCACGAGCAGGGAGTTCACGGCTTGGCTGTGCCCGGCTGCTCCCGCAGCGTGGCCCTGCTGGGCGAGCGGGAGGGTTGTCAGCAGCGCGCCTATGAGCACGATGAGTGTGGATCGCCGACCGCGGATTGCAAACGCGAGCACTGTGACCAGGGCACCGAGGAGTAACTCCCAAAGCCAAAGCTGACCAAGCTCGATCTCGGTGACGAACTGGGCGAGCCCCGCCCCAAACGAGGCGTCAGGCGAAAACGCGAGGTTCGAAACATCGATGTAGGTGAAGATGATCGTGGCTGCCGACGCCACCGTAAGCGCGGCAGCCGATGCTGCCGCGAGATCCATCGCGATGCGGTACTCGTCGCGATCTGTTGCGAGTGCCCACACTGCCATAACCACGGAGCCGATGACGCCGGCGATCGACACGTTCACGAGTGTGCGCGACAGCGGCAGCCCGTAACGAACGATGTCGCCCGGGTCGAGGATGAGGCGTTCGTCTGCCGCACCGCCGATCGCGAGGCCCCAAAACACTGCCGCAAGTGTGGCAGCGAGTAGCGCGGCGGGGGCGATCACGCGAAAGAAACGAAGCACCCCACTAGCCTACGCCGCCTGGCTGAGGTGAATCCGCGCGGATACTTCTACACCGAGGGCTCCCCAATCGAAAGCATGAGGCGGTTCGCCCAGTTGAAGAATGACCCGGCCTGCACGATGTCAAGCAATTCGAGTTCCTCAAGCCCAACCTCACGAAGCGCGGTGACCTCGGCAGTGCCGAAGCGCGGCGGCGTCTGGGTGAGCGCGACGGTCGCGTCGACGATCGCGTTAAGACGCGGATCGAGCCGCACCGTCACACCCTCATCGAGCAGGCGCTGAACGGTGTCAAAAGGCAACCCCTGCTCGCTCGCCGCCCGCGAATGCACCGAGGCGCAGTACACACACCCGTTCTCGCGCGATGCTGCGGCCGCGGCGAACTCCCGCTCGGCGCGCGGCAATCCCGCGTCGGTGTTGAAGAAGATATCGAGGTCGGTGAGGGTGCGCTCGCGCAGCGCCTCGGGATCGCGGGCGAGCAGCCTGAAGTACGGCATGTTGATTCGTTCGGGCTTCACGAGGCCCTCGTGGTGACGGTCTGTGAACTCCGCTTTCGGCAGCGGCTCGAGCCAGGGCCTCCATCCAAGCGAGTCCTGGGTGAAACGCGGCGGTTCTGTGACACGAGGCGCAACGGGCAACGACTCACTGGCGGCGGTAACCGACGCATCGCCGACGCGCCCGCGAGCGGCCTCAGCCACGCGAGCAGCGAGCTCAGCTAGACCAGCGGTCGAAGCAGCCTGCTCCCCAGCAGCCTCGCGTATCGCCAAAAGCCCGTGCGCAACGCGCAGCTGAAAAGAAAGGAACGAGACAAGCTGCGAAAGCGTCACGATGCCGGTGCTGCTCCATCCCGCATCGAGCAGCGCACCAAGGTGTTCGCGGGCCGCATCACGCGGGTGCAGCACGAGCAGATGTGCGTGCTCGAGCGCCGCAGAGAGCCGATCGCCAAGCGTTGCAGCTGCCGCAATCGAGTCGACGCGGTACACCGGCCCCTCGACACTCTCGGCTGCGTTCTCGGCCTTAAAAGCCCCATATGGGCCCTGCCCAGATGCGCGTTCGGCCTCGGCAACAATGAGCGGCTCCAGCCCTGTCCCGCCACCAGTCTCGCGCAAGAGCGCACCGTAGAACTCAACAGCTGCGACGTTTCCGTGAAGCCGTGCGACAAACAGCGCAACCGCTGCGCGCTCTGGCAAACTCACGTCGCTTACATCAACCGGAAGAAACAGTGCCTCAAAGCTCCCCTGCGCGTGCTCGCGCGCATCACTCCGGCGAGCGCGAGCGGCGTCGAGTGGATCGCCGGGATTGATGCCGGTGAGAGCATCAATCACATCGGCGATGGTGGTGGTAGCGCTGGTGGTCATGGTGTGTCCTTCGGGTGGTTAGATCATCCACACGGGCGCGCGCCCGGGGATCGCCTCGATGAGTTGCCTGGTGTAGGGATGCTTCGCGTTGCTGAACACTTCTTCGGTGTCGCCGTGTTCGACCTGTTTGCCGCGCTGCAGCACTGAGACAGTATCTGCGATCTGGCGCACAACGGCGAGGTCATGCGAGATGAACACGTAGCTCAGGCCAAGCTCTTGCTGCAGGCTCGCGAGCAGCCGCAGGATTTGGGCCTGAACGGTGACATCGAGCGCCGAGACGGCTTCGTCGAGCACCACGAGGTCTGGCTCCAAGATGAGTGCGCGCGCGATCGCGGCCCGCTGCCGCTGTCCGCCCGACAGCTCTCGGGGGCGACGGTGTGCGAACTCGGCGGGGAGGGCGACGAGCTCTAAGGCGTGCGCGACGCGCGCGCCCCGATCCGCCTTCGACCCAATCTTGAAGTTACGTAAGGGCTCAGCAAGCGTCTGCCCGATCGTGCGCTTGGGGTCAAGCGAGCCGTACGGGTTTTGGTAGACGAGCTGGGTGGTCTGCCGGTACTCGCGCAGCGCTGAACCAGCAAGCGAGGTAACTTCGAGAGAAGCACCGTCGGCGCCTGCGAGCGTGATGCTTCCCGAGGTTGGCTTCGCGAACCCGGCGACCGCGCGTCCGGTGGTGGTCTTGCCCGACCCAGATTCGCCGACAAGGGCGTGCGTCGTGCCGCGGGCGACAGTGAACGACACGTCGTCGACGGCGACAAAGGGGTCACCCTTCGACCCGAACTCCTGTCGGAGTCCGCTCACGGTGACGAGCGTCTCTGCGGCCTGGGCAACCGGCACGCGCGACACGTACCCCTCTTCGTCGGTGACCGTTAGGCGATCCGCAACACGAATACTCTCGCCGATGACCGGCGCACCGAACGCGGGGGCGTCGGCAATGAGCTGCCTGGTGTACTCCGACTCAGGTGATTGCAGCACACGTTCGCTCGGGCCCTGCTCCTGCACCTCACCGCCGCGCATGACGACGACGTTCTGTGCACGCTCGGCTGCGACCGCGAGGTCGTGCGTGATGAACAGCACGCCGGTGCCGGTCTCTTCACGCAGCTCATCAATGAGATCGAGCACGGTGCGCTGTACGGTCACATCAAGCGCACTCGTCGGCTCGTCGGCAATGACGAGTTCGGGGTTCAACGCAATTGCCGCCGCGATGAGCACCCGCTGGCGCATACCGCCCGAGAACTCGTGCGGGTACTGCTTCGCGCGGCGCACGGGATCATCGATGCCTACATGATCGAGCAGTTCGTGCACTCGCTGGCGAACCTTGGTGCGGTCTTTTTCTCCGTGGATCCTCAGTGCCTCCGCCACACTCGACCCGATCGTAGCGACGGGGTTCAACGAGTTGCCGGGATCCTGGGGAATGAGCGCGACGCATCGTCCGCGAAGGCCGCGCCACCGACGCTCCGGGAGGCCGACGAGTTCGGTCGGGCCATACCGGCGCTCGTTGAGTGTGATGCTGCCCCGCGAGATGCGACCGTTCCCAGCGAGCAGGCCGATAATCGACTGCGCAACTGTGCTCTTTCCCGAGCCCGATTCACCAACGAGCGCCGTCGTTTGCCCAGCCTCGACATCAAAGCTCACGCCGCGCACCGCCTCCACCGGTCCGCGGCTGGTGCTGTATTGCACTGCCAGATCAGAGATGCGCAGTAGTGGCAGCGCAGAATCTCGTGAGCTCATGCCTTCCCTCCTTGGCCGATGAGTGTGCTCAAGCGGTTACTTGCGAGCACCACGAGCACCACGACAAGACCGGGGAGCACCGTGAGCCACCACGCGGTCGCAACGTAGTTACGCCCCTCGGCGATGAGCAGCCCCCACTCGGGTGTGGGCGGCGGTGCGCCGTAGCCCAGGAACCCGAGGGTGGAGATCTGCAAGATCGCCGACCCGAGCTGCAGCGCCGCGAGCGCGATCACCGGGGTGAGGGAGTTTGGAAGAATGTGGCGGCCGAGCACACTGAAGAACGTGCCGCCAGACCCGTAGGCCGCCTCGATGTACTCGCTCGTGCGAACGCTCACCACCTGTGAACGTGAAAGCCGAGCGAACACGGCCACCGATGTAACACCGACCGCGATCGCGGCATTTCCGGTGCCGAAGCCGAGCAGAATGACCACACTGAGCGAGAGCAGCAGTGTGGGAATCGCGAGCAGCACATCGATGAGGCGCATGAGCAGCTCGTCGAGCTTGCCGCCCACAGCACCAGCGGTGATCCCGATGAGTGAGCCAACCACGAGCCCCACGGCGACCGCGATAAGTGACGCAGTGATCGATTGCGAGGCCCCATACACGACCCGTGAGTAGAGGTCGCGCCCCGTGGCGTCGGTACCGAACCAGTGGGAGCCACTTGGCGATTGCAGCGCGGGGCCCACAGTCTCCGTCGGTCCGACCGAGACAAAGAGGCCCGGGGCGACCGCCCAGGCGAGCGCAACAAGCAGCACGATCGCGGGCAGAATGAAGCCGACGCTCAGGTAGGTGGATCGCTGCCCGCGGCCACGCCGCGGCGCAGCCAGTGGCGTCTGCACGTCGAGCGTGAGTTTCTCGCGCACGCTCATTGCGGTTCTCCTGACGTGGCTGGGGTGGGAGTGGATCGGTCTTCAGCGGCTTCGTCCCCTGCCCTGCGGTTTTTGACGCGGTGGCTGCGACGAAGCCTGGCGTCGAGCACGGGGTAGAGCAGATCCACCAAGAGATTGATCGTGACAAACACGATCGCTGCGATGACGACCACCGCGAGCAACACCGCGGTATCGCGCTGCGAGACCGCCTGAGCAGTGAGGCTACCGATTCCGTTTAAGCCAAACACAGTTTCGGTGACAATCGCACCGCCGACGAGCTCACCGAAAAGCAATCCCGCCATGGTGAGCGCGGGAAGCAGCGCGTTCGGTGCGACGTTTCGCCAGAGCAGCCACGAGGTGCTCGCGCCGCGCGCCCGCACGACCTTCACGAATGCCTGCTCGCTCACCTCGTCGATGCTTCGCAGCAGCACCTGCGCGAGCGGCGCCGCGATGGGAATTGCGAGCGTCGCAACCGGCAAGATGAGTTCTTGCACGGGCCCCGCGCCGATGGCGGGAATGAGCCCCAACCGAAATGAGAATATCTGGATGAACACGATGCCTATCCAGAACACGGGAAGCGACACGAACAGCGGCGGCAGGTTGCGGAAGATGGTGCGCAACCACGCGCCCTTGCCGTAGCTCGCGGTGAATGCGATCACGACCGCGAGGAAAATCGCGGCGATGATTGCAATGATCGCGAGCACGAGTGTGCGCGGCAGTGCTTCGGCGAGTAACTCTGCGACCGGCGTGCCGTTGTGCACCGAGAACCCGAGATCCCCGCGCAAGAACCCCCAGAGCGAGTCGAAGTAGCGCGCGATAATGGGGCGATCCGCACCGTAGGAAGCACGAATCGCGTCGAGCTGCTCCGGGGTGAGCCCAAGGTCTGGGTTGCCGTAGCGCGCAAGAACCGCATCTCCGGGGAGTGCGTTCAAGAGCACAAAGGCAACGGTGTATGCGAGCGCGAGGACCAGGATGGCCTGGCCCACGCGCCGCAAGAGTTCGGTACCGGTCACTTATTCAGGCTCACCGCGTAGAAGGATGGACGACCGATCGACTCGGTCTTGAACCCCTGCACTTTGTCGGTGAGGCCGAAGACCTGGGGTTCTTCGAAGAGTGGCAGTACGTACGCGTTCTCAGCGACCCACTGCTGCGCCTCTGCCGACGCTGCGGCCCGCTCTTCGACCGTAGGAACCGACGCTATCTTCGAGAGTAGATCGTCGAGCTTCTGGTCGTGGATCGTGCCATCGGCCGCACCGTTGAGCAGCGTGTTGCGGTTCTCAGCCGACAGCTGCGACTTGAGTACGTCGAAGTCCGAGCGTCCAACCATCGAGTGGTACACCTGAATCGTGTTCTGGTCTGCACGAGCAGTGTTCTGGGCCGCCTGGTCACCCGAGAACAGCGAGACCCCGATGCCGAGCTCGCCGAGCTGCTCCTGGATCAGCGTGACGATGTCGCGCGAGCGCGGCTGCGGAAGTGCCTCGTTGAAAGTGAGCTCGAGCTTCTGGCCGTCTTTCTCGCGAATGCCGTCGGCCCCGAGGGCCCAGCCCGCCTCGTCGAGCAGCTCTGCCGCGCGCTCTGGATCGTACGTGTAGAACTCTGAAGTGTCGGTGTAGCCGAGGGCGGTCTTCGCAAGAATGCCGGTCGCCAGCGGGTAGCTGTCGGTGAAGAGCGTCGAAACGATGGTCTCGCGGTCGATGCCTGCGATGATTGCCTGCCGCACGCGCAGATCTGAAAGGAACGGGTGGTTGAAGCGGAAGTTCAGCGAGTTCGTCACACCATTGGTCGACGCGGCATAGATACTTAAGCCCTCGGCGTCGAACTGTGCCTCGTCGGGCGCAGGAATCTGACGGGCGATATCTGCCTGGCCCGCGACCACGGTGCCGACGCGAACGCTTGCTTCGGCCGCTACGACGTAGTTGAGGCCGTCGAGCAGCGCAGGCCCTTGGTGCTCGCTCGACGGTGGAGCCCAGTCGTAGTCATCTCGTGACTCGAAGCTGACTTCTTGGCCCAGCTCCTCCTCGGTCACGACGAACGGGCCACTGCCGATGATCTCGGTCGCGTTGCCCGGACCGAACTCCTCGCTCGTGCGGTCGAGCGTCGAGTTCGACACGAGGCCAGAGTTGATCGTCGATACCGCTTGGCCGAAGCCCGGTGATGGTGCAGAGAACACGAACTTCACGGTGTGATCGTCGATCACCTCACCGTGGTCGTAGTTATTGATCGCTTCAGACACGGTGAGTGCGCGGTCCGCGTCTCCGAGCCCATACAGGTCGAAGTTCTTGACGACGTTCTCAGCGTCGAGCGGGGTTCCGTCAGAGTACGTGACGCCCTCGCGCAGCGTAAAGGTGTACTCGGTTGCGTCATCGTTCACCTCGGGAAGCTCTTCCGCAATCCACGGCTCGAGCTCGAGCGTCTCGGGGTTCTGGTAGAGCAGGCGGTCGGTGATCTGATTCACAACGCCCGCATTCGGGTAAAACCCTGCCTCCGGTGGGTACAGCGTGTTCCAGGTCTGCGGCTCCAGGTAGGTAAGCGTGCCACCTGCAGTCTCGGCACCGTCCTCACCCGTTCCGTTTGCACCCGAGGTGCAGCCCGTCATCGCTATGGCGACGGCAGCTATGGCTCCGATCCAGGCGATACGTTGCTTCTTCATGAATTCTCCTCGGGTTCACGCCGTGTGGCGGTGTTCTGTGATGTACGCCGTTCGGCGTAACGGTAGGTAAGACAACGAATGTTCACGTTTGCCCCTTGCTATTGTTATGGAAGACATAAGAAAAGTGAAACTCTCGATGTAACACAACTTCACGAAACGGATCTCATGACGCATTTGCAGCCCAGCATCGCAATCGTTGGCGCAGGCCCCCGAGGGGCCTCACTGCTCGAACGAATTTCGGCGTATTTGAGCGCTGGGCAGGGATCGCAGCCACTCACGATCCACGTCATTGATGACAAGGAGTCGGGTGCCGGGGCGGTCTGGGCCACCGATCAAACCCGCGAAATGTGCATGAACACACTTTCTGATGCCGTCACACTCTTTACCGAGCCGAGCAGCACGGTCGCCGGTCCGATCAATCCGGGCCCGACCCTCTACGAGTGGAGCTTGCTCGCGCTCTGGGATCTGGTGAGTGCCGAGTCGGGCGCCCACGTCCATGTGCTCGAGGAGCGCATCTCGGCGATCCCAGATTCCCGGAGCGCCACCTATCGCGAGTTCCCGGCACGTGCCGGTTTCGCGGCAAGTTTCCGCGAGGAGCTCCTCGCAACCGTGCCCGAGTCGCACCCGAGCCGCGCCCTCTACGGCGAGTATCTGCGTTGGAACTATGACCGCGCGGTAGCGTCACTGCCTGTCGAAGTTACCGTGATCCGCCACAATGCGCGCGCAGTCTCGATTCGTCGCGACGGCGATATCGAGCGGATCATACTCACCGACGGCACCGAGGTGGCGGCCCACTCCGTCATCCTCGCAACCGGCTGGCTGCAGCGCGGCGACACGGTTCCCGAGTCACGACTTGCCCACCAGCTCGAGCAGCACCCCGAACTCGTGTGGATACGGCCCGCAAGCCCGATCGACCAAGACCTCAGCGCGGTTCCCGCGGGGGCCGATGTGATCGTGCGCGGCCTCGGCATGGGGTTCTTCGACACCATGGCGCTGCTCACCGCCGAGCGGGGCGGTCGCTTTGTGGTGGATCCGCACGCCCCTGGCGGCCTGCGCTACGAAGCGTCGGGTAACGAGCCACGCCTCCACGTTACGTCTCGGCGCGGTATCCCCTTCCGGGCAAAGACGCTGTATGGCTCGCTCCCTCCACGCTCCGAGCAGCGCTACCTGCGCTCGGTCGACTGGGCTCGCGAGCCGCGGCCACTCGATTTCGATCGCCAGTTCTGGCCGCGCATCATCGCCGACGCGATGTTCGATTACGCTGAGACGCTTGGCCGCGTACGGCCCGATGCCCTTGTGGATCATTCCGCGCTCGTGCGCGCGCTCGAGGCAAAGCTCGAAGAGATCCTCGCCCGCCCCCGCGCAACCGGCACGACCGAAGTGGCCCACGAGTTTGAGAGCGCAGTTGCGCCGTATTTCGTCGACGCCCACGACCGCTTTGAGATTGCTCGCGAACTCGATCCGGCGAACCGCTCGTTCGAAGACTCCGCCGAGTATCAGCGGTGGATCGCCGAGCGCGTCACTGAAGACCTCACCGAGGGCGCGTTAGGCCGAGACAGCGCCCTCAAGGCCGGGCTGTGGTCGATCAGTTCGGCCCGCGGCTTCACCTCTCGAACTGGAACGTTTGGCGGATTCGACGCGGAATCACGCGCGTCCGGGTTCGCCGAACTGTTCCGCATCGGCGGCATGGTGGGATCGGGGCCGCCCGCGTTTCGAAACCAGCAACTGCTCGCGCTCATTGACGCCGGGCTCGTACGTTTTATCGGGCCGAACGCTCAGGTCACCGTCACCGACGCGGGCTTCACCGCGGAGTCACACTCGGTCCCCGGGTCCCGAGTTTCGGGCCCGGCGCTCATCGACGCCTGGATGCACGGGGCGGACGTCTCAGCGACCACCGATCCACTCACCCGCGAGCTCGTGGATAGTGGACGAGCTCGCCCCTTCACCGTGCCGTCGCGCACGGGTGACCCTGACTCTGCGTACATCTCCCGCAGCTTCGATATCGACGAGGCCACAGGGTTACTCATTGGAGAGTCCGGTGAGCTCGACCCCGCGATCCACGTCGCTGGCATACCCGTTGATGACACTGTGCACGACACGATTATTGGCCCGATGCCGGGCACCGACCCCACAATGCTGCGCGAGACCGACCGCGTCGCGGCGAGCGCGCTGCGTGTCGCTCGCGTATTAGGCGATCACTTGTTTGAGCGCCGCAACCGTGAAGTAGCGCACGGCACCCGTGGTGTCGACGATGCCGTAGACCGTCTCGCCGTTTGACATGGTGTTGATGTCAGCGATGGTGCCACGGACTCCCGCGACGCCAACCACGCTGTCACCAACCTGAAATTCTGGTGTCTCGCTCATTGTGCAAGCCTACGCGGATTCTCGCCGAACTGCTCTGTGTTTTCGCTGCTTTCGCTGCTCTCGCGCCGACATTAGAAAACAAGAAGTGTACAGGTGGCAAATACTCCGCGCCAGCCCTATTGAGAAAGTCCTCAGACTAGCCATACTAAAGACTCGACCAATGCAAAGGAGCACCCAATGGGCGAGGAACTGACCTTCGAATCGTTGATTGAGGAACGACGCATCGCGTGGAACGGGCTCGACGCAAACACTCCCCCCGTGCAGACACCTCTGGCACACGAGCCGATGATTGACTCTCGCATCGAGGAGACTATGCCGCTCCCGGCGTACCGTCCCGAACGCCTGCTGTAACTCGCACCCACACAGAA
The DNA here is from genome assembly GCA_040393365.1 of Leucobacter denitrificans. Classification (GTDB taxonomy): domain Bacteria; phylum Actinomycetota; class Actinomycetes; order Actinomycetales; family Microbacteriaceae; genus Leucobacter; species Leucobacter denitrificans_A. The sequence goes on from JBEBUJ010000036.1 coordinate 15,340, forward strand.
ACGTAGAAGAAACGGCAGAAGTTCTTACACGTTTCGTCGATGCGGCAAATATCTCTACAGAAGTGACGCGAATCCAAAAGCCCCTGACCTCGGTACGAATACCGGGTCAGGGGCTTTTCTGCTGGTGGCGGGTGCGTGATTCGAACACGCGAAGCTTACGCGGCTGATTTACAGTCAGCTCCCTTTGGCCGCTCGGGCAACCCGCCGTGATCGTACGAATACGACCAGGGAACAACATTACCGTGTGAATCCCGGATTTAGGAAATCGAAAGTTGCCGAGATACCGTGTCACGGTTGCACCCGTGCCAAGATCGAAACATGACGCCTCTCGCCCCCGGTTACACCCTGCATTCTGCTCAGGGCCTTGACGCTCTGCCGATCCGCACATTTCACGACATCTGCAAACTTCGCCAGGAAGTATTCGTCGTCGAGCAGGACTGCGTGTACCTCGATCTCGACGGGCGCGACGCCGCGCCGTCGACGACGCAGTACTGGATCGCCGCCCCAGACGGCGCCGTCGCTGCGACCCTCCGCGTGCTCGACGAGGGTGACCGCGAACCGAGTCTTCTCGCCATCGGGCGCGTCGCAACGGCGCAAGCCCACCGGGGAAAGTCGCTCGCTGGCGCACTCATCGAGTCAGTCGTCGCCGAATACGGGCACTGCCCCCTGATACTCGAGGCGCAGTCGCATCTCACCGGCTGGTACGGTCGCTTCGGCTTCGTTCCGTGTGGATCGGAGTACCTCGAAGACGGGATCCCTCACACGCCGATGCGCCGTGAGGCGCAGGCCTAATCGAGCAACTCGTCGATCCCGGCAGCGTGGTCTGCGAGTCCGTGCCGCTCGGCCCGTACCGATACCGACTGCTCGCGGAGCAGCGAGAGCAGTTCGACCGGTCCCGCCATTGTCACGGGCTCGGCCCAGAGCGCAGAGCGATCTAGTCCGCCCATCCATTCGGCTGCGCGCACGCGATCACCGCCGATGAGTCGCACGCGGGCGGCGACCGATCCACCTGGGCCGGCCGGGCCCGCAACCGCGAGACGCTCAAGCCAATCTTCATCACGCTCGAGCGACACCTCGACGCCCTGCGACTCGAGCACCTCTGCCAAGGCAGGCGGTAGCACGACTCCTGTCGACACGGTGATCGGTGCTCGCACGAGCAATGCCGCTGCGAGCACGCGAACGAGGGAGGCAAGATCGCCGTCTTCGGCAAGCCTGAGTTGTACCGACACCGGTTCAACGCGCAAGACATTGCGCTCGATGCCGAGCCCGATCTCGTCGGTGATCGTACCGAGTGTGGTCTGCCACGTGAGTTGGTCGGCGAGGGCGGCCCGCCGCACCTCATCGAAGGCTTCGTAACTGAGGTCGGGTTGCACCGATTCGATGAGCAGCACGACCTCGGGAGTCAGCCCGCGCAGGTGCAGGGTCTCGCTGCGCTTTCCCGCTCGGAGCTTCCATGACCCCTGTGCGAGTAACCAGTGCGGGCCGCCGATGAGGCCGGGCAGCCCCATGACGGCCTCGTTCCATCCGCCGCTCGGTTGACGCTCGATGCGCGCACCGCTCGTCGGCCGATTCACCGACAATGACCCGGCCTCGATGCTGCTGAGCCAGGCGAGCACTTCCTGCTCATCCCAGGATTGCACGCCAGCGACGGCGCCGCTGCCGACAACGTTCTGTTGCGCAATCGCCTCTGAGAGCATCTGCGCCGAGGTTACACCGATCACGGGTAGCCCCAGAGCATCGTCCCAGAACGGTGACCCGAGCGCGACACCCATGCGAATGCCGGGGCTCCACAAGCGACCTTCGTCGTCGAGCCTCCGGGGCTGAACGAGCCATTCCTCGCCGGGGCCAAGCTCAGAGAGCGCGGCAAGCGCAGCTGGGCTCGGGGGGGCGGAGAGCGGCCCGATGTCGAACTGCAGCGGATCGTCCTCACCCGGCCGCGCCGAATCACCGACGCGAAGGCTGCGAACCGCATCGGCGAGATCCTCACGAAACTCTCGCGACCGGGCGAGGCTCGACACGAGTATGACGGCGCGTGCCCGGCTGAGCGTGGTCTGAGTGCCCTGGAAGGCTGAGGCGATGATGTCGGCAACCGCTCGGTCAGGCTCGGCAGACGGTGTCACCACTATTGATCCGCGCGCCGAGAAGTGGCCCTCGACGCGCAGGTCGGGTCGCCTCTTCGCGAGTTCTCGCCCGAGCGCGGGGTCTCCGAGTGCGATCGCGCGATCCACAAATGTGCTCGCCCCGAGAGCCGAGAAGGTGTGCTCAGAGGCCACGCTCACGAGTCGCACGGCCCCGGGGGTGAGGCCCCCGGCCTCCCACTCCTCAACACAGGCGGTGGCGGATCGCATCATGCCGGGCGACACCGCCCAGAGTGCGCCGGCTCCCGTTCCGAGCACTGCGAGCACCGATGCGGCCTGAGTTGCGAGCGGCGCCGTCGCGTCGGCGACGACGAGCACCAGACGATCCGGCACGAACACCGCCCCCCGAACCACCTTGAGTTCATCTGCGAGCTGGCCCGCGTACCGTGCGGCATCGATGATGTGGTTCACCGCCGCATCGAGCTCAGCAACCGGGGCGCCCGTGTCGGCCGCGAGTTCTGTGATGATGCGGTCGCGAGCGGCAGCCGTCGCAAGGGCGACGCGGCGCAATCTCACCGAGCGGTTCTCGTGCTGCTGGTTCGCCCACCGGCCTGCGGCTTCGCGGGCCGCTTCGGCCGCCGCATCGGGGTCGAGGTCAGCTTGCGACAGTGCGATCGTTTCGTCGAGCCCGTCGCCGTGGGCGGTGATGTCACCTGCGTTGCGAAGCAGTCCGCGAGCCCATTCGCGGTTTGCCGGGTGAGACCCGTCGGTCTCTGGTTCGTTGGCGAACCCAGAGGCCGAACGAACCGGAATCTGCCTCGCAGGCACCACCTCTTCGAGTGAGATCTCTCCGGTCGACGCACGCGTGAGCCCAAGCACGGCCGCCGTAAGCCCCCCGGTGTCGTGCGGGGTGGGATCCTCGGGCGCGCGATAAAACAGCGCACTGTCGCGCTCGGTCGGATCCCACTCGCGAGCCCGCTGCTGCGCCCGGCGGCGTGTTGGTGGCGGTGACTCGGCGAGTCGTATCGCCGCGGGGAAGTCGCAGGTCTCCTGCGCCACGGCTTCGACGATGCGGTTAAACAGGTAGTCGATCACCTCACCGAACTCGCCACGCGCAGTCACCGGCAGGCGTAGCCGCACCTCAGGAAGCGCGTCTTTGTCCTCGCTCGCGAGGCGCTCTGCGAGGGAGGTCGCGACGCCACCGCGCAGTTGCAGCGCATAGAGCTTCTCCGACCCGAGTTGCTCGGCAATCTCGATGACCGCTGCGGAGACCAGCGGATCCTCAGTCGCGATAACTGGCCTGAGCACCGCGGCCCGGCTCGGCTGCAGCGCGATCTCCGCGATCCGAAGCAGCTGGGCGCAACGCTCGGTCGGGTCCTCGAGCACCGCGACCGGCAGCCCTGAGTGGATCGCTCGCACGCGCTCCGCCGCAAGCGTGTCGGTGAGACCCATCACGAGTTCCACAGGCGATCCACCGTCTGACACTCGACGCCCCGCAAACCGGTGGATCGCCGCGTACGATTCCAGGCTTTCGGGAAGTTCAGCGAGCAGACTCGCCCCAACCTCGAGCCGATCAAGCGACGGGTCAGCGAGCGAGCGAATGAACAGCTCGGGAAGCTGCCGCGCCCAGACCGTGTCACGGGGTTCGAAGATGACACGCACTCGGTGTTCAAGAGCAGACGCGAGCACCGGCTGCACCCGTTCCGCAGCGAGTGCAAGGTCGGCCTCGATCGACCAGTCGGTCGCCTCTGGCACAATTCGAGCGGGGTCGAACGCGAGGTACTTGACCGAAGGTATCCTCGTAAGCGCTACGAGCCGATCCACTTCTCTCTGACCACCCGCGGCACCGTGCACGCGGTCGCCATAGAGCGCGGTGAGCACCGTTTGGCCGCGGTCGCTGTGCCTGCGAATCGTCTCAGCGAGTGCGGGCATCTTGCCCGAAAGCTTGAGCGACAGAAAAAGATCTGGAAGCCGCGACAGCAACCGCTTGCGGGCCGCAGGCCGCACCATCCACGGCAGCCCGAGTGACGCAAGACCACTCGCCCGCAACAGCAGGCGATCGCGCGCCTGCATCGTATCCGGCAGTTCCTGCTGCGAGATCTCGCGCAGATCCATCGCGGCGGTGAACGCGTCGGTGCTACCAAAGAGCGCGTCAATGAGTCGCTTAGTGAAATCGAGGTGCTCGGGGTCTCCCGCGAGGTCACCGAGCAGTGTGGGGGCCGATTTGCGTGTGGATCCGCCTCCCGTGACCCCCTCGGCTTTCCAACGACTCACCCGCTCCGACGCAGCACTCGCAACCCGTTCATCTGCCATGACCCCACTCTAAAGCGGGAGGAGGCGATTTCTGTCAGAACACGCGAGAGCCCCGCTCGCCAGGTGATGGCGAAGCGGGGCTCTCGTACGTAAAGCGTCAGTCAGTCGTGAGACTTACTCGCCGACCTTCGATGCCTGGTCAAGGATCTCCTGCGGAATCGTGACGCCCATGCGTGAGGCTGCGCCCTCGTTCACGACGTACGAGAACTCGTTCGCGAACTCGACTGGCATGGTTGCGGTGTCTGCGCCCTCGAGCACCTTGATCGCCATCTCGCCGGTCTGGTAGCCGAGCGCCTCGTAGTCAATACCGAGCGTTGCCACCGCGCCGCCCTCGACGGTGCCTTCTTCAGCGGCGATCACCGGGATCTGCTTGGTCTCTGCGACCTGCACGAGCGACGCGATGCCCGCGACGACCATGTTGTCGGTCGGCACGTAGATTGCGTCGACGTCACCGAGTGCCTCGGTTGCTGCCGAAATATCGTTCTGCGTTGTCACGGTCTTCGTGACAATCTCGATGCCGAGACCCTCGGCGACCTCGGTTGCCGCGTCGACCTGCACCTGCGAGTTCACCTCACCCGAGGCGTAGACGATGCCGACCTTCTTGGCGTCGGGCACGAGTGCGGTGAGCAGCGCGAACTGCTCTTCAAGCGTGTCGGCGGGCACGGCGTCGCTCGTGCCGGTGATGTTGCCGCCTGGAGCCTCGTTCGAGTCGACGAGCTGAGCCTCGACGGGGTCGGTCACTGCGGTGAAGAGCACCGGAATGTCCATGATCGCCTGCGCAGCAGTCTGTGCCGATGGAGTTGCGATCGCGAGTACGAGATCCGGTGCCGAGGCCGCGAAATCCTGGCCGATCGACACCGCGGTGCTCTGGTCACCGTTCGCATTCGCCTCGTCCCACTCGACCTCGATACCCGCGTCGGCAAACGCCTGCTTAAAGCCGGTTGCGGCGGCATCAAGCGCCGGATGCTGCACAAACTGGCTGATGCCAATGGTGTACGAGTCTGCTGCTTCCGAGCCGGTATCTTCAGCGGCGGGGCTGCTCGAGCAAGCGGTCAGCGCGAGCGCTGCGGCAGCAAGACCGGCCACAGCCATGACTGGGCGGCGGAACGAGGTCATTCGCATAGTTGTGGAATCCTTCGATGAGAGTCCCGCTGCTCCCGTGCAGCGGCATGACGAAAACGGCGAGGGCATTCGCCGTTTCCAGCATCGTACCCACTGTTCATGTGTGCTCCCGCCACGCCTCGGTAACAGTTACGCAAACGAGACTGGTGAGGAGTGACTACGTCAGAAGCGCGCGGTCGTCGAAGCTCGCACCCTTGATCTTTGCAAATTCTGCGAGCAGCAGCGGCACGGTGAGATTCTGCTTCTGCTCGGCCGAAGCTTCGAAGACGATCCGCCCCTCGTGCATCATAATGAGGCGGTTGCCGAGCTTGAGCGCCTGCTCCATGTTGTGCGTCACCATCAAGGTGGTGAGGTTTTCTTCGGCGACGATTCGTTCGGTGAGGTTCGTCACCAGATCCGCACGCTGCGGATCGAGCGCCGCCGTATGCTCATCGAGTAGCAGAATGCGCGGCGCCGTGAACCCCGCCATAAGCAGGGAGAGTGCCTGGCGCTGACCACCCGAGAGCAGACCCACCTTGGCGGTGAGGCGATGCTCGAGTCCGAGTTCGAGTGACTTGAGGTCATGCGCGAAGCGCTCCTTACGCGCCTTCGTGATGCCGCGGCCGAGGCCCCGGCGTTTGCCGCGCTGCAGCGCAAGCGCGAGGTTCTGTTCGATCGTGAGATCTGGGGCGGTGCCCGCCATCGGATCCTGAAACACGCGACCTACGTACCTTGCGCGCTGAAACTCTTTGAGCTTTGCGACCGGTGCACCATCAATTGCAATGCTGCCGGAATCGACCGTGTAGCGACCGGAGACCGTGTTGAGCAGTGTGGACTTTCCCGCACCGTTTGACCCGATGACGGTCACAAAGTCACCCTCATTGAGGCTCAGACTGACGCTCGCGAGTGCGCGGCGCTCATTGATCGTTCCCGCGAAAAAGGTCTTCGAAATGTTGTCGATACTCAGCATGGCTACGCCCCCTTCGCTTCGGCAGGTGCCGCCTGCCCCGCTGGTGTGGAATCGGGCGCGACCGCTTCAGATGGCCTGCGCCTGCCACCACGACCCCGCAGTGAGGGTACGCGTTTGAGGAACCCCCAGCGCGGAAGCAGCAGGGCTGCGACTACGAGAATGGCGGTGATGAGCTTCATGTCATCCTGGTTCAGGCCGAGTCGCAGCGCGCCGAAGATGATGAGGCGGTAGAGCACCGAACCGACGATGACGGCGAGCGTCGCGAGCCAGATCCACCGATGCCCCACGATCGCCTGACCGAGAATCACCGATGCGAGACCGACAAGGATCACGCCGATGCCCATGCTGATGTCGGCGACGCCGTTGTACTGGGCAATGAGCGCACCGGCGAGACCCACGAGGCCGTTTGAGAGCGAGAGGGTGAGGATCTTCATGCCGTCGGTGTTCACTCCGAAGCTGCGGATCATCTGCTCGTTGTTGCCGGTCGCCTGAATCGCGAGGCCAATATCGGTCGACAAGAACCAGTCGACGAGCAGCTTGATCACGAAGACGAGCACGAGGAATATGAGCACGACGTACCAGGTCTTGCCCATCCAGCCGGCTTCACGCAAGGGGCTGATGAGGGTGTCTTCTCGCAAGAACGGTAAGTTCGATTTGCCCATGATGCGCAGGTTCACCGACCACAACGCGATCATCGTGAGGATGCCCGCGAGCAGGCCGTCGATATTGCCCTTCGTGTGCAGAATGCCAGTCACCGCTCCCGCGATAGCTCCGGTAACGAAGCCCGCGGCGGTTGCGAGCAGCGGGTTTTGGCCTGCGTGGATCAGCGCGGCCGCAGTCGCGGCTCCCGTCGTCAGGCTGCCGTCAACTGTAAGATCTGGAAAGTTCAGCACGCGGAACGTGAGGTACACCCCCAGGGCCATGATTCCGTATAGGAGCCCAAATTCAATTGCACCGATCACTGCGGTCCCCTGTTCGTCTGAATGTTCACGTGTGCCGCAGCGGCAAGGCCCGCAACTTCAATGACTGCGTCGTTCTCGATTGCCGAACCGATCGAAATGCGAATGCCTGACCCCGCGAATGCGCGCACAGACACACCTCGTGAACGAAATACCTCGTTCACCGCTTCGGTCGACTCTCCCGCCTCAAGCCACACGAAGTTCGCCTGCGATGGGAATACCGGAAGCCCTGCAGCCTTCAGGCCCTCGTAGACACGGCCGCGCTCTTCCACAATCGTGTCGATCCGCACCTGCAATTCGGCCTCGGCCGCGAGTGACGCCACGGCAGCCGCCTGCGCGAGATCTGTGACACCAAACGGCAGTGCGACCTTGCGGAGTGCCTCGGCAACATCTGGACGTGCAACTGCGTACCCCACCCGCAGGCCCGCGAGTCCGTATGCCTTCGAAAAGGTGTGCAGCACAGCGACGTTCTCGTACCGCGCAAAAAAGTCGAGGCCCGAGGGCGACTCCGGATCCACATCGAAATGCACGTAGGCCTCGTCGATGACCACAAGCACGCCCTTTGGCACACGCTGCATGAACCGCTCGAGTTCCTCGGCCGTGACGGTCGCGCCCGTGGGATTGTTCGGGGTGCACACGAACACAAGCTTTGTGCGCTCGGTGATCGCGTCGGCCATTGCTTCGAGGTCGTGTCGCAATTCTGCGTCGAGCGGCACCTCGAGTGGCACCGCGCCAGCTGCGCGCACGAGAATCGGATACGCCTCGAACGAGCGCCACGCGTACATCACCTCGTCACCTGGGCCAGCGAGTGCGTGAATGAGCTGCGACGCGACCTCAACGGAGCCCGAGCCGAACACGATATTTTGAGCGTCGACGCCGAGCCTCGCGGCAAGGCGCTCTCTGAGTTCGGGGGTCGCCATATTCGGGTAGCGGTTCACTGAATGCGGGAATGTCTTCACGATCGCGTCGATGACCGATGGCAAGGGCTCGTTCGGGTTCTCGTTCGATGAGAGCTTTGCGCTCAGACCGTCAACACCAACGGGTGCTGGTTTACCTGGGGTGTATGCGGCAACCTGCTCCAGCCCCGGGCGGAACGAAAACGACATAGGGGTACTCACTTTCGACGAATACACCAATCCTACGCACGCTAAACGTCCCGCGTGTACCGGGTGAGGCTATGCGGCGCCGCCAAACTCGCCGGTCGCAACGAGAATCGCGCGAGCGAGCACCGCTTCGCGCATCATGAATCCGAGTACTGCCGGGGTTGCCTGCGGGTCAATGTCGATGTGCTCGGTGTTCAATGCGTGCACAACAAACCAGTAGTGGTGCACGCCGGTGCCGGCTGGCGGCGCCGCACCGGTGAAGACCGGCTCACGATTCTCGTTGGGCATCGTGATCGCGCCCTCAGGCAGAAGCGTGCTCCCATGGGCACCTGCATTCGCGGGGAGGTCGGTGACAGATGCGGGAATGTTCGCGACCGCCCAGTGCCAAAACCCCGAACCGGTGGGAGCATCGGGGTCGAAACAGGTGACGACAAAGCTCTTCGTTTCCTCGGGAAACCCAGACCATGACAGCTGCGGTGACTGATTCGATCCGCCGGCAGACTGATTGTACTGCTCGGCGGGCAATGGTTCGCCGTCGAGAATATCGGTGCTTGAAAGTGTGAACTCGGGCTTCTCGGGCATGCCCTCGTACGGGTTTGTGAGACCGCGGCTCGGTTGGTTCGTCATGCCGATTACGCTACCGGGGAACTCAGTTTCTCGGAAGTGCACCAAGATATACTGTACGAATCGGCCTTACGGCCCGGATACGAGTCTTAGGTGGTGGATCGATGGCGACAACGACCGGTTCTGATCGCGCGCGCGCCGCGCTATCTTACCTTCGGCGCAAGATTTCGACAGGTGAATGGCCGCTCGGCGAGCGTATTCCCATTGAGCCAGAGCTCGCAGAACAAATGGGTGTTGGGCGCTCGACTGTGCGCGAAGCCGTGCGCTCCCTCGCAAGCATGGGCATGCTCGAAACTGCCCCCGGCCGCGGCACATTCGTGCGCTCAGCGACACCCACCAGCTCGCTGCTTGACGAGTTTCTTGCCGACTTCTCGCTCGAAGAGATCCTCAGCTACCGGCGCGCACTCGAGGTCGAGGCTGCGCAGCAGGCCGCGCTTCACCGCTCTGACGAAGACATCGAGGCGCTCGAGCTCGCGACCGTCGAAGAGGTGGGCTGCTCACGCTGTCCGGTGCTCAGCCTCGGTGACTCCGGCGCTGGTGCGTTCGACAGCCGCTTTCACCGGCTCATCTTCGACGCCGCAAAGAACCGTCTCCTCGCCTCGCTCTACGCAGGCATCAACGACCAGCTGCGCACCCCGCCGCACCGCGGTCGCCTCGCGAATGTGGCGACGAGCGCGGAGATGGAGCGAGACCACCAGCGGGTGCTCGATGCCATCAAGCGCCGCGACTTCATCGACGCCGTGCACGCGATGGTCGATCACGTTGACCACGACGTGGTCATTGTGAACGA
>JBEBUJ010000037.1:0-23806 GCA_040393365.1 Leucobacter denitrificans
TTCGCCTAGCGGCCTATGGCGCACGCCTGGAACGCGTGTTGGGTTCACGCCCTCAGGGGTTCAAATCCCCTATCCTCCGCCAAAAATAACCCCTGACCTGGGATTTTAGCTCTCGGTCAGGGGTTATTTCTACATTTCGGCTTCTGGGAGGCCCAGGCGATTCTGAGATTCCAGACACAGTTCGACAACGATATCGCGCCGTTCCAGACGTGATATGGAGCCGGGTAGATACTCTGGCTACTGTCGAGACTTCGGAACACGTTACGCTCGCTTCGAGGTTTCAATGTTGTAAACCACCCTCTTACCTAGGAGTAATCGATGAAGATTCGCTACGCGCTTCCCGCGCTCGCTGCTGCTGCAGCGCTCGTTCTTACAGGCTGCGTGAACAACGCCGAAACAGAGGGCGGCGGCACGAACGATGCGCCCGAGGCGGCTTCGATCCAGCCGGATGAGGCCGCAGTTGCGCTCCTCCCGGCGGATGTCAAGGACTCAGGAGTGCTCATCATCGGAACCGATGCCGAGTACCCTCCGAACGAGTACAAAGACGCAGACGGCAACCCCACCGGGTGGGGAGTCGAACTCGCTGAGGCAGTTTCCGCGAAGCTCGGTCTCGAGCCTGAGTGGGAGATCCTCGGCTTCGATAGCATCATCCCTCGCATTCAGGAGGGTGCCCTGAACATGGGTTCCTCCTCGTTCACCGATACCGTTGAGCGTCAGAAGTCGGTTGACTTCGTGAACTTCCTGAACGCTGGTAGCCAGTGGGCCGGCCAGATCGGGTCTGATGTGGATCCGGATGACGCATGCGGTCTAACGATCGCGGTCCAGGCAACCACGGTGCAAGACACCGAGGAGCTCCCCGCGAAGAACCAGGCCTGCAAAGACGCTGGCAAGCCTGAGATCGAGGTGCTTCGCTTCGATGGTCAGCCTGAGGTAACCCAGGCTGTCGTTGACGGTCGTGCAGATGCGTTCTCAGCTGACTCGCCGGTGACCGGTGACGCAGTGACTCAGCTCAGCGATCAGCTCGAGCTCGTCGGCGACCTCTTCGACGCGGCTCCCTACGGTTTCGCGACTCAGAAGGACAGCGATATGACCAAGGCGGTCCAGGCGGCACTCCAGTCGCTCATGGATGACGGCACCTACGTCGACATCTTGACCAGGGCTGGTATTGAGTCGGGTGCACTCGACACCGCAACAATCAACGCTGGCCAGAACTAACCCAGCCAGGTGTGTGGCTTGACCGGTGCGGGTGTTCGTGCCCGCTCCGGTCAAGCCGCGTGCTCTCTCACAGCCCAGCGGGGCTGCACGATGAACAGTGAGAAATAGGAAGAGATTCCCATGACAGACAATCAGTACGGGAGCGGGGGATCCGGGGGCGCTGAGGCCGCCGGTCACGCCGAGCCCGAGGCAATTCAGGCGATCCGCCTACGACACAACGGACGTACCGTGTTCGCCGTCGTGCTCATCATCCTCGCGGGCCTCTTCATCTACGACGCCGCGTTCAATCGGCCCGTGTACAACTGGGGCGTTGTCGGACAGTATCTCTTCGACGAGCGCATAGTCACGGGTGCGTGGTACACGCTGCAACTCACCGTCTACTCGATGATCATCGCGATCATTCTCGGTGTCACTATGGCAGTGATGCGGCTGTCGCCGAACCCGGTCGTCGCGGCGGTGGCGTGGGTGTTCCTCTGGCTGTTCCGTGGCACCCCGGTGTACGTGCAGCTTGTCTTCTGGGGATTGATCCCCACGATCTATAAGACCATTGAACTGGGTATTCCTTTCACAGAGGCGCTCGTCTCGATTAGCACGAAAGATCTGTTCACCTACTTCACACTTGCGGTCATTGGTCTTGCGCTCAATGAGGCTGCGTACATGGCCGAGATTGTGCGTGCGGGTCTACTCGCCGTCGACAAGGGCCAGGACGAGGCGGCGATCGCGCTCGGACTCGGCTGGTGGCACACGATGACCCGCGTGATCCTGCCGCAGGCGATGCGTGTGATCATTCCGCCGACCGGCAATGAGGTTATTTCGATGCTGAAGACGACCTCGCTGGTGACGGCCGTGCCGTTCACACTTGACCTGTATGGTCGGGCCCGAGATATTTCGGCTGTGACCTACCAGCCGGTACCGATGCTGATTGTCGCGTCGATCTGGTATTTGACGGTGACTTCGATCCTCATGGTCGGCCAGTACTATCTCGAGAAGCACTTCGCCAAGGGCGTGTCCCAGCGGCCTGACGTGATGAAGCCAACGATCGAAACATCGACTGTCACTGTCGTCGGCGAGGCGCATCCGACATATCCGAACAAGGCCGGAGGCAAGACTATCGTGCCCCCACACAACCGACCGGGAGGTGGCGGAGCATGAGCGACGAACAAATTCCAATGGTGAAGGCCGAAGCGGTCTCGAAATCGTTTGGCTCGAACGAAGTGCTCAAGTCGATCTCGTTGGAGGTGAAGCGCGGCGAGGTGCTCTGCCTTGTCGGGCCCTCAGGCTCAGGCAAGTCGACATTCTTGCGCTGCATCAATCATCTCGAAACGATCAATGCCGGCAGGCTCTGGGTTGACGGTGAGCTTGTGGGGTATCGCCAGAGCGGTGACAAGATCTATGAGATGCATCCGAAGGAGGCGGCGAAGCAGCGCCGTGACATCGGCATGGTGTTTCAGCGGTTTAACCTCTTCCCTCACAGAACTGCGCTTGAGAATGTGATGATGGCGCCGACGCTCCTGAAGAAGGGGTCGAAAGCAGCCTTGCAGACCCGGGCGATGGAGCTACTCGCGAGGGTGGGACTTGCCGACCGGCATGATTACTACCCTGCGCATCTTTCGGGCGGGCAGCAGCAGCGCGTGGCAATCGCCAGGGCGCTCGCGATGGAACCGAAGCTCATGCTCTTTGATGAGCCGACGAGCGCGCTCGACCCAGAGCTTGTCGGCGAGGTGCTCGACGTGATGAAGGGGCTTGCCGAGAGTGGCATGACGATGATCGTGGTGACTCACGAGATGGGGTTCGCGCGCGAGGTCGCCGACGAGCTCGTATTTATGGATGGCGGGGTTGTTGTCGAGTCGGGTGACCCTGTCGAGGTGCTCTCGAACCCGCAGCGCGAGCGCACGAAGGCGTTCCTCTCGAAGGTGCTGTGAGGTTGTAGTCCGGCTGCTAGCCATCAACCTCGCAAGATCGGCGCAGAGAAGTCAGCTTAAGATCGATCAAACAGCTGACTTCTTAGCGCCGATTTGGCAAGGAGCGGCTGAGAGCCAGGAGCAGTCTAGGAATTCACTCCGAGGTCACGCTTGATCTTGGTGGTCGAAACACCCTCGGTGCGGTCGAGGTAGACGACATCGCAGTACTCGGTGAGGATCTCGAAACGCGGGTCGCCTTCCCAGTCTCCGCCCATGACAACCGTGTCAATCTCGTACTTCCTGACATCGTTGATCTTCTGATCCCACGACTCCTCAGGAATCACGAGGTCAACGTAGCGCACGGCTTCGAGCATATTCTTGCGTGTTTCGAAGTCGTGATACGTCTTTTTTCCCTTGCCCGCGTTGAATTCTTCGGTGGAGGCCGCGACCACCAGGTAGTCGCCGAGACTCTTCGCGCGCTTGAGCAACCGAATGTGGCCCCAGTGGAGGAGATCAAAGGTGCCGTAGGTGAGGATGCGCTTCATGTCGCCCATCCTATGTGCACCCTGGCTGAAGATCCGGTTGAGGCGTATCGTGTGAAGCAATAGGTGTGTTCGAAGGGAGTGCGGAAATGTCGAACGATGTGAAGAAGAGCCAGCACGATCATGAGTCGGATCCGGCACACACGCCAGGTGATGGTTGGGTTGATGAGGGTGGCGCCTCGCATCTCGGGCCCGCGACGCACACCACCAAGACGGATCCGGATAGTGTCGCAGGCTCGCCGAATGCTGATACCTCACGCGGGAAGCATGCGGATACCGAGAGTACCCCGGCGAAGGAATCAGAAGAGTAGAACCCACGGCGGTGTGGATCGGGCAGCGGCTAGGCTGACCCTATGGCCGAATACCGACACATCGTGCGTAAATGGGTGAAGCCGGAAGATCTCAATCAGCACGGTTCACTCTTTGGCGGTCGCTTGCTCGCCTGGATCGACGAGGATGCCGCGATCATCGCGATGGCGCAGCTTGGCACCAAGCAGATTGTTACGAGGTTCATCTCAGAAGTGAATTTTATGGCTCGAGCCGAGCGCGGTGATTTGCTCGAACTTGAGTTCTCGATTGCTCGTTTTGGCACCACCTCGATCGTGCTGAGCTGCGATGTGGAGAACGCGATAACTGGTGATGCGGTGTTGCGACTTGAACGCATCGTGTTTGTCTCGGTCGACGAGAATGGCGAGCCGATCGCTCATGGTCAAACGGCACCCACTCCCGGCACGGAGCGCCTCCGTCAGTAACACTGAAGTTTAACCGCTGAGCGATCCACACGGGGGCAAGGAGACTGCAAGATCCGGGTGCAACCGCGGCGGCGCGACGTGTCGGAACGCGAAATCCCCTGATCTGACCCACAAAGTGAGAACATTGGAGAAAGCTGTGTACGTCACAGCAACAAAACTAAGGGAGTTTTCAATGGTCGACACCACCACCACCCCCGCATCGACTTCGAAACAAGACTCGGGCGAAGGCTCGCTGATTCTCTTCGGAGTTGGTGGCCTTATCGCGGTCATCCTCGGCCTCTTCGTGCTCTTCGCACCCAAGGCAACTGCCGGAGCAGCGCTGCTGCTCATCGCGGCGCTAATCGGTATCTACGCGGTCGTCACCGGCCTCGTCTACTTTGGTACCGCGTTCCTTTCGAAATCCATTGGTGCCTGGTCGCGCGTCGGCTACATACTGCTCGGCGTTCTGTACGTCATCGGCGGCGTGATCATCATGTCGAACCTGCTGTTCTCGGGCGTTGTGACAGCGTTGCTCTTCTCGATCATGATCGGCGTGATCTGGATCTTCGAGGGCGTGTTCTCGTTTGTGACGGCTTCGAAGTCTGAGAGCACGGTCTGGAGCATCATTTACGGCATCATCTCGCTGGCCGCGGGTGCTGTGCTCATCTTTTCGCCGCTCATGGGTGCAATCACGCTGTGGTGGTTGCTCGGCATCGGGATGGTAGTTCTCGGCGTCGCGCAGATTATCCGCGCGTTCCGTTCCCGCTAAGTCGGCGCGTTACCGTCGCGGGGTGTGGATCGGCTGAGCCCAGCACAGGGTGCCGATCCACACCGCTATGAGCGACCCGACTCGAGCAGTTCGGCGGTAATGGGTTCGTCACCCAGCACGAGCGTGATGTACTTGCGCAGAATAACCTGCGAGAGCGAGCCCTTGTCGAATTCTGCGGCGACAAAACGGTCTGTCGTGATGAGCGCGAGAGCCGACTTCGCTGGCATCACTGCACCCTTCACCTCTTCACCACGTACCGCGGGAGAGATCGCCCGCAATTCTGCCATCGAGGTGAAGACCGGCAGCACGAGTTGCCCGTTCGTCGAGCGGATCGTGCGAACCCGGGCGCCCTTCTTTTTCGAGGTTGCTCCCGTGACGTCAACAACGAGGTAGCCCTCACGCAGAGCCGTGAGAAACGCCGCAAGATGCTCGTAGTCAGGGGTGGAGAGCAACGCCTCAAGCGCCGACCGAGCCGCGACATTTTGGTAGTTCTCGTCAACACCCTCGGGGAGCTCCACAGACTTCGCCATGCCTCTAGCCTAGGGGAGTCGATCGGGCAGAGTTCAGTCCCCGATGCCTCTCGCCGCGAGCGCTTCGCCGGTCAGGTGCGCCTCGGAGACGGTGCGAAGCACAAGGGGTACAGCTCGTGCCCTGAGGTTGCGTTCCAAGCCTCGCGCACGCGCAGCGTCTAGGGTTTCGCGTGCGAGCTCTTGGATGCTCGGAATCATGCGGATCGCAAGCGAAAATGTGAGCGCTACGCGTTCGGTGTTCACGCCGAAGCGCCCAAGCGGTCGCAACGCCCAGGCAATCGTGTCGAGCATCTCGGTAGCCTTCGTGCTCGCTGTGACCGCGCTCGCAGCCAGGATTAGCGCGAAGAGGTCGCCGACAACTTCGTAGCCGCGCAGCCACCCGGCGCTCCATGCCTGAAACGCGAAGAGAGGAACCGCGATGAGTGCGAATCCCCTGGCAACCCTCCAAAAATCGCGCCCGCGCAGGCCAGCCGTGAGCGCGAGGGTGACGCCTAGCATGAGCGCGATTGTGGTCCAGATCCACCCACCGGTCGCGATGACTGCGATCGCAAGCACGAAGAGGCCCGTGAGTTTAAGCCCGGGCCTCAGCCGGTGGAGTGGGCCTGTTCGAGTGATGTACGCACCGAGAGGTGAAGTGATCATCGGGCAACGCTCGCGCGGTAGTGGGCGATCGCTTCGGCGGGCTCACCGTCGAAGACGACGGATCCATCGGCGATGACGAGGGTGCGATCCGCCCGCGCCGCGAGGTCAAGATCGTGGGTGACCACGACGACCTGCTGCGGAAGTGACAGGAGGAGATCGCCAATGCGCGTGCTGTTGTGGAGATCGAGCAGCGTGGTCGGCTCGTCAGCGACGAGCACCTCGGGGGAAGTAGAAAGCACGGTCGCAATGGCGAGCAGCTGCTTCTGGCCACCGGAAAGCGTGTGCACGCTGCGCTCGGCGAAGGCGGCGAGGCCGAATCGCTCGAGCGCCGTGAGGGCGGCCGCCCGTCGCTCCTGCGCATCGCGATGCGTGCGTCGAAGTGAGAGTTCGACATCTTCGATCACTGTCGGCATGATGAGCTGGGCAGCCGGATCGGTGAAGACGAACCCTACCGCCCGCCGCACGTCAGCGCCGTCTCGAACAGTGTCGAGCTCGCCGACCCGCACCGCTCCCGAGTTCGGTTCGATCAGCCCGTTGATGAGTCTCGCAAGCGTCGACTTGCCCGACCCATTCGCGCCGATGATCGAAACGCAGGGCTCCGATAACGTGAGCGTCGTCGGGCGAAGAATCTCTATGCCCTCGGGGGAGACGACCGCCGCGCCATCGAAGACGATTGGGGTGCTGCCGAACGAAGTCACGCGCTGATCGTATCGCGCGAAGCAGCCTCGCCCTTCAGAGTGCGCCTGCCTCGTGCGGGGAGCAGCGCGGGAAACGCGCGATGCACTGACGTTGCGACGACTGCCATAAGGATGTTCTTGATGATGTCGCCCGGAATGAAGGTCAAATCAAACAGGAATGCCTGACCGATGGTCATGTCGGCGCGCCATGCGAGCCCCAAGGCCCCAAGCGGGTGAATGAAGATGAGGCTTGAGACGAATCCTGCGAGGAAGATGAGTGGAATGCTCGTCGCGACTCGCTTGCGCGGGAGCCGCTCGACGATGAATCCGGTGAGACAGGCCGCAAGCGGGAATGCGACGAGGTATCCGACCGTCGGACCCGCGAATGGGGCGAGGCCAGCGGCGCCGCCGGAGAAGACAGGGAGTCCGATTGCGCCGACTGCGAGGTAGAGGAGCACCGCGAGTAGGCCGCGCCGAGCACCGAGAACCGCGCCCGCGAGCATCACACCGAAGGTCTGCAGCGTGATGGGAACGAGACCACCGACGGGAATCGCAGGAAGGAGTGCGCAGACCGCGATGAGGGCTGCAAAGCTCGCGATGAGTGCGAGATCTGTCGCGGGGCGGGTGCGGGGGCGGATCGGGTTCGCCTGCCCGGCGGTAGTGGCATTGGTCATTGCATCTCCTCAAACCTGAACAGTGTTCTGGTGAACAGTGTTCAGGTTACCGATAGGGTGGGTGCATGCGCAACACGAGGTCCGATGTCGTCTCCGCGGCGCTTCGGGTACTCGACACGCAGGGCCTCGAGGGCTGTTCGATGCGCCGGGTTGCGGCCGAACTCGACGTGCAGCCGAGCGCGCTCTACCACCACGTTCCGAGCAAGCAGCACCTGCTCGCCCTGATGGCCGACGAGATCGTCGAGTCGGTAACCGCATCCGGGTCACGAGACCCCCGCCTCCTGTGCGTTGCGCTGCGCGACGCGATGCTCGATGTGCGCGACGGCGCCGACGTCGTGGCCACGGCAACCGCATTCAGGCTTGGCGCGTCAGAGGTTGAAGAGCGGATCGCTGAGCTCGTCGGCCCCGACGGTGCACGAACACTTTTGCTCTACACGTTCGGCCATGCGCAGTCCACCCAGACCCATCGGCAGGCTGAGGCGTTTGGCGCACTCATCGATCCACTACCTGGCAGGCACCGCAATGACCGCGAGGCCGAGCCAGCCGCGACGTCTGGCGACCTCGACTCCTCGTTCGACCGCGGACTCAACATCATTCTCAGGGGGCTTGCGTGAGTCAGTTTGAAAGCGCCACCCGGCGTTACGAACGCGGCGAGGTTGTCATGGCATACACCGACGTGCGGGGTGACGGCCGAGAGACTTTTGTGATGTTGCACGGCATTGGAATGGGGCGCATCGTATTCAGGGATGTCGACGAGATCCTCGCGAGTGAGGGGCGCGTGCTTGCAGTGGATCTGCCGGGCTTTGGCGACTCGCCCGAGCCAGGAAGTGCGGCGACGCTTGAGGAGACTGCCGAGGTCATTGCGGGATTCATTCGTGATGAGACGGAACGGCCGGTCGTGCTCGTCGGGCATTCGATGGGCACCCAAATCGCGGCCGAGGTCGCGTGCAAGCACCCTGAGCTTGTGCGCTCCCTCGTGCTCATTGCTCCGACCGTGAACCGTTTTGAGCGCACGGCGCTCAAGCAGGCGCTCCGGATGGTGCAGGATCTCTTTGGAGAAGGCCCGAAGGTGCTATTGCTCGGGCTGTGGGAGTACTTGAAAACGAACCCAATCTGGTTCGTAAACAAGTTGAAGTTCATGCTCGAGCATCAACTGGAAGCGATCTGTGCGAAGATCGCAGCGCCCACGCTGGTGCTCCGCGGCGAGACTGATCGCGTCTGCCCCAGAAACTGGGTCGCTGAGATCGCTGACGTGCTTCCAAACAGCGAAATGTCGGAAATCGAAGGCCGTGGTCATGAGGCAATTATCAAAAGCCCCGAGCCGGTCGCCTCGATGATCCTAGAGTTTCTCAGGAGTCGTCGACTGCTCGGCGATTGACACTGTTCGTCGGTGTCGTTTCCCTCCGTCCCTCAGCCTACTCAGAGAATCGGAACTCACCACTCGCAGTGGATCGCTCCTCGGCCTCTCGGCGGAAATGCGCCGCAGCGAGTTCGGTGTTGAGTGCGAGCGCGAGGTTCGCGAGGGTGCGCGCGGAAGTGATGGACACACCGAGCGCCTCTTCGACACGACTCAATCGGTACCGCACGGTATTCGGGTGAACAAAGAGTGCTTCTGCGGTGCGCGTCACATTCTGGTCAAACACCAGGTAGTTCACGAGTGTGTGCCGAAGAGACTCGTCCGTGAGCGGTGCGAGCGTGCGTTCGACGCGTTCCTGGAGTTCCTTCGAATTGACGTGCGAGAGGAGCCAGGTGGCGAGATCGATGCGATCGAGGCGAATTGGCCCGATGAGCTCCGGACCGAGGTCCGGAGAGACCAATCGGCGCGCGATGCCGAGCGACACCTCCGCCTCGCGAACCTCAGTGGGGACCTGACTCAGCGCGGAGAACGGTGCCGAGGCGCCAACCAAGAAGGTGCGCGCCGCGGTTTCGAGCCACCGATCCGCCCGCGCGTTGTCCGGCAGGATTGCGGCGATCGTCGCCGGCGCGTCCATGTCGGTTCGGCGCAGCATGATTAAGAGCGGTACCTCACCCGCACGTGCGCTCGCCGCGAGCTGCGCAACCTCTTGGTCGCTGGCCGAGCTGGCATCAATCGGTGCAAACTCGATAGCTCGGACCGACGCATAAGCAAGAAACTGAAACTGTGCGAGGCGGTTCCAGAACCGGTGCTCACGTGACGGCAGAATGCCGTCGTGCAGGGAAGCGAGCAGTTGCTCGTTATCTCGCCGGTCGCGCTGAGATGCGCCGTAGCGGATCCCATGCACCGCCCCCAGCATCTGCTCGGCGATATCGAGGAGCGGGCTTCCTATTTGTTCGATGGTGTCCGCTCCCCTGCTTGCGATACCGATGACGTGCACCCCTCCACGCAAGGCGACTCGGCGGGTCCGCACGAACCAACGGCCGATCTCGACCTGCAGTTCTGGCTGGTTGGTGGCGGCCACCTCGTTCCAGATGAGCTGCGTCGGAGCCTCGCCGGCGCTCGCGACCACGTTGCCCTCGAAGTCGTAGATAACCGCGGTTCCCTGGCAGAGGACGCTCATCCGGCTGGCCAGGCTACGCACAGGATCGGTCGAGGAGACAGCGGCGAGCAGCGTGTGGGTGATGTCGATTGTGGCCCGCAGTCTTCCGATTTCGTCACGCGAGGCGGGGATTTCGGTCACGGTTGAACTCTCAATTGTGCGAATGGGACTTCATTCCGGCCAATTCTTCCTAGTTTTTGGAGTTTTTACAATGGCACCTTCCTAAACCTTACATTTCTCTAATGCGGCCATGGCCAGAACAGGTGGAGTCTGGTGGCATCCGAGCTCAACGACGAACTCCAGGAGGAGCCAATGAACACACTTCGTGTCGCGGTAGATGTGGGTGGCACGTTCACCGATGTCTGCATCTTCGACGATCACACGCAGCAGATGCGGGTGACTAAGGTCCCATCGACGCCGAGCGATCCGATGATCGCGGTCATGAACGGAGTAGAGCGGGGCGAGATCGAGCTCGACAAGGTGTCGCTCTTTTCACACGGTACGACCGTGGCGACAAATGCGCTCATTACCCGGAACTTCCCGGCTGCGGCGATGGTCACGACCCGTGGCTTTCGCGATGTCCTCGAGATCCGCGACGGCACGAAGGACGACCTCTGGGACGCTTACAACGACGTCTCACCCGCGTACATTCGCCGCCGCGATCGGTTCGAAGTCACCGAGCGCGTCGACTATCTCGGGAACACTATCACCGCGCTCGATGAGCAGGAGGCTCGAGAGTTGGCTGAACGCCTGAAGCGTCGCGGTGTCAAGACTGTCGCAGTCTGCTTTCTAAACTCCTACGCGAACCCCGAGCACGAAACACGCATGCGCGAGATCCTTGAAGAGGTTATTCCCGATGCGAATGTCTCGACCTCGGCTGAGATCCTGCCAGAGATTTTCGAGTACCCGCGTTTCAACACCGCAGTCGCCAACGCGGTGCTCGCCCCGCTGGTCTCCGGTTATGTGAATCGTCTCGCCGACCAGTTGCGCGTCGGGGGATACGACGGCGACTTGTTGCTCCTCCACTCGGGTGGTGGATCAATGACTCCGCGTCTCGCAGAGAAGTTTCCAGTGCGACTCGCCGCATCGGGCATCGCGGCCGGCGCCATCTCTGCCAAGCACATCGCGCAGCAGTGCGGCTACGACAACGCGGTGAGCCTTGACATGGGCGGGACCTCGACTGACATCTCGCTCGTCGCCGACAGCGAGCTGCGCATCTCGCAGGAGTGGCAGGTCGAGTACGGCCACCCGATCATCTTCCCATCGATCGAAGTGCTGACGATCGGCGCGGGCGGTGGATCACTCGCGCACATCGACATCGCCGGATCGCTACGAAATGGTCCGCAGTCGGCAGGTGCCGACCCAGGGCCTGCCTGCTACAGCACCGGTGGCGACCAGCCTACGAACACCGATGCCAATGTGGTGCTCGGCCGTCTCGGAACGTCGTTGGCGGGTGGTGTAAAAAGGCTTGACAAATCGCTCGCCGAAGAGGCAATCCGCCGGGTGATTGCTGAGCCTCTCGGCATGGGACTCGAGGAGGCCGCACAAGCGATCATCTCGGTCGCGAATGCCAACATGGCTGACGCGGTGCGCCTTGTATCAATCCGACGCGGATACGATCCGCGCGACTTCGCGCTCCTCGCGTTTGGCGGTGCG
The DNA here is from genome assembly GCA_040393365.1 of Leucobacter denitrificans. GTDB lineage: Bacteria > Actinomycetota > Actinomycetes > Actinomycetales > Microbacteriaceae > Leucobacter > Leucobacter denitrificans_A. Next base: position 11,854 of record JBEBUJ010000037.1, read on the forward strand.
GGCGCCCTGCATGGCGCCGATGTGGCACGCGAACTCGGAATCCCAACCGTGGTGGTCCCGCCAAATCCGGGGGTCACCTCTGCTATGGGCTGCCTGCTCGTCGACATTCAGCACGACTTCGCACAGATGTATACGGGCCTCGCCTCGGCAGCCGATGAGGACGGCATCGAGGAGGTGTTCGTTGCGCTGGAGACAGAAGCACTTGCGCGGCTTCGGCACGAGGGTGTCTCGGACGAGAACGGGCTCCTGCAGCGCAAGATCTCCATGCGCTACTCGGGTCAATGGCGTTCGCTGCAGGTGCCGATGGGCAGTGGCCCTGGCGCACTGGAGCAGGCCGTCCGGACGTTCCACGAGCAGTACGAGCGCGAGTTCTCGTTCCGCCAGGACGATGCGCCGGTTGAGGTCTATCAGCTGCACTTGACAGCGGTTGGCAAGACCCCGAAGCCGGCGTTCCGCCCGGCTGAAGTGCGTGCGCAGGCTCCGGGCGAACCCGCAGGGCGCCGCCCCGCCTACTTCGGTGACCTGGGCTGGGTAGACACTCCGATCTTCGAGCGCGACGCGCTCGCCGCAGGAACTCGGTTCGAGGGTCCCGCAATCATCAACCAGCTTGACTCGACGACGGTGGTGCCACCAGGCACGCGGGCTGAGATCGACGAGTGGCTGAACATCCGCATCTATCTCGAGGAGACGAACGCATGAGTATGTCACTAGTTGCCACCCTTCCGCAAAAGCGCGAAACCGTACTTGATCCGGTGACGTTCGAAGTGCTGAAGAACGCCTTCGCCACGAGTGTAGATCTGATGAGCGAGCAGATCCTCCGCACCTGCTATTCGTTCGTCATCTATTCGCGCGACTTTTCCTCGGCACTGTGCGACGCCGAGGGCAACACAGTGATGCAGGGCTCGGGCGATATCGCCGTGCACGTCGGCACGCTGCACTTTCAATGCAAGGCGGTGATCGAAGAGTTCGGTGATGACATCCATCCGAATGACGTGTTTGCGATCAATGATCCCTATCGCGGCGGCACGCATTTGAATGACGTCTCATTCATCCGTCCGATCTTCTCCGAGGGTCGCATTATCGCGTTTGCGCAGAACAAGGGCCACTGGGCTGATATCGGAGGCCCGGTGCCGGGCTCCTTCAACGTCGATGCGGCTGAACACTTCGGCGAGGGGCTTCGTATCACGCCGGTGCGCATCTGGTCGAAGGGCGTTTACCTGCACGACGTCGCGCAGTTGCTTGTCTCCAATACCCGTGCGCCTGAGCAAGCGATGGGCGATCTGCATGCGCAGTCCGAAGCGACAGCGGTTTGCGAGCGCGAACTGCTCCGGCTGGTGGATCGCTACGGCACGAGTACCGTCGAAGCGGCGATGCAGGAGACCCAGGACTACGTGGAGCGTACCGTCCGGCGTCGGCTCGAAGGCCTCCCGAACGGAACCTGGGAGACCGTCGACTACCTCGATCTCGATCCGGGTGCTCCCGAGAGCCTCGTCCCCGTCCGCATCAAGATGACGCTCGAGGGCTCGGGTATCCACTACGACGTGGAAGGGGGACCGGCGATCAAGACGTTCCTGAACTCAGGCTATGGCACGACGTTCTCCGCGATCTATGCGGGGACGAAGACGTTTTTCCCCGACGTGCCGCTGAACTCGGGTTTCTACGCCGCGGTTACCGCCGACATCGGTCCGGAGGGAACAGTCGTGAACGCCGGTTGGCCCTACGCGGTGACCGGTACAGTCTCAGGGCCGTACGAGAAACTCATGAACGGCATCTTCGAGCTCTGGTCGCAGATCGTGCCCGAACGCGCGATGGCGTGCGCGTTTAATCTCGAGTATCTGCTCGTAGGCGGACGCGATGCGCGTGCTGAGTCCAAGCAGTACTTTATGTGGTACGACTGGATGGCCGGCGGTTGGGGCGGTCGGGTCGATCGCGACGGGTCGAGCGCGACCGCGCCCGTGTTTGGTGTTGGGCTCGCCGTGCAACCCTGCGAGGGGCAGGAGCGACTGTCGCCCGTTATCACCACTATGCATCAGATCGGCACCGACTCGGGTGGGCCGGGCCGGTTCCGCGGTGGTTGTGGGATCGAGAAGGGCGGAACACTCACCGACGCGGAACAAGCGGTCATGAGTTACTGCTGCGATCGCGCACGTTCGATCACCTGGGGCATCGAGGGCGGGCTCCCATCGATCCCGCACGGCGTGTGGATGAACCGCGGGACAGAGAACGAACGGTTCCTCGGATCGATCTTCTCGTCCGTGCCGGTGCAACCGGGCGATACCTTCTACCGGCCGTCGGCGGGCGGCGGGGGCTTCGGCGATCCGCTCGATCGTGGCGCCGAAGAGGTGCTCGAAGATGTCATCGACGGGTACGTCTCAATCGGCCGCGCCGCGGAGGACTACGGGGTCGTGATCACCGAGGTGAACGTCGACCTTGACGAGTACGAGATCGACAGGGAAGCGACCGCCGCGAAGCGGGCGTGGATCCGAGCGAGTCGCGCGGGCTGGCTCACCGAAGATGCGGCTTCGGTCGCCGAGCGGTATCGCGCAGGCGACCTCGAGTTACTCGACGTGATCCGACGCCATGGAGTGATCCTCGATTGGGGCACGGGAGAGCTGTTCGAGGAAACAACGAGACAGCACCGCGAGCAGATGCAGCGACGATCGGCGGATCACTGGGGCCGATGAGATGCTGCGGAGCAGGTGGGAACCCGCCTGCTCCGCACGGCCGCGATCAGGCAGATGAACATGGAATGTCACTGAACATGTGGCAATTGAACAGTAGGACCGCGAGATCGGGTTCACAAAGATGGTGGATGGGGTCTCGCAACCCGGGGCGGTACGTCTCTCCCCGGTCCCAAATGCTTCGCCGAGGCAACTGACGGCGAGGTCCCCGTCGATTCGCTCCAGGTCTGCGCACCGTCGCGCTGATCTGAGAGATTCGACAGCACCCCGAATACCAATGGAGGTATGTACTGTGAGTATTAACTTAACCGGGAGCAACGACGACGTCGAAGCAACCGATGCCCTTGCACGTGAGGGCAACGATGAAGACCAGATGACACGCGGCTCACTGGCCATGGCCTGGTACGGCGTCGCCAGTGCCATGTTCTACGTATACGTGGGCGCGGCGATGGCGGTCGCGTACGGCACGGCAAATGCGCTCATCGGTCTGGCGCTCACGATCGTCGTCTACGGTGTCGTGAACGCAATCCTCTCGCGTTACGCGATCAACAATCGGACCACGGTCGCGCAGTTCTCGCGCACCATTCTCGGCACCGCCGGCTCCTCGATCGCGACGATCATCTTCGCCCTCATCGCCATTTATTACGCGGTGTTCGAGGGTTCGATCGTGGCGTACGCCTTCCGGGCAGCGTTCGGTGGCGAGATGTGGATGTGGAGTCTCATCGTGGTCGTGTACTCCACGCCGCTGATCATCGGCGGCGTTCGCCGCTTCCTCGACAAGCTCAACGGGTGGCTGTTGCCGATCTACTTCTTCGGACTGGTCGCGGCAATCATCTGGGCTGGGGTGCAGTACGGCTTCAGTGACACATGGATTACCCAGGGTCCGGAAATGCCGCTGCCGTTCGCCTCGGGCGGCCCCGGGTGGCTTGCGACGTTCGCCGGGTACATGGGTGTCTGGATCCTGATGATGTTCACGATGGACTTCGCCTCGCTCGGAAAGCGCAAGGACACGAAGTTCCACCAGTGGGTCAGCTTCGGGCCAGTGTTCTACCTGCTCGCGTTCGGTTTCTCGGCGATCGCCGGTATCTTCCTGACCTTCACGATCCCCGGTATTGAAGCCTCGGAGACAGGACTTGCCGGCGGTCTGGTGAGCATGATGGGCATCCTCGGCTTGCTTGTGGTCTGGACCTCCCAGACACGCATCAACACGGCGAACTACTATCTGGGGGCCTCGAACCTCCGAGCGTTTGCCGAGCGAGTGTTCCGAGTGAAGCTCCCGAACATCTTCTGGGTGCTGCTCTCGTCGGTGATCATCTTCCTGCTCATGCTGCTGCCCATTGTGCAGTATCTCCTGCTCGCACTCGCATGGCAGGGCGTGCTCGTGACCGCCTGGGTCGCTATCGCGCTCACGCATATCCTGCTCATTCGTGGGAAGAGTCAGGAGCACTCCGCGATTGGCGATCCTCATTATCGACCGTTCAACTCGAACGGTCTCGTGGCGTGGATTGTGGCCACACTGATCGGCATCGTGATGTTGCAGCTCGGCCAGATCGACCCGGAGCTCGCGGGCGTTGGCTCGACCTGGGGTCCGATCCTGACGGTCGTCGCCGCTTCGCTCGTCTACGCCATCCTGTGGAAAACACATCCGTCGAGTCGCACTGGTCTGATCAAGGTGGTCGGTTCTTAACGGTGCGCACGGGCTGTCCGCTTCGGAGCCACCGAGGCGGGCAGCCCAGCGCGTCTGCGAGTTAGTACGCCTCGAGATCCACCAGCCGGAGTGCCATGAGGCAGGTCGCCCGCCCGTCGAGAGTATTGATCGGTGTGCCGAGGAGGTCCTCGATGCGGCCCAGGCGGTAGCTGAGCGAGTTGCGATGGATAAAGAGTTCGGAGCAGGTGCGCGAGGGCTGCGCATTGTTGCGTAGCCAGGTACGGAGTGTCGGGAGAAGTTCCGATGCGCGCTGCTCGTCATGGGTGATCAGGGGAGCGAGGAATTGCTCGGCCGCTTCACGCGCCCCTCGACCGGCGGCCGCGGCCACCACTGCGCTCAGCCCGAGCACCGGAGCGAGCGTCGGTCGATCCACGTGCTTTACGAGGTCGATCGCGTGGACGAGCGCGATGCGGAGTTCGTCGATGGTATGTGTCGGAGCGCGAAGCACCAGCGGGAGCCTTGTCTCGATCCCCAGGAGTCGCTCGGTCACTTCGTCGAACTCACCGCGAGGAAACTGCAGGAGTGCAAACAGGCGATCGTCGAGTTCAGCGACACGTACATCATGAAACGCACCATGCAGCTCTCTGCGCACTTTCCAGGCGGTTGCCGCATGCTCGCCGCTGATGTCTGAGACAAGGAGAGCCGTGTCCGCCTGACGCGAGAGTCCGAGTTCTTGGAAGGCGGTGGCCACGTCCGCGCGAGTTGCCTCGGACCAGGACACGCATCGATTTACGAAGCGCGCGAGCTCCTGATGGCTGCTCGCGGCGAGCATGACCGAGCGATTCAAATGCAGCGCGACGATCGAGGTGACCGGTGCGAGAAGCGACTCGATTTCAGCTCGTGAGCCAAGAAGCCGGATCGCGAGCTGGCAAGGGCGGCTGAGCCCCATCGGGAGGGGAACCGTCAGCACCCCGGGCAGCGCCGCGGTCTCGCTCAGATTCTCGCCCCAGGTGGCCGTCTCAGGATACTGCGTGATGATCGTTTCGAACGCATCGTAGATCGCGATCGGACACTCGAGTTCCGCGTAGATCGCCGCGAGCAGCGTGCTCACCTCCGCTCCCTGGCTGGCGAGCCGAGCACACTCATCGGCGAGCGCCCAGCCGCGGCCTCGCCGTGCTGTGCGCTCGGCCTCAAGGATATTCTCCACATGCTGGTCTATTTTGAGCAGTGGCACCGTCGTCGGTACCTCGAGCAGCGGAAGGTCGTAGTGTGCGCACGCTGTGACGAGGCCTTCGGGGAGCGTCTGATGTGCCGTCCCGATCGCGAACGCAAGGGCGGCAATTGGGACATTCGCGAGGCGTTCAACGTACGCATCCCAGATGCTCTGCTCGGTGAAACTCATGCCGATCCCCGAGGTCAGCAGGAGGACATTCGCGTCGATGAACGGTGTCGGGTCGAGGTGCTCGGTTGGAGCGCATCGCACAATCTCCTGCGCAAGACGTGAGGACCCGGATGGGGTTCCCAGTCGAATCTGCAGGTTCACGTCGGTGAGCAGATCAGCTACCTGCATCGGACTCCTCTCGCCAATGCACAAATTGTGCCACGTTTCTCTTGCATTCGCCCAGTAACGAATCTGGGGCGAGCCGCGTAGCTTGGGGCCATGAACTCACAACGACGTGACCAACTCAGTGTGAACTCCGACATGGGCGAGGCGTTCGGGCTTCACACATTCGGAAACGACCCGGCGCTCATGGGGATCATCGACGTGGCGAACGTCGCTTGCGGATTCCACGCCGGTGACCCGGGGGCGATGGAGACCACGGTTGCGCTCGCCAAGACGAACGGCGTCAAGGTCGGCGCTCATCCCGGGCTTCCTGACCTCGTGGGCTTCGGCCGCCGCGAGATGAAGCTCACACCGAACGAGGTCGAAGACCTGATCCGCTATCAGGTGGGCGCTCTCAGCGGGTTCCTCAGAAAGCATGACATGCCGCTCAATCACATCAAGCCGCATGGATCGCTCTACGGCATGCTTGCACGTGATGAGGAGCTCATGCTTGGCGCCGTGCGCGTCGCGAAAGACTTCGGGGTACCGATCTTCGGAATCGCGGGTTCGGCCCATCAGCGGGTCGCTGCGGGGGAGGGCGTCGAGTTCATAGGCGAGCTGTACGTCGACCTCGACTACAACCCTGAGGGCGGTCTCATCATCCTGCGTCAACCGCACGAGACCGACCCGGAGGCCGCCGCCGCTCGCGTTCAACGCGCGCTGACCGATGGCACCGTGCTCGCGACCGATGGCACCGAACTCACGATCGAGTTCGGCAGCATCTGTGTTCACTCTGACACACCGAATGCTGTTGACGTGGCGACAGCGGTGCGCGATGCGCTCAGCAGCGCGGCGACCTCAGACGCTTAGCCACCCAACGCGACGCTTCGGCACCCGACCACCGACCCTTGACCGCACCACCGAGAAAGTGAACCATTCTTCATGAGCGAAAACGTCATTGCCCCGATTCCTGGCATCTTCTACCGGAAGCCGGCACCAGATAAGCCCCCGTTCGTCGAAGCTGGCGACACGATCGAGGTCGGCCAGACCATCGGCGTGATCGAGATCATGAAGCAGTTTACTGAGGTGCGCAGTGAGGTCGCGGGCGTATTGGTCTCCTTCGAGGTCGAAGACAACGGCATGGTCGGCCCCGGCGACGTTCTCGCCATCGTCGAGTGACCCCCGGATCTAAGCAGTAAAGGAGCCGCAGGTGAAGAAACTTTTGGTCGCGAATCGCGGCGAGATCGCGGTGCGCGTTATGCGCACGGCCCGCGAAATGGGCATTCCCACCGTCGCTGTTGTGAGCGAAGCAGATCGTGGATCGAACGCTGAGCGCCTTGCTGACGAGTCGGTTGTCATCGGCCCCGCCCCGGCGGGACTCAGTTACCTGAACCACGAGGCACTTCTGTCTGCCGCGGCCGAGACAGGCGCCGACGCGATCCACCCGGGCTACGGATTTCTGTCGGAAAGTGCGGAGTTTGCAAGGAAAGTACTGGCCGCCGGGTTGATCTGGGTGGGTCCCAGCCCTGAATCCATTGAACTGATGGGCGACAAATCCCGGGCACGCCAGGCAGCCACGGCGGCCGGGGTGCCGGTGCTCGCGGGGACTGAAGGTGCGCTCGATACGAGCCAGAACGTCGAAGCCATCGCGGCGGAGATCGGGTACCCTCTCGTGGTGAAGGCTTCGGCCGGAGGCGGGGGGCGAGGTATCCGCCTCATCGAGTCGGAATCCGAGCTGCGCGGCACGATCGAAGTCGCGCAAGCGGAAGCGCTCGCCGCATTCAGTTCGAACGAGGTGTACTTCGAACGATTTGTTACGCGGGCGCGGCATGTCGAGGTGCAGGTGCTCGGAGACGGTGAGACCTGGGTCCACCTCGGAGATCGAGACTGCTCGATGCAACGACGGCAGCAGAAGGTCATTGAGGAGGCTCCAGCTCCAGGGATCCCCGATGAGGTGCGCGATCGCATCCGTGCGACTGCAGTCGAACTCGCACGCCAAACGGCGTACCTCGGCGCTGGTACCGTCGAGTTTCTCTACGACCCGGTACGCGAGGAAGCGGCGTTCATCGAGATGAACACGAGGCTGCAGGTGGAGCATCCGATCAGTGAGGCCATCACAGGAATCGACTTGGTGCGCGAACAGCTTCGCATCGCGGCGGGCGAGAAGCTCGGGTATACGCAAGCCGACATCACCTTCACCGGGCACGCCTTCGAGTTCCGCATCAACGCGGAAGACCCGTACAACAGTTTCATGCCGAGTCCCGGCAAGATTGAAACCCTCGAGCTTTCGGGAGGACCAGGCGTACGCGCGGACTTTGGGTTCTCCGCGGGACAGACCGTGGCGCCGTATTACGACTCGCTGCTCGGGAAACTCGTAATATGGGCCGACGATCGGGAGCGTGCCCTCGCGCGAGCCGAGCGCGTTCTCGGCGAACTCGAGATCACCGGCGTGAAAACCACGGTGCCGCTGATGCGGCGCTTGATCGCGCTCGAGGACTTCGAGAATGCTGACCACTACACCACCTACATTGAATCGGTTCCTGGCCTGTTAGGAGAATCAGCATGACACTGCCTGAACACGCTCGATACAGTTGGGGCGGAGATGAGTTCTTGCTCGTCGAGATCGCCCCGGACATGTCGCTTGAGGCGAACTTCGTCTCGAACTCGATCGCCGAAGGGCTGGCGGATCGCGCGCTCGACGGCATTGTCGACATCTGCCCTGCGAACGCGTCGCTGCTGATTCGGTTCGATCCCGATGAGCTCGCCTACACCGAGCTCGAGCGCACGGTGCGCGAGCTTGAGACAGAGGTGCGGAAGGCTACAGTGCAGGAGCTCGAGACCCGGATCGTCGAGGTGCCGGTTTGGTACAACGATCCCTACACGAGCGAAACCGTCGCGCGATTCCGCGAGGGCTTCCACCAGCGGCCCGAAGGCACCGATCTCGACTACAGCGCGGAAGTGAATGGCCTCGCGAATGCGGGTGAGTTCATTCGGCGCCACCACGAGACGCCCTGGTTGGTCTCGATGGTCGGCTTCGTCTCTGGACTTCCATTCCTCTTCCAGCTCACGCCGCGCGAACGCCAGCTCGAGGTGCCGAAGTACCTAAGTCCGCGGACGGACACGCCGCCCCTCACTATCGGCATCGGAGGGTGCTTCACCGCCCACTACTCAGTTCGCGGAGCCGGTGGTTATCAGATGCTCGGGATCACTCCGACCCCGATCTTTGACCCTGAGCAGAAGCTCCCCGACTTCGCGGATTTCATGGTGCTCTTCCGTACTGGCGACATCGTCAAGTACCGCCCGGTCGAGGAAGAGGAGTATCGCAGTATCGAGGCCGAGGTGGAGGCCGGGACGTACAGATACCGGCAGGCACCGGTCACCTTCGAACTCTCGAAGGCGCTCGAAGACCCAGACGGATACAACCGAACACTTTTGGAGGCTCTCAATGGCGCTTGAGATTCTGACCCCTGGACTTTCAACGGCGGTCCAGGACCGTGGCCGCTTCGGCTACTACCGATACGGGATACCGCAGGGAGGGTCCATGGACCAGTTCGCGGCTATGCTTGCGAATCGGCTGGTCGGCAACACCGCCGAAGAAGCATTGCTCGAGTGCACCTATCTTGGTCCGAAGATCCGAGTCGACGCGAGAACGATCCTCGCCGTTACCGGGGCTCCGGTCGAGGTGCAGGTAAACGGGACTCCGGTGGAGCAGAATGCCCGGCTCGAGTTGCAGCCCGGCGACGAACTCGGATTCGGCGTGCTCAAGGGCGGTAGTAAGTTCTTCATCGCGGTGGCAGGAGGCATTGATGTACCCCAGGTGCTCGGCTCGCGATCCACTTACCCCATCGGCAAGATGGGCGGGTTCGAGGGCCGCGCACTTCAAGCGGGTGATGTTGTGCCTGTCGGCGATGCGGCCGCGGAAACGCTCCCGAGACTTGACCGCGCGCCTGAGGAATTCATCCCGAGCTTTGATCGCGACGTGACCGTGCGGATCATGCTCGGTCTCTACGACCACAAGCTCACTGAGGAAGGGCTCCAGAATCTCACAGAGGCAGAGTGGACGCTCACCCCGGTCGCCGACCGGATGGGGCTTCGCTTCGATGGTCCCGGCGCGCCCTGGAAGGATGAGGAGCAACCGTTCGGTGCGGGACAGGATCCGTCGAACATCACCGACGCGGGGTATGCGGTCGGGTCGATCCAGATCCCGGGCGGTACGCAACCGATCGTGCTTCATCGAGACGGTGTGTCTGGCGGAGGCTATGCGCAGGCGGGCACCGTGATCAGCGCCGATATGGATCTGTTCGCGCGCATGTCGCCGGGCACGAAGGTACGCTTTAGGCCGGTCGACATGGACGAGGCGAACGCCGCCCGGGCCGAACGCAACGCCCTGATCGCGCGATTGTGGTCGTAAGCCGCCGGAGAGAGGATCATTATGCCGCTCGTTACCGTCAAAATGTTTGAGCACCGCCTGCAGCAGGACCCGGAGCTTGCAGAGCGGCTCGCTGTCGCGATCGATGCGGTCGTGGCCGAGCACTGTACGGGTACCGATGGCGTTCGCCCCGACACTTGGGTGACCGTTGAGGGCGTGCCGCGCAGCCAGTGGACGTTCAACGGAGTGACGCGGTAGCGCAGTTACCGGTCTCGTCGCCGCTCGGGTGCGAGACCGGTCGCCTCAATCGTTACATCAGAACAGGGTATTGACGTCTTCCATGCCGCGCATCGCGTCATAGTCGAGCACCAGGCAGCGGATCCCGCGGTCCTCAGCGAGAGTGCGCGCCTGCGGCTTGATCTCCTGGGCCGCGAAGACGCCCTGTACCGGAGCCAGCTTCGGGTCGCGGTTCATGAGCTCGAGGTATCTTGTGAGCTGCTCTACGCCGTCGATGCCTCCGCGGCGTTTGATCTCAACCGCGATCGATACCCCGGTTGCGTCTTTCGCGAGAATATCGACCGGACCGATGGCAGTCATGTACTCGCGACGCACCAATGAGTGACCGTCACCGAGCAACTCAATTTGATCTGCGAGGAGTTCTTGCAGGTGAGCCTCGACCCCGTCTTTGATCAGGCCAGGATCCACACCGAGGTCATGCGACGAGTCGTGCATGATCTCGAACAGTGAGACGATGAGCTTGTCACCGGTCTTTTTGTGCGTCACCTGCCATTGCTCGATGAGTCCGGCCTCACGCTGCTCATCACCCAGCTCAAGTGTCTCGTGCGAGCAGGGTGGGCTCATCCAGTTCAGGGGCTTGTAGGAGCCGCCATCTGAGTGCACGAGGATGCTGCCGTCGCCTTTGAGCATGAGCACCCGCTTGGCGCGCGGAAGGTGGGCCGAAAGGCGGCCCGCATAGTCTACGGAACAGTCTGCAACCACGATTCTCACCGTGACAGTCTATGCGCCCGCCCGGAGCCTCGCGAACTAGTCGATCACTCGGTGTTCACCGTGTTGTTACGTGCAGTTTTCGGGTCGGTAAGCCGCGTCCGATGGTCTATACGGGGTTCTATCCGTACCCACACTCACATACCTACGCTTGGAGATTCATGTCTCGTTTGCAACGCGGAATGGCAACAGCAGTGATCGGCGCCGTAGGCGCATCCCTCCTGCTCGCCGCGCCCACCGCTGCTGTCGCTGCCGACGAATTCGGCATCCGCATCAATGAGGTCGTCTCGAACGGAGGTTCTCCTGATGACTGGATCGAGTTCTACAACCAGTCAGACACAGCGGTCGACCTCAGTGGCTACATTGTGCAAGACGACAGCACGAAGAATCCATACACGATTCCGGCCCACACCATTGTGCAGCCGGGAGAGTACTACGTCATCGATACCCTTCTCAATAGCGGCGAGGGTGACTTTGACTTCGGACTCGGCAAGGGCGATAGTGTGCGCCTCTTTGCCCCCGGTGACGCGAACGGTGCCACGCCGATCCTCACGACAACCTGGCCCGCGGACACCCATGCGGTACCCAGTTGGGGCATGCGCGAAGACGGCACGTGGGCTTTGACCTCCGATTCCACCAAGGGCGCGGCCAATGTGTTTGCGGGCGGCGACGGCAGCGGTGAAGGCGGTGATGGTGGCGACACCGGC
>JBEBUJ010000038.1:0-23799 GCA_040393365.1 Leucobacter denitrificans
CTTCGCGATCCGTGAGGGTGGCCGCACCGTCGGCGCCGGCACGGTGACCAAGGTTGTTGAGTAAGTCTCTGCGCTAAGTTTCGGTCTCTGACCGATCGAGAACCCCGGAAGTTTTCTTCCGGGGTTCTTCGCGTTTCTGGAGCGCCACGGAGCCGAGCGTTTCGGTGTTGCTGTGCGCGTTGCCGGGTTGCGCCCTGCAGTCGCGGTATTCTGGGTATGTTCTTTAACGTTCGGGTTACGCCGAACGGGATTCTGGGGCAAGTGCCCATTCACTCACGGGAGGGCGCGTGCGGAAGCCTGCGAGTGGCCGTCTGGCTCATTTCGTCGATACCTATGGGGGACTCTTCCTCCTCGATGCGGTCGCGTGGGCGATCGGTATCATCGTCGCACTCGTACTCCGTTTTGATTTCGGTCTGCAGCGCATTCACTGGGGTTGGACGCTCGCAGTTATCGGCGTCGCAGTGATTCTGCAACTGATCGGTGGCTGGGCATTTTGGATCTACCGATCCAGGTACGCGATTGGCAGTTTCGACGAGGTGCGAGCACTTGTGCTCAACGTAACTGCCGTCACGATCGTCACCTGGGTGTTCGCATATCTCGTTGGCTACGGTAACGGTATTCCCCGGAGCACGCTCATCATTGCGGCCCCCATCACATTTACATTCATGGGGGTCGTGCGGTACCTACTTCGAGAGTCGGCTGAGCGAAACCTCAAGCCGGCGCGCGCTGAGCGCATCCTGCTGTACGGCTCGGGCTACCTCGGTGTGCAGACCGCAAAGCGTCTGCTCACCGACGCAAAGTCACCTTACCTTCCGGTCGGGTTCCTCGATGACGATCCTGCGAAGCGCAACCAGGAGGTGCGCGGCGTCAAGGTACTCGGAAGCATTGACGATCTTGAGCGGGCTGTTCGATCCACTGCTGCGACCTCTGTGCTGGTGTGTATCGGCGACGCGGACGCTGCGATGCTGCGCCGACTTGATACGGCGGCCGACAAGCTCGGTATCAACGTGATGGTGCTGCCCCCGCTCGACCAACTGCTCAATAACTCCGCGTCTCTGTCAAACGTACGCGAACTGTCGATCGAAGACATCATCGGCCGCCACCCTGTACGCCTCGACACCACATCGATCGCCGATTACCTTCAGGGCAAGCGCGTGCTCGTGACTGGCGCTGGCGGATCCATTGGCTCGGAACTCTGCAGGCAGCTCGTCAACTTCGCTCCGGCTGAACTCATCATGCTCGACCGCGACGAAACCGCGCTGCAAGAGGCGCAAATTTCGATCGTCGGCCATGGCCTACTCGACACGAATGATGTTGTGCTGGCTGATATTCGAGATGAACAGGCGCTCAAAGACATCTTCTGCGATCGCAAGCCTGAGGTGGTGTTTCACGCGGCGGCACTGAAGCACCTTCCCATGCTCGAGCAATATCCCGATGAGGCCTGGAAGACGAATGTGCTCGGCACGCTCAATGTGCTGAACGCTGCCCGAGCAGCAGACGTAGGCACGTTCGTGAACGTCTCTACCGACAAGGCTGCTAACCCGACGAGCGTGCTTGGACACTCAAAACGCGTTGCCGAGAAGCTCACCGGCTGGATGGCGGGAGAGACTGGCGGGCGGTACCTTTCGGTTCGGTTCGGCAATGTGCTCGGGAGCCGTGGGTCTATGTTGCCAACATTCCGCTACCTCATCGAGAAGGGTGGGCCTGTCACGGTGACCCATCCAGACGCGACGCGGTTCTTCATGACCATTCCCGAGGCTTCACAGCTCGTGATCCAGGCCGGAGGCATCGGCCGACCGGGCGAAGTGCTCATTCTCGACATGGGTGAGCCCGTGCGCATTCTGGATGTTGCGAAACGCATGATCGCACAATCTGGCAAGAACATCGAAATTGTTTTTACCGGGCTTCGGCACGGTGAGAAGCTCCACGAGGTGCTCACCGGCGACGGGGAAGGGGACGAGCGACCGTTCCATCCGAAGATCTCGCACGCGCACATCGGTGTGATCAGTCCTGACATCCTCGACCACGAGGGGTGGATCGCGCGCATGGATCTCACCAAGGATGCTGAGGGGCGAGTGCATTGACCCCCGGTGCCTTCCTAGCGTTTGTCGCCCCGATCGTTGTGCCGACATTCCTGCTGAGCGTGCTCTTGCCGTTCGGTGTGAAACCGCTGCTCGTGAAACTCGGCGTGATGGATGTGCCGAATGAGCGCTCCTCGCATGAGAAACCTGTGCTCCGTGGGCTCGGGCTTGCCGTGCTCGTCGCAATCGTCACAGTTGAGGTAGCCTTCATCATCGCGGCAGCGGTGCTCGATCCACACTCATGGACCTGGAAATTCTTGCTCGTCGTGTTGCTCGGCACACTGGCCGCAGGAATGCTCGGACTGAGCGAGGATCTGCGTGGCATCAGCGTACAGGTGCGCAGCATCGCTCTGCTGAGCATTGCAGCGGGAAGCTCCATCGCGCTCATCTGGGTGACGAGAGCGGTGTTTGGTGCAAGCTTCGGGTGGGTCGCTGGCACATGGAATCCGATGTGGCTGGCGGTAGCCCCCGTCTGGATGCTCGTGCTGCTTGCCGTATACGGGGTGCTCTTCATCTCGAGCTACATCAACGTTGCGAACTTCATGGATGGGCTGAACGGTATCAGTGGCTTTCACGGAGTCATCGCGGGCCTCACGTTTGCCGCTGCGGGCATTATCTACATGGGAGGCGGGTGGCTCGCCATCGCGGGTTTTGCCCTTGCTGCAGGGTTTGCAGGCTTCCTTCCATGGAATCTTACGAAGCCCGGCGCATTTCTCGGGGATGTGGGGAGCTACCTGCTCGGGGGCGCAGTCGCAATTACGAGCTTCGCGGCATTTGTCGCGGGAGTGCCGATCCTCGCGACGATCGGCCCGATGATTATTTACTTCGGTGATGTTGGCACGACGCTCGTGAAACGTATGCGTGCTGGGCACAAGTGGGATGAACCGCACAAGGAGCACGCATACCAGCGCCTGCAACAGCTCGGCATGTCGCACGTCGCCGCCTCTGGCATCAACGCCGCATTCACACTCCTCGCTTCGGTGCTCGGGCTTGTCTCGTTCTTCGTTGCGCCGGTGTGGTGGAGCCTGCTCCTCGCTCTCGGTCTTGCGCTTGTGGTGCTGTACCAACTCACGCCGAGGTTGCTGTCTCGCAAGATGACCGCCTAGCTCTGCGAGGAGTACGGTGGAAGTGTGAGCGACAAAGCCGGTACCCATCGTGTGATTGATCCGAGCGTGCTGTATCTCGGGACCCCCGTGTATTTGGTGGGCACGAAGAACCGAGACGGATCCACGAACCTCGCGCCAGCATCGAGCCACTTTGCGCTCGGCCGCATGATCGTACTCGGCCTGGAGGAGGGCGGTCAGTCGCTCGACAACGCCAGGCGCCACGGAGAAATCACGGTGAGCTTTCCGTCAGCCGATCAGTGGCAGCATGTCGAGCGTATCGCGGGCGTGACCGGCAAGTCGCCGGTGCCTGAGAACAAGCGCGACGCCTACGCATTCGAGCCGGCGAAGTTTGATCGTGCGTGCCTCACGCCGAGGCCTGGCGACGAGGTCGCGGTCGACTTCGTGGCGGAGGCGCCGATTCAGCTCGAAGCTCGGGTGCGACGAGTTACGCCAGGGGTTGCGGGAATCTACGGGATAGTCGAAGCTGAGGTCGTGCGCGTGCATGCGCAGCATGAGGTGACGGTTGCTGGAACGAACCACATTGACCCCGAGGCGTGGCACCCGCTCATCTACGCCTACCGGCACTTCTTCGATAGAGGCGCAGAAGTTGGCTGGACCCGGAAGACCCCGTTCCCCACGATGCCGGAACCCATCGACAGGTGGGAAGCGAGCGGTGGTACCTGGCGCGTTGCCGCTGACACCGGTACGACCGCGACCGTTGAACTGCTTCGCTGCGACGGTGGCGAGGTTGTCGATCTTCTCACGCTCACCGACCAGCGCGATCTCAGGTGGGCTAGAGTGCAACTCGCAATAGGGGGCACAGCATGAGCGGGTGGGCAGCAGGTCTCGGACTCACATACCCGATCGTGTGCGCGCCGATGGGAGGTGTCGCTGGAGGTCGACTTGCCGCTGCGGTATCACGTGCGGGTGCGCTCGGAATGATTGGCATGGGAAGCTCGGGTTCGACGGACGCGCTTCGGCGCGAGCTCACCGCATTTCGCACGGAACATGCTGGTGAAGCCGCGCCGTGGGGCATTGGTATGGTCGCCTGGGGGATTGAACGAGACCCCGAGATGCTCGACGTTGCACTCAGTGCAGGCCCGAGCGTGATCTCAGTGGGGTTTGGTGACTGGGAGGCCGATCCACACCCGACGTGGATCACCGCAGCCCAGCGGGCGGGCGCGCAGGCCGTGACCCAGGTCGCGACAGCTCGTGAGGCCCGATACGCAGCTGACGCCGGTGTCGACATCATTGTGGCTCGCGGGTTGGAAGCCGGTGGTCACGGGGAGCACATTCACCCGCGCGACGAGTTGCTTCGCGAAGTGATCGCGGCCGTCGACGTGCCGGTGCTTTCTGCTGGCGCGATCCACACCCCTGCACAGATCGCGCACGCGCTCGCAGCGGGCGCCGCGGGCGTATGGATCGGCACAGCTTTTCAGGCCTGCACCGAATCGCTCGTGAGTGATGCTGCGAGGCGTGCGCTCTTTGCTGCAACTGGGGAGGACACGATGGTGTCGCGCGTGCTCGACGTCGCGCTCGAGCGCCCGTGGCCGGAGCGCATTCCCGAACGTCTGCTGCGCACGCCGTTCGTTGAACGCTGGGATGGGCGCGAAGCAGTGCTTGCAGCTGACGCCGAAGCGCGAGCCGCATTCAGGGAGGCCTACGCTGCGCAAGACTTCTCCGTGGTCCCGATCGACGCTGGCATGGGCGTCGGTGCGCTGAACGAGGAGCTGAGTGCGGCAGCTGTCATTCGGCGACTCACCAGAGGATAGTATCTCGCGTGAAGGCGTAGGGGTAGTGGCCGAGTGCCCGCGGCAGCTTCTAGGATGAACCTGTGACTCACACTAGGCCCGAAGCTGCTGCCACCTCAGATGTCTCTGCGCGACTCGATGCGCTCCCGCTCAACCGGAAGCATCTGCGCGTGCTCTCCGGGTCGGGCATCGGGTGGGCGCTCGACGCGATGGATGTGGGGCTCATCTCGTTCATCATCGCCGCCCTCACCGCGCAGTGGGGGCTTACGAAGGGCGAGGGCGGACTCATCGCTTCGATCGGGTTCGTCGGCATGGCGATTGGCGCGAGCCTCGGTGGTTTGCTCGCTGACCGCATCGGGAGGCGGCAGGTGTTCGCGCTCACGCTGCTTGTCTACGGCGTTGCCACCGGCGCGAGTGCGCTCGTCGGCGGAATCGCGCTGCTTCTCGTGCTTCGGTTCTTCGTGGGGCTCGGTCTCGGGGCTGAGCTCCCGGTCGCTTCGACCTACGTCTCTGAGTTCGCGCCGGCGCGAATTCGCGGGCGGCTCATCGTCATTCTCGAGGCGTTCTGGGCCGTTGGGTGGACGGCGTCTGCAATTATCGGGTACTTCGTTGTGCCAGCGTCAGACAACGGATGGAGATGGGCGTTTGCCATCGGCGCAATCCCTGCAGTGTATGCGCTCGCGGTGCGGTGGGGGCTGCCCGAGTCACCGCGTTGGCTCGCGGGTCGCGGCAAAGTCGCTCAGGCCGAGCGTGTTGTCACCGAGTTCGAGGCATCGCCCGCCGTCTTTGGAAGCGAACCTGTAGCTCAGTCGTCTGTGACTCTGTCGCCTGCGAAGCCGAGTAACGGGCAAATGCAGCGAGTCACGGGCACGCGAAATCGATTCGCCGCGCTGTGGTCGAGCGAGTATCGCGTGCGCACCATTTCGATCTGGTTGGTGTGGCTCTGCGTGAACTTCGCGTACTACGGCGCATTCATTTGGATCCCGAGCATCCTGGTTGATGCTGGCTTCAGCCTGGTGCGCTCGTTCGGGTTCACACTCATCATTACGCTCGCGCAGCTCCCCGGTTATGCGGTTGCGGCGTGGCTCATTGAGAAGTGGGGCCGTAGGCTCACCCTGTCGGTATTTCTCGCTGGATCGGCACTCTCTGCAATCGCCTTCGGCACTGTGCACGTCGAGTGGGCGATCATTGCCGCGGGCATGGCGCTCTCGTTCTTCAATCTTGGTGCGTGGGGTGCGGTGTACGCGGTGACTCCTGAGCTATACCCGACGGATCTCCGCGGCACGGGTGCCGGATGGGCGGCTGGGTTTGGGCGTATCGCCTCGATCGTCGCGCCAATGCTGGTTCCAGTGCTGCTTGTCGCTGGCGGCACTGGCCTGACGTTCACTGTCTTTGCGATTTTCTTCGTCGTTGCAGCGGTTGCGGCCTGGGGCCTCAAGGAGTTCGCTGGGAAGGCGCTTGCGGAGCACTAGCGTGCCGCTCACCGCCGCAATGTGGTCGGTGCGCGAGGAGGGTCTGCCAGTGCGCTAGGCTAATGGAGTTGACTTTGCTCGCCTCCGTAGCTCAGGGGATAGAGCGCCGGTTTCCGGTACCGTAGGCCGCAGGTTCGAATCCTGCCGGGGGCACGTTCGACACAAAAGGTTTCAGCCAATTGGCTGGAACCTTTTGCCTTTTGTAGCGCTATCCTGAACCTATATACAGCGGTTCTCCGCACAACGGAAGGCAGTGTGAGATGAACGGTAGTGAAGTCCGCGAATTCGCGGCAGTTGAGACAGAAAAGCAGAAGCCTCGAACGGCGTTCTGGATACTCGTCGGAGTACTCGCGCTTTCGGGCATTGTGATGGCGGTGATCGTCTTCCTCGGGCTTACCGAATCGAAGGCGTTCACGCTCACGGGGCTCATTTTCCTCGCCGATGTGTACCTCATTATTTCCCTCGCTGCGCGTCACGTGTGGCTCCAACGCACGATCTGGGTGGGAACAGCACTCACCTTTATCCTGGGGGTCGTTGTCGCATTTTGGGAGGAAGACAACTACTACGTCGGCGAGTGGAGCCCCGACATTCCTTACGACCAGATGGAGCGCTCGGTATACGGCTTCCTCTCTGATCTCACGTTCGGCGCGCACACAATTCTCGGTTGTTTGCTCGCACTCGGCATTATCTCGATCGCGTATCGGTGGATCAGGCGCGAACGAATCCTCATGGCCATCTACTACTTCATGTTCGTTGCCGGAGTCGCTGCTGGACTCCTCTGGGCGATCGGCTATGTACTGCAGTTCTCGGACGATCTCATTCCGCTGCAACTGGGCGTGAGCATACTCGCGCTCACCGCCGCCGCGATCACCATCATCGCGGGATTTGTGCAGCGGAACGCGCAGCAGTCCCTTGAACAGTCGCGTCAGGCCGCGACGCTGGCTCAGGCCGGAGGCGGAATGCCTGACGAGGAACTGCGTACCCTCGTGCGTCAGTACGTCCAGGAATACCTGGAGGAACGCGGACGGTAGACTAGATCCTTGTGACGCCACATGAACTCTCCCAGGCACTTGCTCGAATTCTCACCGAAAACTTTGCCGCGCGCGGTGGCGACGCCGCGACCATTGAGGTGACCGAGCAGGATACCCAAGTCGAGCGACCGAAGAATCGAGAGCACGGAGACTGGGCGTCCAATCTCGCTATGAAGTTCGCGAAGCGTATCGGCACAAATCCACGTGCGCTCGCCGAAGAGATTGTCGCTGAGACGTCAAAGATCGACGGGGTAGCGAAGGCCGAGATCGCCGGCCCCGGCTTCATCAACATCACCCTTGATGCGGCGAGTGCAGGCGAAACTGCGCGTCGAGTCATCGAACAGGGTGAAGCGTATGGCCGAGGCGATGCGCTCGCCGGGCAGAACATCAACCTCGAATTCGTGAGTGCGAACCCGACGGGCCCGCTGCACATGGGGCACACTCGGTGGGCGGCGCTCGGAGACTCAACGGCTCGGGTACTCCGTGCCGCGGGAGCGGAGGTGACGAGCGAGTACTACATCAACGATGCTGGCGCCCAGATGAACAAGTTTGGTCGCTCGGTACTCGCTGCTGCCTTGGGGGAGGAAGCACCCGAAGACGCATATCCAGGCGAGTATATTCAGGAACTCGGGCGAAAGGTGCTTGCCCAGGAACCGGATCTTGCTGAACTCGCAGCGCGTGATCGCGACGCAGCGCTCGAGCTTGCTCAAGAATGCGCATATCAGCAGCAGCTCGCAGAGATCAAAGACTCCCTTGAACGTTTCAACGTGCACTTTGATGTGTACTTCTCAGAGCGCACGTTGCATGTCGCTGGGCAGAACGGAGAGCCGAGCCCGATTGAGGCGGCGGTTGGTCGCCTTCGCGAGCAGGGACACGTGTTCGAAGAAGACGACGCGATCTGGGTGCGCACAACCGACTTTGGCGATGACAAGGACCGCGTGTTCACCCGTGGCAACGGCATCTACACCTACTTTGCAGCAGACGCCGCGTACTACCTTACGAAGAAGGATCGCGGCTTCGGTGAGAAGATCTACCTCCTTGGTGCAGATCACCACGGGTACATCGGCCGCCTCACCGCGATTGCGGGTGCTGCAGGCGATGACATCGAAAAAGACATCACAGTGCTCATTGGCCAACTGGTGAACCTCAACGGCGCGAGGCTATCGAAGCGTGCAGGCAACATCATCGAACTCGACGATCTGCTTGAGTGGCTCGGTTCTGACGCGCTGCGCTACTGGCTGGCGCGCTACCCCGCGGATTCGCCGCTCTCGCTCGACGGTGAGAAGGTGCGCAGTCGCACGAATGACAATCCGGTCTTTTATGTGCAGTATGCGCACGCGCGTACCTGCGCAGTGGATCGCAACGCTGCGGCCGCACACGTCGCCCGTGATGCGTTCGCCCCAGAGCTCCTCACACACGAGACGGAAACAGACCTGCTCGGCAAGCTGCAACAGTACCCCGGCATTGTCGCGGGTGCCGCGGAGCTCCGCGAGCCGCACCGCATTGCGAGGTACCTCGAGGAGCTGGCCGCCGCGTACCATCGCTGGTACGACAACTGTCGCGTGATCCCGCTCGGTGACGAGCCGGTAACCGACCTGCATCGCACGAGACTGTGGCTCAATGATGCGGCCGGACAGGTGCTTCGAAACGGGCTTGATCTGCTCGGCGTGTCAGCACCGGAGCGGCTCTAGCGCAATGCCTCGGTGGGGGAAGGTGCTGCTCGTCTTCGTGGCGATGCTTATCGTGCTGGCCGGGGTCGGTGAGTTTGGCCTGCGAACTGTCATACCCGGCATCGTGCAGGGGCAGATTCGTGACAAACTCAATCTCCCGAAGAGCCACCCGGTAGATGTCGAGCTCGGTGGATCGGCGTTACTCCATGCGATCCAGGGCGGCGTCGGCGACATAGACGTCGAGGTGCCGGATGCTCCGGTCGCAGATGGTGTGGAAGCGACACTGTCGCTTCATGCTGACCGAATACCGTTCGCCGTGACCTCCGGTGAGATGCGAGGGGCGACCGCTTCCGTGTTTGTTCCCTCGTCGAAGCTGAGCTCGGTCATTTCAACGCTCACCAGCGGGCTCGCTGATGAGGGGCGCACGCTCGGCGGGACTCTCATTGTGGGGAAGACGATCACGGCGTTTGGGTTCTCGGTTCCGCTCGAGGGGACGTTGAGGCTGTCTGCGATTGACGGTGAAGTTCAAGTGACACCCGCGGGTCTCTCGGCTGTGGGTTTCGACCTGAACACCGACCAGATTGTCGCTGCGACGGGCGGCCTGCTTGAGCCTCTGCTTTCGCCGCGGGTCATCTGCATCGCCGACCAAGTGCCGCAAGGCGTCACGCTTGAGAAAATCGACGTAGCGACGGGTGGCGTGCGCGTCGACGTTGCACTCGCAGATGACTTTCTGTCGAACTCGGCCAGGCTCGAGCTCGGCACCTGCGGCTAGGGCGCGAGCTTACTAGAATTTATCGTTGGGCCGAGAAGCCTGCCCGATACTTGAGGAGTGCACATGACCGAGCAACGACACGTAGATGCAAACGATATCGACGATCGTGTGTTCCCTAAGGGCGCGAGGCGTGGCAGCGAGTGCCTCCAACTCAAGATTGGCGGGATTCGAGCGACCGAGCTTGTAGAGCAGTTTGGTTCGCCACTCTACGTCGTTGATGAGGATCAAACTCGCCAGACGGCTCGCGAGATTCGAGATGCACTCCGTTCAGAGGCCCAGCGAATCGGCACAGACGCAACCGTGTACTACGCGAGCAAAGCGTTCCTCTGTGTCGACGTTGCGCGGTGGATGGACGAGGAAGGTCTGCCGATCGACGTAGCGAGCGGCGGCGAACTCGCCGTCGCGCTCGCCGCAGGTGTGGATCCACAACATATTGGCTTTCATGGAAACAATAAATCTGAAGCCGAGATTGCTCGCGCTATCGAGGTTGGTGTCGGCACGATCGTCATCGATAGCGAGATCGAGGTCGAACGCGTAGCTGCTGCCGCGACTGCGGCAGGCCGCACCCAGTCGGTGCGACTGCGGGTCAACAGCGGAGTGCACGCGTCAACACACGACTATCTCGCCACCTCACACGAAGATCAAAAGTTTGGAATGCCGTTGCCTGACGCACCCGAGATGGTGCGGAAGATCGTGGCTCACGAGAACTTGAACTTTTTGGGTCTGCACTGCCACATCGGATCGCAGATTTTTGCCACAGAAGGATTTCGCGAGTCCGCCGAGCGGTTGCTCAGTGTGTATGGCGAACTCTCTGAAATCATCGGCGGTCCGGTACCCGAATTGAACCTTGGGGGAGGGTTTGGCATCGCCTATACGCCTGACCAAGCAGAGGAAGCGCCAGATGTGCGGAACATTGCGCGCCAACTGGCCGACATCGTGAAGCAGGCGTGTGATGATGCCGGGCTCCCGGTTCCGAAGCTCGCGTTCGAGCCTGGCCGGGCGATTGTCGGGCAGTCTGGTGTCACGCTCTACACTGTCGGCACTACGAAACGGGTGCAACTTGCGGGAAGCGATGCGGCGGCAGATCCCGCAGATCTCGGCTATAGCGAGCGCGTCTATGTGAGTGTTGACGGTGGCATGAGCGACAATGCGCGCCCTGCGCTATACGGCTCTGATTACCACGTGCGTATCGCGAATCGGGTAAGCGAAGCTGAACCGGTGCTCGTACGGGTGGTTGGCAAGCATTGCGAATCGGGCGACATCGTCGTGTATCGCGATGAGCTCCCAGGCGACGTATCTCCTGGCGATGTGTTGGCTGTTGCAGCGACCGGAGCCTACTGCTGGTCGTTGTCGAGCAACTACAACTATGTTCCAAGGCCTCCTGTAGTCGCGCTTCGAAATGGAGAAGCACGTATCATCGTCAGGGGCGAGACAGAGAACGACTTACTTGCGCTCAGTGTGACAGAGTAGGCGAGCATGCCTCAAGAGATACGGAGTTTTACGTGAACGGATACCGCGATCTTCGCGTTGCCCTGCTGGGAAGTGGATCAGTCGGGGCGCAGGTGGCCAGGCTCATTCTCGAGAACGGCGACGAACTTGCGGCTCGCATTGGTGCTCGCCTGACACTCGCAGGAATCGCGGTGCGCAATCTCGACACGAAGCGCGACGTTGACCTGCCGCGCGAGCTCTTTACGACGGACGCCGAGCGCTTGGTGCAGGGCTCAGATATCGTTATCGAACTCATGGGCGGCATTGAGCCAGCTCGCACCCTCATTCTTCAGGCGCTCGAGGGCGGTGCCGATGTGGTTACCGCAAACAAGGCGCTTATCGCCGCGCACGGACGCGAACTTACCGATGCAGCCGACCAGGTCGGTGCACAACTCTTGTACGAGGCGTCGGTGGCTGCTGCGATCCCAATCTTGCGACCGCTCCGAGAAAGCCTTGCGGGCGACCACATCACCCGTGTGATGGGCATCGTGAACGGTTCGACGAACTACATTCTCGATCGGATGGACCGCTTCGGTGAGTCCGCCGAGAGTGCGATGCGCTTGGCAAGCGACTTGGGCTTTCTCGAGGCCGACCCGACGCTCGATGTCGAGGGTTTCGACGCCGCCCAGAAAGCAACCATTCTCGCGAGCATCGCCTTTCACACTGAGGTTCCCGATAGTGCGGTGTATCGCGAGGGCATTACCGGTGTCACGCTCGACCAGATCGAGGCGGCAAAGAACGCCGGATTTGTTGTGAAACTGCTCGCTGTGGCTGAACGACTGAACGCGGCCGACGGGACCGAGGGTGTGTCAGTGCGGGTCTACCCCGCATTGATCCCGCGAGAGCATCCGCTTGCGGCGGTGCACGAGGGCAAGAACGCGGTGTTTGTCGAGGCAGAATCTGCTGGAGAACTCATGTTTTATGGCGCAGGCGCGGGCGGCAAGGAGACCGCTTCGGCCGTGCTCGGTGATCTTGTGTCGGTCGCGCGCAGGCACGTTATTGGCGGTCCGGGAATCCCGGGATCGACACATGCAGAACTGCCAGTGCTGCCGATTGGGGAGGTTCTCACCGCGTACCAGATCATGCTCGAGGTACGCGACGAGCCGGGCGTGCTCGCCCGAATCGCGGGTATCTTGTCAGCTCATGGCGTTTCGGCTGCGAGCGTCGAACAGAACATTGCGGCAGGAGCCGAGGGAAGCGCGCTTCTGACCATCGGCACTCACGAGGCTCGTGAAGCCGATCTCGCAGAGACTGTCGATGAGCTACGAAATGATGCTGCAGTCTCACAGGTGCTCAGCGTCATTCGTCTTGAGGGCCGCGCATGAGCTTCAGCGCACGAGCGCTCCGAGTACGTGTTCCCGCAACCAGTGCCAACCTCGGACCAGGATTCGATACGCTGGGCGTCGCTCTTGCGTATGGTGATGAACTCACCGTCGTGACGCGCGAACAGCGAGGTGCCCGTGTCAACGTTCAGGGTGTGGGTGCTGGGGAGATTGAGACCGACGAGACGAATCTCGTCGTGCGATCTGCTGCACATGTGTTTGAGCGGCTTGGGCGGGTCCTGCCGGGCCTCGAGATCGAAGCGCACAATCGCATCCCGCACGGACGCGGCATGGGCTCATCCGGATCCGCAATCGTTGCCGGCGTTATGATCGCAGCGGGGCTCCTCGCGAGCGACCCAGACGATCCACTCGAACTCACCGAGGATCAGTTGCTTGCCTATGCGACTGACCTCGAAGGACACCCGGATAACGTCGCCCCCGCTCTATTTGGCGGTCTCACAATTGCATGGACCAACGAGTACGGTCCGCGCTTCAAGCGACTGCTCGTGCACCGCGGTGTCGCGCCGCTCGTGCTCGTTCCGGCCTTTACGATGTCGACGCAGCACGCCCGCAGTTTGCAGCCTGAACACGTGCCTCACGAGGACGCAGTGTTTAACCTTTCGCGTTCCGCCCTGCTGATCGCGGCGCTTACGCAAAGCCCCGAGCTCCTACTCGAAGCTACCGAGGACCGTCTGCACCAAAACTACCGCGGGGAAGCAATGCCAGCGACCCGTGACCTGGTGCGGGCGCTGCGAGCGGCGGGTCACCCCGCCGTCGTGTCGGGGGCAGGGCCTTCGATTCTTGTGCTCTCGAATGGCCCGGCGGAACGGCTCGTTGCTGCCGATCTCGCGAGCGAAATCGCTCCCGAATGGCAGGTGCTCACGCTCGCGATCGATATCAAGGGTGCTACAGTAGAAGAGATCCCGGTCGATTCAGCGTTCTCTTCGCGAGTCTGATGCCGCTTCGTCGGTAGGCCAGATCGATTTCCCAGCACGGATTCATACCCGAGCTTTCCGCACCTGTGTGCATGTTTGAGGCTGTGTAGCCCAGACCAACAACGTTCCGAAAGGATAACCGTGGAACTTAATCCAGAAGAAACCACACCCGCCGCCGAGGTCTCAGAAAACCAAGAGGCTGTAGCACCTGTTCGTCGCCGAGCGTCACGACGTGTCACGGCAGCCGCGGGAGCCGCGAGTGACGTCACGGTCACCACGACCGAACCTCCGGTAGCTCAGGCGCCAAGCGCCGACACACCAGCAGAACCCGAGGCCCCTGCCGCTCCGAAGCGTGCAACTCGCTCACGCAAGAAGGTGGAACCCCAAGCTGACTCGGAAGCGGCGCAGCCCGAGCAGACAAGCGACACTGCAGGCGGGTCGGCATCAGAAACTACTGCTTCTGAGGCTCCCGCAGAAGAGGCGCCGAAGAAGCGCGCAACTCGCTCACGCAAGAAGCCAGAACCTGCGCCCGAGGCTCAGTCAGAACCTGCGCAGGCAGATGCCGCGCAGGCAGAGCCGAAGAAGGCTGAATCACAGCGAGCTGAGTCTGAGCAGAGCAGCTCGGACGAAACTGTCACAGAGAGCTCGGCACCCGAAGAACAGCAGGAAGCATCAAATGGTCGCCGTTCGCGCCGCCGCTCAAATACTGCCGGCAAGACCGACAAGACCGACAAGCCTGACAAATCGGAAAAGGTAGAGAAGTCAGATCGGTCAGATGCTTCCGAGCCAACTGAGAAGTCTGATGAAGGTTCGAACGAGCAGGCAGGCGACGAGGGTAAGTCGCGAGGACGCAATAGCAAGCAAGACAAGCAGGATAACAACAAGCAGGACAGCTCCAAGTCTGATGCTGACAAGCAGGACGGTAACTCGAGGTCAAGCCGCACCCGCCAGCGCGACCGGAAGCGCCGTGGTGGCGACGACCACGAAGTTGAGATCACCGAAGACGACGTTCTGCTTCCGATTGCCGGCATTCTCGACGTGCTCGACAACTACGCGTTCGTACGCACGAGCGGGTACCTCCCCGGCGTATCCGATGTGTATGTTGCCCTCGGACAGGTCAAGAAGTACGGTCTGCGTCGCGGCGACGCCATCGTTGGTGCGATCCGCCAGCCACGCGAGGGTGACGGTGGCGGTCGACAGAAGTACAACGCGATCGTGAAGATCGATTCGGTCAACGGCAAGCCCGTCGAGGAGACCGAGAAGCGCCCAGATATCGCCGACATGACGGCGATATTCCCGGTGGAGCCGCTGCGCTTTGCGCAGGCTGGCAGCAAGAGCCTTGGTGCGGAGATCGACAAGCATGCCCCGATGGGGCTCGGCCAGCGCGCACTCCTCACGCTTCCTGCGAAGATCTCGTCAACCCGGGTGCTTGCGGACCTCGCAGCCTCGGTAACTGCAGGGTCTCCTGACGCTCATCTCGTCGTCGTTGCAACGAACATGCGCCCTGAAGAGGCAACGCACCTGCAGCGCTCGGTGAGCGGTGAAGTCGTCGCGGCGACGTTCGATCGCGCGGCTGAAGATCAGGTGACGATCGTGGAGCTCGCGGTCGACCGCGCCCGCCGTCTCGCTGAACTCGGCCACGACGTTGTCGTACTACTCCACTCCCTGAGTGATCTTGCGCATGCATACGAGCAGCACAATCAGGGCGGCCGAACCACCCCTGAAGCCGCACGAGCGCAGGCGATCACGCAGGTGAAGCACGTGCTTGCTGCCGCGCGCAATCTCGAGAACGGTGGATCGCTGACCTTGATCGCAACCGCGCGCACTAAGAGTGGATCGGCGTTCGATAAGGAAGTGCTGCGCGCAATTCGCCCGCTCGCGAACAGCATGGTGAAGCTGACCGGTACCGGCAACGAGCTCGAGGTTGACGCCGAGAAGTCGTACACAATCTCGTTCTAATTGGAGGCATGGTGTTCGAACAGGTTGCAGGGCTGCTAGAAGAGCACGCTCGTCTGCAAGAAGAACTCGCAGACCCTGCTCTGCACGCCGACGCTGCTCGCGCGAAAAAGGTGAATCGTCGGTACGCGGAGCTCAGCAAGATCAAGGCTGCGCACGAGCACTGGGTGCAGCTTGGTGACGACCTCGAAGCCGCGCGTGAACTCGCGAAGGAGGACGAAGCGTTCGCTGAAGAGGTTCCCGACATGGAGACTGCTCTCGCCGAAGCGCAAGAGAAGGTGCGACGCCTGCTCATCCCTCGCGATCCCGATGATGCGCGCGATGTGATTCTCGAAATCAAGGGCGGCGAAGGTGGCGCAGAATCTGCGCTCTTCGGTGCCGACCTGCTGCGCATGTACATGCACTTCGCGGAATCGAAGGGCTGGAAGACCGAGATCCTTGAGAAAGATGAGAGCGACCTCGGCGGCTACAAGAACGTGCAGATCGCAATCAAGTCGAATGCGAGCGACCCTTCACAGGGCGTGTGGGCACACATGAAGTATGAGGGCGGCGTGCACCGCGTGCAGCGCGTCCCTGTGACCGAGTCGCAGGGACGGATCCACACCTCGACAACCGGTGTGCTCGTGTACCCCGAGGTCGATGAACCCGAAGAGGTCGAGATTAGCCAGAACGATCTCAAGATCGATGTGTACCGCTCGTCTGGCCCCGGCGGGCAGTCGGTGAATACGACGGACTCAGCGGTTCGCATCACGCACTTGCCGACCGGAATCGTGGTCGCGATGCAGAACGAGAAGTCGCAGTTGCAGAACCGGGAGGCTGGGATGCGGGTGCTGCGTGCCCGCCTGCTCGCGAGACTGGCAGAGGAAGCGGCAGCAGAGGCGAGCGCACATCGGTCGAGTCAGATCCGCACGATGGATCGCTCGGAACGCATTCGCACGTATAACTTCCCGGAGAACCGCATTGCCGACCACCGCACGGGGTACAAGGCCTACAACCTTGATCACGTGATGAACGGTGCGCTCGATCCGGTGATTGAATCGTGCATTCGCATGGACGAAGAGGAGCGCCTCAAGGCCCTTGGCCAGTAAAGTGTGGAGTATGACGACACACGTGCTCCCCACTGAGGCCCTGGTCGGACCGCTCGTTTCTTTGCGTGCCCCAGTTCAAGACGATCTTGCTCCGCTTGGCGACATCCTCGCAGAACCCGAGGTCTCGCTCTGGTGGGTGGGGTACACACCCGAGCGGATCCAGGAGGAGTTTATATCCTCTCCAGAGATCACTCGCATCATCGAAGTCGAAGGAGAGTGTGCTGGGGCGCTGTACGTGCTTCGCGGCGACGATCCCGAGTACCCGACGACGGTCATGCACCTCTTCATCGGCACGCGCTTTCGCGGACGCAGAGTCGGCGAGGAGGCGCTCGCGCTCGCGATCCGCCACGAATTTGCGAATGGAATCACGCGCGTAACCCTCGACCCGAACATTGGCAACGAGGGAGCCATTCGGAGTTATGAGCGCATGGGGTTCCGCCGAATAGGCGTGCTTCGTGACTACCAGGTGCGGCCGGGCGGCCACCTCGAAGACGCGCTCTTCCTTGACCTCACGCGCAGCGATTTTCCAGACGGCCCGCCACTGCCGGTGCGTGCGTGAGCCGCACAAAGTCGATTCTGCCATGGGTGGTCTGGGGCACAGCCGCGGCACTCTATGCAATCGCGATCATCAACAGATCGTCACTCTCGGCGCTTGGCCCAGCCGCGCAGCGTCACTTCGACATTGATGCATCGGTACTCGCAACGTTCCCGGTGATCCAACTCATCGTGTACGCCGCCTGCCAGATTCCGGTAGGTATGCTGCTCGACAGGTTTGGTCCGAGCGTGCTTATTGTTATCGGGTCCGTAATGATGGGGTCTGGTCAGATCGCGATGGCTCTCGTGAGCGACGTGAACTTCGCGATTCTTGCTCGCATTCTTGTTGGTGCGGGCGATGCCTGCACGTTTATCTGCGTGATGCGTATGGTCCCTGAATGGTTTCCGCCCCGCCAGATTCCGACGGTCAGCCAGCTGACGGGCCTCGTAGGTCAGACCGGTCAGCTTATTTCTGTCACTCCGCTCGCTCTCGCTGTTTCTGTCTTCGGCTGGGCAACAGGGTTTCTTGGCATCGTCGCAGTTGGGCTCTTGGCCACGATCCTCGGCATTTTCGTACTCCGCGATGCCCCGGGGCGCCGCACGCTAGTCGAGCGAGCGACAGGTAGGACCGGTCGCCTGACCGAGCAATCTGCCCAGATAGGCAGCACACCCGCAACCATAGTGATGGCGGTGCCGCCGGCCACCGAGATGATCCCTGTCATCGGTGTGTTGCGTAGGCGGAAGCAAACGAACGCTGACGGAACGAGGGAGAGCTTCATCGCGCGGATGCGGCGGCTCCTCTCAATACCCGGGGTGAGAGCAGCCTTCTGGATCCACTTTGTATCTCCGTATGCCGCGAATACCTTCCTGCTGCTCTGGGGCACGCCGTTTCTCACTGGAGGCCTCGGCCTGAGCGCCCCGGTCGCCGGTGGTCTGCTGAGTATTACTGTGGTGTCCTCAATGCTGTCTGGGCTCATCATGGGGCCGGTGAGTTCGCGGTTTGTTGAGCGGCGGGTATGGGTAGTTATCGGCATCACACTGCTCATCGCCTTCACCTGGTCGGCCGTTATCTTCTGGCAGGGGATGCCACCGCAGTGGCTCATCATTGCACTGCTCATTATTATTCCGCTCGGCGGACCAGCGTCGATGGTTGCCTTCGAGGTCGCCCGTTCGCACACTCCGCGCAGCTTTGCGGGCCTGAGCACGGGCACCGTGAACACCGGCGGATTTATCGCGACGATCATCGCGGTGATGGGCATCGGTATCCTGCTCGACCTGCAGGGTGCCGGCTCACCATCGACCTACTCACTGAAGGCATTTCAGATCGCATTCGCCGTACAGATACCCATCTGGGTGTTCGGGCTTGTCATGGTGCTGTTCGAAAGCCGGCGCACGAAGCGTTGGATGCAGAAGCACGGTCGCACGCTGCGATAGCTCGCTAGATGACGTAGAAGTCGGCCATGTCTGGGCGTTCAGCGAGAGGCGCTCCGCGGCGTGGCCTGCCCGCTGCCGGGATCCCGGTAAGTGTTGTCCAGGGCTCAGCGCTGCGCACGACCACTGCGTTGGCGCCAACGGCGGAGTCGTGGCCGATCTCAATGGGTCCGAGAAGTTTCGCACCCGCACCGATAACGACCCGGTCGCCAACGGTTGGGTGGCGCTTGCCGGTGTCGTGGCCAGTGCCTCCGAGTGTAACGCTGTGGTAAATGAGCACATCGTCTCCGACCTCGGCGGTCTCACCGATGACGACGCCCATGCCGTGGTCGATAAAGAGTCTGCGCCCGATGGTCGCGCCGGGGTGAATCTCGATGCCGGTGAAAAAGCGGATGAGCTGGGAAATGGCGCGGGGGAGGAACCGCATGCCTCGGTTCCAGAGTTTGTGCGCGAAGCGGTGCCACCACACCGCGTGCAGCCCTGAATACACGAAAAACACCTCAGCAGCGCCGCGCGCAGCGGGATCGTGCGCGCGGGCTGCTGAGATGTCTTCTCGAATACGCTTGAAAATTGTTACACCTCGAGGTCTGCGTACAGTACTGACGAGAAGTAGCGCTCGCCGAAGTCGGGGAGCACGACGACGATCTTCTTGCCAGCGTTCTCGGGACGCTTCGCGACCTCGGTGGCCGCCCAAACCGCTGCGCCACCCGAGATGCCCGCGAGGATTCCCTCATCGGTACCGAGCGCGCGAGCCTTCTTGATTGCGTCCTCGTCTGCGACGTCGATGACTTCGTCGTACACATTGGTGTCGAGAACCTCTGGAATGAAGTTCGCACCGAGGCCCTGAATCTTGTGGGGACCAGCTTGTCCACCCGTCAGAATTGGTGAACTGATTGGCTCAACAGCGACAATCTTGATCTCCGGGTTCTGTTCTTTGAGATACCCACCCGCGCCGGTGATTGTGCCACCCGTGCCGATTCCTGAGACGAGAATGTCAATGGTGCCGTCAGTATCGTTCCAGATCTCGGGTCCGGTCGTTGCGCGGTGGATCGCAGGGTTAGCCTCATTGCCAAACTGGTTCGCAAGGATCGCCCCTGGAGTGTCTGCAACAATCTCCTTCGCCTTCTCTACGGCACCTTTCATGCCGAGCGGCCCTTCAGTGAGCACAATTTTTGCACCGTATGCGGCAAGCAGCTTGCGCCGCTCGATGCTCATGGTCTCGGGCATGGTGAGGATCACGTTGTAGCCGCGTGCGGCGCCGACGAATGCAAGTGCAATACCCGTGTTTCCGCTCGTTCCCTCGACAATCGTGCCACCAGGCCCAAGCGCCCCCGACTTCTCAGCCGCGTCAATGATCGCGATGCCGATACGGTCCTTCACGCTGCCAGCCGGATTATAGAACTCGAGCTTCGCGTAAACCTCAGCGGGCGCGTCTTCGGTGACGCGATTGAGGCGTACAAGCGGGGTGTTGCCGAAAGCTTGGGTGATGTTGTCGAACGTTCGTGCCATGAGTGCTGCTCCTTTGATGGATGCGGTTGTGAACTATGCCTTAACGTTATCGGAAGGTTTCTCGATACTTATACATGCGACACACTGTTACAACGCAACATGCGGGGGACTATTCCCACGGTGCGAAGAAGTGTGCCTCATGCGAGAGAATAGAGAAGTGAACGCAGACGATCAACCTCTCATGCGCATTATTAACGTTCTGGAGGCGGTGCGATCCACCCTCGAGGTCGCGGGTATCGACGACCCTGGCGCCGACGCCGAGCTCATCATCGGTCACGTGCTGAACGAATCGAGAGGTCGCGTGCAAGCCCTCGCCATTATGGGGGCCCCGCTCACTCAGGAGCAGCATGAGCGAGTGCTTGAGCTCGCCAGTGTGCGGGCGGATCGGGTGCCGCTGCAGCACCTCACCGGCATCGCCCCGTTCCGCTCGCTTGAACTGCGCGTCGGGCCGGGAGTCTTCATTCCGAGACCCGAAACCGAGACCGTGGCGCAGTTCGCTATCGACGCACTCATGATGGCGCCAACTGCAGAGCCAATAGCGGTCGATCTGTGCACCGGCAGCGGCGCTATCGCGCTGTCGATCGCCCACGAGGTGCCGACCGCGCGGGTGTGGGCGATTGAGAAGAGCGAGAACGCCCACGCGTGGGCCGCCGAGAACGTCGCAACATACGGCGATGGACGCGTCGAGCTTGTTCACGGTGACCTCGTCGATTTTGTTCCCGGTGGCTTGGCGCCTGAGTCCCTTGCTGCAGGAGTGAACGTTGTCATCTCGAACCCACCATATGTGCCCGCAGGGTCAATCCCGCGTGACCCCGAGGTGCGCGAGCACGATCCATCCCTCGCGCTGTACGCTGGCGAAGACGGGCTCGTTGTCATCAGGCTGATCAGCCAGATTGCGGCGCCACTTCTCGTCGACGGTGGATCGCTCGTGCTCGAACACTCCGAAGGTCAGGGGGCGGCGATCCGCGAGCTTCTCACCCGCGACGGCTGGCGCGCTGCAGCAACGCACCAAGATCTCACCGGGCGAGACCGCGCGACCACGGCGCTCAAGTAGTGGATTGGCAACCAAGAGTAGGATTGAGAACTATGTCACAGGTGTATGACTGCTCAGAAACTGCTCAAGTGCTCGAGGGAACCAGGCTCGCGCGCCAGGCAATCGGGCACGGTGAGCTTGTGGTGATTCCGACAGACACCGTCTATGGTGTCGCGGCCGATGCGTTCTCACCCGCCGCGGTGCAACGCCTGCTCGACGCCAAAGGGCGGGGGCGGCAGTCGCCGCCGCCAGTACTCATTCCAAACGTGAGTACCCTCTCAGCGCTCGCCGCTGATGCTT
This sequence comes from Leucobacter denitrificans, assembly GCA_040393365.1. Taxonomy (GTDB): domain Bacteria; phylum Actinomycetota; class Actinomycetes; order Actinomycetales; family Microbacteriaceae; genus Leucobacter; species Leucobacter denitrificans_A. The sequence continues at coordinate 21,480 of JBEBUJ010000038.1, forward strand.
CTGAGCCGCTCAGGCAACTCGCAGAGGCGTTTTGGCCGGGCGCGCTCACAATCATTGTGCAGGCGAACCCGTCGCTCGACTGGGACCTCGGGGAAACTGGTGGAACTGTGGCACTTCGGATCCCCGGGAATGAGCTCACTCGCGAGCTTCTCCAGGAGACGGGTCCGCTTGCTGTTTCTTCCGCAAACAAAACGGGCGAACCAGCCGCAGGAACCGCAGCCGAAGCGCTCGAAGCGCTCGGGGAGACAGTTGCCGTGTATCTTGACGGCGGTGAGGCGCGCGGACAGGCATCGACGATCATCGATGCGACAAAGCTTGAGGCGGACGGCACGGGAACAGTTTCCGTATTGCGAGCAGGCGCCATCACGGCTGCTGAGATTCGAGAGGTACTCGCAGGCGCAACCGTGGTTGAGGGGACTGTTCCCAAAACTGCTCCCGCGAAACCCGCTGACACTGAGCCTGCTGACACCGAGACTGAATGACCCCGTCTACCGTTCTTGTACTCGCGGTCGCAGCCTCGGTAACCGCAATCTCGTCGTATCTCGTGCTGCGGGTCGCGCGGCACTTCGGACTGGCTCCGGAACTTCGGGAGCGTGATGTGCACCGCGTGCCGACTCCGCGGTTGGGTGGGGTCGCGATGTTCGTTGGACTCCTCGCGGCGTTCGGGGTCGCCGCGACACAACCCGAGTTCAGACCGCTTTTTCACGGTGACACAAAGATGTGGGCACTCATCTGCGCGTGCTTGCTCATCGCGGTTATTGGTGTTCTTGACGATGTGCTCGATCTCGACTGGATGATCAAGCTGGGTGCGCAATTGCTCGCAGCGGGAGTGCTCGCGTGGAACGGCGTGCAGATTGTTTCGATTCCACTCGGAGACACACTCGTCATAGGTTCGCCCATTGTGAACTTTGTGCTCACCGTCTTCCTCATGACTCTGGTGATGAATGCGGTGAACTTCGTCGACGGTCTCGACGGTTTGGTCGCTGGAGTCGCAATTATCGCGAGCGCCACTTTTTACGTGTACACCCTTGTGCTTACCTCTCAGATGGGCCACGTGGCCTCGATAACATTCTCGAGCCTCATAGCGCTCGCCCTCGTCGGCGTATGTCTCGGTTTTCTCCCGTTCAACTGGCACCGAGCGAAGATGTTTATGGGCGACACAGGCGCACTTCTTGTCGGGCTCCTCATGGCGACCTCAACGGTATCGGTGACCGGAGAGGTGAACCCCGCCGCTCTCGACATCCAGCTCGTGCTTGCGAGCTATATCCCTATCATCCTGCCCGTTGCCGTGCTCGCGCTCCCGCTCGCAGACTTCTCGCTTGCTGTGTTGCGCCGCGTGCGCGCGGGTAAGAGTCCCTTTGAAGCGGATCGCAGGCACCTGCACCACCGACTCCTCGACATGGGCCACTCTCCGATCCAGGCGGTGCTTTTCTTCTATCTCGGCACCGCAGTCCTGTCGGTGGCGGGCATGCTCGTCTTCATGATGCGCGACTTCTCCATTCCGCTCCTGGTACTCATCGTTGGAGGGGTGGTGACACTCTGCGTACTGTGTTTTCCAGTCAGTCGAATTCGCGCAGCCTGGGCGCAGAAGAGCTTGATACCGTTGAAACCATTCAGAAATCCGCAACGATTCTCCGTCGCGGAGCATGACCCGCACCCCGCCGTGGCGTTGCCAAATCGAGAGGACTCCGAGTGACGGACGTCAGTGACCCGCAAGAGCAGCCGGGCAGCCCCCAGATGCCGAGCTCGCAGCCAATTCTTATGCGAGCCCTGAAATGGGGAGGGCTCGCAACGATCGGTCTCATGATACTTTTCGGCGTGATCGGTGCGCTGGTGTCTGGCTCGACGGGAGTTATTGCCGGTGTGCTCGGTGCGGCATTCTCAGGACTCTTTCTCATGCTTACGGTGGGGAGCATTGCATTTGCCAACAGGTTTATCGCGAGCCCCTCATATATCGCACTCTTCTTCGGCATCGTGATGGGGAGCTGGATTCTCAAGTTCATCGTGTTTATCGTCGTATCGCTTCTCCTGCGAAATCAGGATTGGCTCAACCCGACGATATTCTTTGTGGCTGTGGTCTCGGGAGTTATTGTGTCGTTGGTCGTAGACGTACTGGTCATAACAAAATCACGCATACCTGTGGTGTCCGACCCGCAATAGGTCTAAAATTTCGGTTTTCACTGAGCCACTTTTATTGATAGGCTGAGTCGTGTTCCCTACAGGGCTTACTTCTGGTGTGCCTTTGACTGGTGGGGGCACGAAATACCGTTCATACTGTGTAGCTTGCCAAGAGCCGCACCCGACTCAGGAGAATGGCGCT
>JBEBUJ010000039.1:0-23725 GCA_040393365.1 Leucobacter denitrificans
TCACCATGATGAGCAGGTTCGCGATCATGACGATGTCGATGAGCGCGAGCACGCTGAGCATTACATCGGTCTCACTAATCTGACCGGTGACGATGACGTTCTCGATGAGGTGCCACAGTTCAACAAAGAACAGCACCACATATACCGCCTGGGCGATGATGAGCCCGAGATAGAGTGGCGCCTGCAGCCAACGGCTCGCAAAAATAAAGCCTGCGAGAGTACGCGAAGCGAGGCCGGGCCCCTGCGCGGTGGTGTGTTCGGAGTGCGACTGGGTGCGGAGTGGCACGTGCGGCCTTTCGGTCATGAAAACAGTAAACGTCATGCTACTGCAGGCTTGCTGAGCAAGTTCCAGATGTAGACTAGCTCGAGCGAAGGGGAGTATTCCGAAACACTCGTGTCGTCAATACGCGGTGCCACGTGGCACCGCCGGTGCGAGTGCGGTGGATCAGAAGTGATGCATCGGGAAGAGACTTTCGGTGTTCAACCGTACGCACTACACCAGCGTCCAATACCGAAAGAAGCTTGTGAACTCCGTTCTTCCACTCTGGTTTGAGATCTCGTCGATGATCGTGCTCGTCGCGATTCTCGTTCTTGACCTTCTGCTCATTATCCGTAGACCACATGCGCCGAGCATGCGCGAGGCAAGCCTCTGGGTTGGCTTCTACGTGCTGCTGGCGCTCGCGTTTGCCGGAGCTATTTTCCTCCTCGGCGATGTACAACACGGAACAGAGTTCCTTGCGGGCTGGCTCACTGAGTACAGCTTGTCCATAGACAACCTTTTCGTCTTCGTGCTGATCCTCGGAAGCTTCTCGGTTCCGTACGCATACCAGCAGCGGGCACTCATGATCGGCATCGTGCTCGCACTCATCTTCCGCGGCATCTTCATTCTTGTGGGTGCGGCGGTCATCGAGCGGTTCCTAGCGATCTTCTTCGTTTTCGGTGCGTGGCTTATCTGGACCGCCTGGCAGCAGGTGAAGCCCGGTGGCGAGGAGCACGGCGGGGATAGCTGGGTTATTCGCCAGGTGAAGAAGGTTGTGCCGATCAGCGAGGAGTATGACGGCGGCAAGTTCCGCACCGTCGTTCAGGGCAAGCGCATGTGGACGCCGTTCCTGCTCGTCATCGTGTCACTCGGAACGACCGACTTGCTCTTCGCGCTCGATTCGATCCCCGCAATTTTTGGTATCACGCAGAGCCCATTCATCGTGTTCACCGCGAACGTGTTCGCGCTCATGGGGCTTCGCCAGTTGTACTTCTTGCTCGGTGGACTGCTCGAGCGACTCGTGTATCTCAAGTACGGAATCGCTGCGATTCTTGCCTTTATCGGCGTGAAGCTTATCTTCCACGCGCTCCACGAGAACTCCCTCTCGATCATCAACGGGGGTGAACCGGTGAAGTGGGCTCCCGAAATCGGTACGAACTTCTCCCTCCTCTTTATTCTTGCTGCAATGGCGATAGCGACCATTGCGAGCGTGGTGCATGCTCGCAGGGATGCGAAGGCGCGCGGGGAGACACTGCACCTCGGGGCGGCGAGCAATGTCGCGAAGCGTGATGAGGCGTCGGATCAAGACAACTCATAGGAGGTACGCCGGGAATGCTTCTCGGAGTCGCGGTGTTAGACTGATCAATCATGTGTTCGCGGCAGCTTCTTCTTCGTCGCCGCGACGGAATCTAGCCCAAGGCCACCCGTCGCGGGGTTCTCGCATGGCCGATTCACCGCGCTGGCACTACAGTCTTTTTGCAGCGCGAAGCAAAGGAATGAAGAGAAGTAATGACTGAGACGAAGCCCCGTACGCTGGCCGAGAAACTCTGGGACGATCACGTGGTCGTGAAGGGTGACGCAGGAAACCCTGACCTCATCTACATTGATCTTCACCTCATTCATGAGGTGACGAGTCCCCAGGCATTTGACGGGCTTCGCATGGCGGATCGGCCGCTGCGCCGTGTTGATCTCATGATCGCGACGGAAGATCACAATACTCCCACCCTGAACATCACGCGCGAGATCGAAGAGCCGACGAGTCGGGTGCAGATCGAGACCCTGCGCAAGAACGTTGACGAGTTCGGCGTTCGCGCGCACCCGCTTGGTGACAAAGAGCAGGGCATCGTGCACGTTGTGGGGCCGCAGCTTGGTCTCACGATGCCGGGCATCACGGTGGTGTGCGGCGATAGCCACACTTCGACACACGGCGCCTTCGGTGCACTCGCGTTCGGTATTGGTACGAGCGAGGTCGAGCATGTCATGGCGACGCAGACGCTTCCGCTCAAACCGTTCAAGACTATGGCTATCAATATCGAGGGCGAGCTTCGCCCGGGGGTGACCGCAAAAGACATCATTCTCGCCGTCATCGCGAAGATTGGCACGGGTGGGGGCCAAGGTTACGTGCTTGAGTACCGCGGCGAGGCGATCCGCAACATGTCGATGGACGGTCGAATGACCATTTGCAACATGTCGATTGAGGCGGGTGCGCGGGCCGGAATGATCGCTCCAGACGAAACGACGTTTGCATATGTCAAGGGTCGCGACCACGCGCCGACGGGTGCCGACTGGGATGCAGCAGTGGAGTACTGGAAGACGCTGCCTACCGACGAGGGAGCGGTATTCGACGCGGAGGTGAACATCGACGCGTCTCAGCTCGAGCCGTTCGTGACCTGGGGCACCAACCCGGGGCAGGGCGTACTGCTCAGCGACACTGTGCCGAACCCAGCAGACATCGCAGAACCAAATGCGCGGGCCGCGGCTGAGCGGGCACTTGAGTACATGGATCTTGAAGCGGGCACCAAAATGAAAGACATTGCCGTTGACGCGGTATTCATGGGCTCGTGCACGAATGCTCGTCTCGACGACCTGCGGGAGTTCGCAAGCATCATCAAGGGCAAGCGCAAGGCCGAGGGTGTGCGTCTGATGGTGGTGCCGGGCTCGGCTCGGGTACGTCTCGAAGCTGAGGCTGAAGGCATTGACAAGATCGTCGAGGACTTCGGCGGTGAGTGGAGGTTCGCCGGTTGCTCGATGTGCCTCGGCATGAACCCGGATCAGTTGGCGCCAGGCGAGCGTTGCGCTTCGACGTCAAACCGCAACTTTGAGGGGCGTCAGGGCAAGGGTGGGCGAACCCACTTGGTGTCGCCGCTCGTGGCGGCCGCGACCGCGATCAGAGGCACGCTCTCGAGCCCCTGGGATCTTCAAGACGATGCCGGTAAGGGCATTACTCACGATTCGGCCGCACACGCAGCCGAGAAGGTGGAGGCGTAACTCATGGAAAAGTTCACCACGCTGACCACCACCGCTGTTCCGCTGCGCCGTTCGAATGTTGACACTGACCAGATCATCCCGGCAGTGTTCTTGAAGCGCGTGACGAAGACCGGCTTTGAAGACGCGCTGTTCCACCACTGGCGACAAGACCCAGAGTTTGTGCTGAACCAGCCCCGGTATGAGGGGGCCGAAGTGCTCATCGCGGGCCCCGATTTCGGTACGGGATCGTCGCGAGAGCATGCGGTGTGGGCGCTGCGAGACTATGGCTTCAAGGTGGTCATTTCTCCGAGGTTTGCCGATATCTTCCGCGGCAACTCGGGAAAGCAGGGGTTGGTTGCGGCACAGGTCGAAGAAGCTGATGTCGAGCGCTTGTGGGCGGTTATTGAGGCGGATCCACAGACTCCGGTGACGGTAGATCTTGAATCTCGCACAGTGACCGCAGGTGAGCTGAACGTCGGGTTCCAGATAGATGACTACACCAGGTGGCGGCTGCTTGAGGGGCTCGACGATATTGCGTTGACCCTGCGCAATGAGCAGGACATCACAGATTTTGAGGCGCGTCGCCCGGGTTGGATGCCGACGACGTTGCCCGTACGGAACGCCTAGGAGATAACTACGTGAGCAACGCAGAACCTCAGGAAGCGCCGGTGAAGCCGGACGCGCTGGTAACGGATAGCCCCGCTCGTGATAACGCAAACCAGGGCGCGAGAGTTGGACTCACCTCAGATGAGATCATCATCAACGGGGGTCGGCCGCTTAAGGGGCGGATTGAGGTTCGCGGTGCGAAGAACCTGGTGACGAAGGCAATGGTCGCGGCACTGCTCGGCCAGTCTCCGAGTGTGCTTCGCAATGTGCCGAACATTTCCGATGTGCGAGTTGTCGCGGGCCTGCTCGCGCTTCACGGCGTACTCATCACCAAAGGCGAGAACGCCGATGAGTGGCACTTTGATCCATCGAACGTTGAGAAAGCGCACAAGGCTGATATCGATGCTCACGCGGGATCATCGCGTATTCCGATCCTGTTCTGTGGCCCGCTGCTGCACAGGCTCGGTGAGGCGTTCATTCCAGACCTTGGGGGATGCCGAATCGGCGATCGCCCGATCGATTTTCACCTGGACGCGCTGCGTGAGTTCGGTGCCGTCGTCGAGAAGCTGCCGAGCGGAATCAGTCTTACCGCACCGAATGGGCTGAAGGGCGCAAACATTGAGCTGCCGTATCCGTCAGTCGGGGCGACGGAGCAGGTGCTGCTCACCGCGGTGCTCGCCGAGGGGCAAACGGAACTGCGCAACGCTGCGATCGAGCCCGAGATTGTCGACCTCATCTGCATTCTGCAGAAAATGGGCGCAATCATCACCATCGAACCGAACCGCGTGATCTTTATCGAGGGCGTTGAGAAGCTTCGTGGCTACGACCACAAGGCGATTTTTGATCGCAATGAGGCCGCGAGTTGGGCGGCTGCGGCTCTTGCGACGAACGGCGACATTTTCGTGGGTGGGGTTCGTCAAGAAGAGATGATGACCTTTTTGAATGTCTACCGCAAGGTGGGTGGCGACTTCGAAGTGCATGATGATGGCATGCGTTTCTGGCATCCGGGTGGTACGCTCCAGCCGGTCACGTTTGAGACCGATGTGCACCCGGGCTTCATGACCGACTGGCAGCAGCCGCTCATCGTGGCACTCACGCAGGCCGAAGGCGTATCCACGATTCACGAAACCGTGTACGAAGATCGCTTCGGGTTCACTGAGGCCCTCAACACCATGGGCGCGAATATCGTCGTTCACCCAGACGGGCTGCAAGACGAGACGCGCAGGGTGAAGCGTCGAGAGTTCGAGCAGGCGGCGGTGGTCACCGGGCCGACTCGCCTCACGGCCGCAGACGTTGTGGTGCCTGATCTTCGCGGTGGCTTTAGTTACCTCATTGCGGCGCTAATCGCCGAAGGGGAGTCGAGAGTATCGAACATCGGCATCATCGCCCGTGGGTATGAGGGCTTTATTGACAAGCTCCGGCAACTTGGCGCAGACTTCGTCTTCGAGGGTTAACCGAGGGATAGTTTTCGCCGCACGGGCATCCATGCAGTTTGGTGCCTTTGTATCCGGGATAATTGAGGCATGACTGAAACGGTAAAGCTGCGCAGCCGCTCTGGGATCGAGAAGCGACGACCGTCGATGTTCTGGTTGCTTGCGGCGTTGATCTTGCCGTTGTGGTCGCTCATGGTGCGCTATCGCTTCACGCGTGATTCGAAGCTGCCCGCGTCGGGCCCCTTTATTTTGGCACCGAACCACTACAGCGAGATTGATCCGATTGCCATGGGCGCCGCTGTCTGGCACCTCGGTCGCGTTCCGAGGTTCATGGCGAAGGCGAGTCTGTTTCGCGTGCCGGTGTTCGGGGCGATGCTGCGAAGGAGCGGTCAGATCCCAGTCGAGCGCGATGGGGGAACGCGGTCGGCAGACAGGCAGAATCCCATGGGCGCGGCAAATCTGCTCATCACCAAAGAGTCAGGCGTCATTGTCTATCCTGAGGGGTCGCTCACCAGAGATCCTGACCTGTGGCCAATGCGCGGCAAGAGCGGTGCCGTGAGGCTCGCGCTTGAGTCGGGGATTCCGTTGATCCCAGTAGCACACTGGGGTACGCAGCGTCTCATGCCCAGATACGGAAAGTCGATCAAGCCGTTTCCGCGCAAGACGATCGAGGTCGCGGTTGGTGAGCCCATTGACCTCAGCCAGTTTCAGGGCAAGCCGCTCGACCAGAAGGTCATTAACGCTGCAACGAGCCTCCTTATGGACGAGATCACCAAGCTACTCGCTGAGCTGCGCGGCGAAACCCCGCCCCCAGAGCGTTGGGACCCGTCGAAGCACCAGCAGAATGAAACGGGACGCTTTTGAACGCCTCGAGAATTCAGCAGTCGAAGGTCGCGGTCATCGGCGCTGGAAGTTGGGGCACCACCTTTGCGAAGGTGCTCTGCGACGCTGGCGCTGATGTGACAGTTTGGGCCCGGCGCGGCGAGATCGCAGACGAGATCAGAGTGGCGAAGCGCAACAGTCAGTACCTGCCCGGGGTGAACCTGCCGAAGGCGCTGAAGGCGTCGACGGATATCTCAGAAGCGCTGCGAGGAGCGCGACTCGTGTTTCTCGCGGTTCCGAGTCAGACGCTGCGTCAGAATCTTCTCGATATCGAACCGTATCTTGATCGGTCAAGCGTGCTCGTGAGCCTCGTGAAGGGCGTCGAGCGCTCGACAACCATGCGCATGAGCGAAGTGATGTACGACACGCTCGACCTCGATCCCGAACGAATCGCGGTGGTGTCTGGGCCAAACATTGCGATGGAGATAGCGAAAGAGCAGCCTACCGGGGCAGTTGCTTCGTGCACCTCCATCGAGGTTGCCCGCGAGGTGGCGCAGGCCTGCTCGGCACCGTACTTCCGCACCTACGTCAACACAGATGTTGTGGGCACCGAGCTTGGCGGAGTACTGAAGAATCTTATTGCGCTCGCTATCGGCATAGTCGATGGTGTCGGCTACGGAGAGAACACGAAGGCTTCGATCATCACTCGTGGACTCGCGGAGATGACCCAGTTTGCGGTCTCGCAGGGCTCAGACGCAGGAACGCTTTCGGGGCTCGCTGGCCTTGGCGACCTCATTGCGACATGCCAGTCACCGCTATCGCGGAACAACACGGCCGGTCGACTCATCGGGCAAGGCTTCTCGCTCGAGGAGACCCGAGAGCAGATGCAGCAAACGGCAGAGGGCATAACGTCGGTCGCACCAATTCTTGAGATCGCTGCGGCAAATAATATTGTCATGCCGATCGTGCAGCAGGTGCAGATGGTGCTCGAAGGCGAGATGAGCCCCGAGAACCTTGGCCCGCATCTCGCAACGGAAGACGGAATTCCCAAGCGGGAACTTGTGCTCAGTCGGGAGACGAGATCAGTGTGGCGGCGTCTGTTTGGTCGTCGGAAAGGATCGCGTGATGTCGATAGCTGACAAGAAACGCACGATTGCGTTGGTGTTTGGCGGGCGTTCGAGTGAGCACGGCATCAGCTGTGTCACTGCCGCCGGAATTCTGCGTGCGATCGATCGCCAGAAATTTGACGTTGTGCCGGTCGGCATCACGAAGCAGGGTGCGACGGTGCTGCTCGACCACGACGATCTTGCGAACTACCGCTTAGAGGCGGGTGCGCTTCCCGAGGTCACCGATAATGGCACGCGTGTGTTGTGGCCAGCGTCGACGGAAACGCGGACACTCACGGTGGTCTCTTCTGACGGCACCGTGAAGCCCCTCGCGCACGTTGACGCTGTTATGCCGATGATGCACGGACCGTACGGTGAGGACGGCACGATTCAGGGGATGCTCGATCTCATCGACATGCCATATGTGGGGAGCGGGGTGCTCGGCTCTGCGCTCTGCATGGATAAACACCTGGTGAAAACCGTGCTCCAGGTGGCCGGAATCGCCGTCGCGCCCTGGCGCACGGTCACGCGCGGCGAGGTGGATCGCGATCCATCACTCGTGCATACGCTTGACGACGGCCTCACCTATCCGCTCTTCGTGAAGCCCGCTCGAGCGGGCTCTTCAGTGGGAGTGACCCGCGTGACTGAGGCGTCGGAGATACCCGCAGCTCTTGAAGTTGCCTTTGCGGAGGATCGAACTGTGCTCATCGAATCTGGAGTAGTCGGACGTGAGGTTGAGATTGCGGTGCTCGAGGGACGCTCGGGCGATCGCCCCCGCACGAGTTCGGTCATTGGCGAAATCGTCTTCACCGGACGCGAGTTTTACGACTTCGATGCGAAGTACCTGGGTGCACCCGGTGTGGATCTCGAACTACCGGCACGCGTTTCGGGTGCCGAGTACGAAGCAATTCGTGACGCCGCGGTGCGCGCGTTCGAGGTTTCTCAGTGCGCGACTCTTGCGAGAATTGACTTCTTCTTGACAGACAGCGGGCCGGTGCTCAATGAGATCAACACGCTTCCGGGCTTTACTCCGATCTCAATGTATCCGAGACTGTGGGAAGCATCAGGTGTCGGATACACCGACCTCATCACCGAACTCATCGAGCTCGCGCTCGAAAAACCTTCAGCTTACTGACCTGAGAAGACTCCACATATGACCGCACTAACTCCTTTATCCGTGGCCGTTACGTACGTCGATTCAGAGCGTATGCCTGCGGATTACCGATCCGAGATCATTGCGCTGCTCGACGTGGTCGTCGCCAAGTTTGGCGCATTTGGGATTCGGGTGATCTCGATCAATGCTGCGGACGACACTGAGAGCGCACCTTTTGTGCTCGATGCTGCTGACGGAGTTGTCGTGATGGGTGGGGTAGACATCGACCCCGCGGTGTACGGTCAACCGATTACGAGCGACACCGTGAAGCACCTGCATCGCGATGCCGATACGTACGAGGTCGACCTGATCCGCGCGGCGCACGATGCAGACATTCCCGTATTCGGAATTTGCCGAGGCTCACAGCTCATCAATGTGGCGTTTGGGGGCACGCTCATTCAGGATCTCGGACCAGGAATTCACGTGACGGCTGTGTCCGAGAATGAACCTACCGCCGATGGCGACTGGAACAATCACGATGTCGTCGTCACAGAACACACCCTGCTCGCGGAGATTCTCGGTGCGTCGAGAATCAACGCGCGTGTGAGCCATCACCAGGCCGTCGACGTGTTGGGAGCGGGCCTCCGTGCGTCAGCTCACGCCGACGATGGGGTCATCGAGGGCGTTGAAGCGACGAACGGGTGGGTCGTCGGCGTACAGTGGCATCCAGAAGAGAAGCACTCCGATCCAGTACAACTCACCAAGCTTCTTGAGGGGTTCGTGCGCGCGATGGAAGAGCGAGCCACGCAGCGGGCTGCTTAGTCCTCTCCTGCTTCCTCAGCCTGTGGTTCGAGTGCCGCATCCTCATCTGGCGCATCTCCGAACTGGGACTCGTCGATGACCTCGGAGACGCTGACGCAGTGCCGTTCCTGGGGGAGCTGCTCGACCGCAGACCTGAGCTCAGAGATAACGTTCGTGCCGCTCACCTGTTTGTCTGCGTCTACAACGACTTCGAGACCTGGCGAGCGGCCATACGCCTCAAATCGGTACAGTGGCGCGCGAGACTCGTCGATGATCCAGTCAATGCCGTTCACTGTCACGCAGTGATCCGTCGTGGGGCCACTCGGTTCGATGCCGCAGTAGAGCAACACGCTCGCGGGATCGCCCCACGCACCGGTCGCTTGCGCGTTCGTGTTCCGTTTGTCGAGACCATCGAGTGTCGCGGGAAGCCTGACGATCACATTCGCGCAGGCAGGGTTATTTGCATCCACCGGGCGATCCATCGGCACGTCAGGGGAGCACCCGGCAAGAGTTGTAGTGAGTAAACCTGCGGCGAGGAGCGCAAAACTTGCGCCCGCGACTCGAATCTTCACACACCCAGCTTATCCGCCGACACCTGGCAAGTCGGTGATGGCTGTGGAGGGCGATGCGGGCTGTGGTAACGCACGATAGCGTAAGTATGTGACTACGGTAGGAGAACTCGGCGAGAGCGGCGTGATTCAGCGTGTGCTCGATCAGTTACGACCCGCGAAGGCAGCATCGCTCGGCCCCGGCGATGACTGTGCGGTACTCACATCAACCGGCGACTTGGTGGTGACAAGCGACACCATGATCGAAGGGCCAGACTTTCGGCTTGCCTGGCATTCTGGGTACGAGCTCGGTTGGAAGCTGGCGGCGACAAATCTTTCGGACGTGGCATCGATGGGCGCCAGAGCCACCGCACTCACCGTATCTTTCGCATGCCCGTCGGACACTCCCGTGGACCTGCTCAGCGAGATTTCTCGGGGTCTCGATGCAGCCTGTGCCGAGCTCGCTCCCGGGTGCGGGGTCATCGGAGGGGACCTCAGCCGCGCTCCGCTGCTGTTTGCTGCAGTCACGGCGATGGGCGACCTTGAAGGCCGAACTCCGGTCACGCGAAGCGCTGCGCGAGCAGGAGACGTCGTTGCGTATGCCGGCGACCTTGGGCTCGCGGGACTCGGGCTCGCGATATTGTTCTCGAGCTGCGTCGATGCAGATGGGGAGGCGCAAAGTACCCACCTCCCCGAACTTCGCAACAAGCACAGCGCTGCGCTGAGTGCCCAGTTCGCTCCGACTCCGCCGATCCACTTGGGTATCGCAGCGAGCATTGCTGGCGCAACTGCGATGATGGACGTGTCAGATGGGCTCGCTCTCGATTCCGACCGATTAGCACGTGCGAGTCGTGTCACTCTCGACCTGTCAACAGGCGAGATCATGCGTGCGTTTGGTACGCAGAGCGGCGTCAGCGTGCCGCTCGAAATGATGCTTGAGGGCGGCGAAGACCACGGATTGCTCGCGTGCTTTCCGAGTGGTGCGGAGCTCCCAGACGGGTTCCGTCACATCGGTACGGTGCGTGAGCGACAAGACGCGCCGGTGCAGGTTGACGGCCAATCTTATGCGCCGCGCGGGTGGGATCCGTACACTGAGTTCACCCCAGCACTCATGACCTCCGAGGAGCGCCAATGACCGAGATTACCGTAATAGGAGCGGCGGAAACCAAGCTCCCCGCAGACCTCGCTGAGGTCAGTGCGAGCGTGTCACTTCGTGGCCCGTCGCGACTGGCCGTGCTTGACGACGCGAATGCCGCGCACGCGCGCCTGGTGGATCGCGCCAAGACACTCGTCAGCGATGGAACTGCGACTGCGTACACTGCCGCGCCGGTGTCGAGTTCATCGAATTCGTGGCGTGACGAGCACGGCGAGATGATTGTTGAGCACCACGCGTATGTGAGCGTGAACATGCTGCTCACCGACCTGAATCTCGTCGGTGAGCTCGCGGCAGAGCTCACCGCAAGCGGTGCCGACACACGTGTGAACTGGGGATTAAGCCCAGAGATTCGTGACGAGCAGACCCGTGATCTTCGTGGTGCGGCCGTTCAGAACGCACGCGCTGCCGCAGAGGACTATGCAGAAGCGCTCAGCGCTTCATCGTTGCTCATGGTGTCGATCCGCGATATCGCGCAGGGTGTGCCGATCGCTCCGCGCGGGGCCAGGCTGGCGATGGCGGTCGAAGCTGCTCCCGAGGTCACTGCCGGAGAAATCACCGTGAGTGTGCAGATCGAGGCGACCTTCACGGCGCTGTAGCCGGGGGAACGGCCGTGCCCGCAAGACGAAGTGCGGTCCAGAGTTCGGCCCTCGTATCGGCCGAGTCAATGTTTCGCTGAAGCAGGCTCGCGGCCGTTCTCACCCTCGTGCGCATGGTGTGACGGTGGATCTGCAATTCCTCCGCAGCCGGAGTGAGCTGGCAGTTGTGCCTGAGCCACACCTCAAGGCTTCGTTCGATCTCGTCGTGGTGTCGCCGATCGTGCTCTGTGAGCGGGGAGAGAAAACCAATGGCACGTCGCTTTGCTTCGGGGCTTTCAGCGATGAGTTGGAAGACCCCTGAGTGCATCGCTGGACGATAGGCCACGAGTTTCGGAGGTGCATCGGTCTCTACGAGCGCGGCGATTGACTGCTCGAGAGCGCGATCGGCCTGGTCAAGGAGCCTCACGAGATCGTGGAGAGATCCGCGCTCGGAAAGCCCGGCCGTGCGCTTGGTGATGAGTTTTCGCAACCCCGCGACCCGGGATGACTCGCAGATGACGACGAGTTTGCCATCGTACTCGCCACTTATCAGGCCCTCACCGAGGTCTTGAGGAACGATGTCGCCGTCGCTTATTTGCATCGCTATAACGGCGACCTGCCCGCGAGGGAGCCGCGGATACAACGGGGAGGCGATGGCCTCTGCATGCTCCCGATCACCGCGAATGAGTAACGACACGATCGCTGAGCGGAGCGCGGACTCAGCGCGCGCGATGCGTGCTGCGGGAGTTCGGTCACTGCGCGTGAGCCTGTCAATGTTTTGCGCATGCATCGCAGCTTCGATGAGGCGGGCGGCTGCTCGGGTGATCGCAATAAACGGAGTGTCGTAAGGAACGCGGATGAGCGGGAGGCCCAGGTGTTCGCAGGCTTCGACGAGCGTCGGAGGAATACGATCCCAGCGCAGGCCGACACCGACGCCTAACGCAGTGGCTCCCGCACGCACGAGCCGTGACACGTATGCCTCAGCCGTATTCTTGCCAAGTGCGGATTTGAACTGTACGCCCGTGGTGAGCAGTACTGTGCGAGGGGTGAGGAACGGTGTGGGATCTGGCAGGTCAGAAGAGTGGACCCACTGAACGGCTCGTGAACCGGTATCGTCATCGATGCCAGCGATCGCGACGAGACCGAGCTCGTAGTCTCGGAGGAGCGTCTCGAGCTCGATCCAACTATGTATTGCCGGTTCGGCGATATATTGCATCATCAATCGCCATTATGGCATCAATTTTGCGAGTGGAACGAACGTATCCTGAGAGGGCGCAAAGAGACCGTACGTAGAGTGCGTCGTATCGCGCACTTCGCTCACTACTTCGCTCACCATTTCAAGGAGGAACTTTCATGTCAGTTATCGGTGGCCCCTCACTTCCGCAGGAACGCAAGCTCGTTACCAGCATTCCCGGCCCGAAGTCACAAGAACTCATGGCACGTAAAGACGCAGCAGTTGCGTCTGGTGTCGGCGTGGCCCTCCCCATCGCTGTTGTTGCGGGTGGAGACGGTGTGCTCGTCGATGCAGACGGCAACTCACTGATCGACCTCGGCTCGGGCATTGCTGTCACGGGCGTGGGCAATTCAGCCCCTCGCGTCGTCGAGGCCGTGCAGCAGCAGGTCGCCCAGTTCACCCACACCTGCTTCACCGTAACCCCTTACGAAGGCTATGTCGCGGTTGCGGAGAAGCTCAACGAACTCACCCCTGGTGACCACGAGAAGCGTTCGGCGCTCTTCAACTCGGGCGCTGAAGCGGTCGAGAACGCGATCAAGATCGCGCGTCATTACACCAAGAAGAACGGCGTCGTTGTGTTCGATCACGCGTACCACGGTCGCACTAACCTCACCATGGGCATGACCGCGAAGAACATGCCGTACAAAGACGGGTTCGGTCCGTTCGCGCCAGAGGTGACCAGAGTGCAGACCTCCTACCCGTACCGTGACGGGCTTGCAGGCGCCGATGCGGCAGCGGTTGCGATCACCGAGATCGAAAAGCAGGTGGGCGCAGCGAACCTCGCTGCAATCATCATTGAGCCAATCCAGGGCGAGGGCGGCTTTATCGCACCCGCAGAGGGATTCCTCCCCGCAATCCAAAAGTGGGCAACCGAGAACGGCGTTGTCTTCATCCTCGACGAGGTGCAGACCGGCTTCGGCCGCACCGGACAGATGTTCGCAGCGAACTTTGAGGGTGTCGTGCCCGACATGGTCACGACCGCAAAGGGTATCGCTGGAGGCCTGCCCCTGTCGGGCGTTACCGGCCGCGCCGAAATCATGGACTCGGCTCATGCCGGTGGACTCGGTGGAACCTATGCTGGCAATCCGATTGCGTGTGCCGCGGCCCTTGCAACGATTGAGACTTACGAGGCAGACAATCTGCTGGAGAAGGCTGGCAAGATCGGTGCGACGATCACTGACGTCTTCACTAACCTGCAGAAGACCGACGATCGCATTGGTGACATCCGCGGACGCGGTGCGATGATGGCGATCGAGCTTGTCGAATCAGGCACCAAGACCCCGAACGCGGCGCTTACGGGAGCAATCGCAAAGTACGCGGCAGAGCAGGGCGTACTCGTCCTCACCTGTGGAACCTATGGCAACGTGATCCGCTTCCTTCCCCCACTCACTATTTCTGATGAACTGCTTCGCGAGGGCCTCCAGGTTGTCGTCGACGCGATCGCTGCAAACTAACTCGCGCAAACAACACCCAATGTCATCCTGCACGAGGTAGCAGGATTCACAATAGGAGGAAACACTCATGGCACTGAAGCCAAACGAACAGGAACTGCTCGATCGAGTGCAGTCAGGGCTCGCTATCGGGGGTAAATGGGAGGCATCGACCTCCGGCGCCACCTTCGACGTGCATGACCCGGCAACGGGAGAGGTCATCAAGACGATTGCCGATGCAACCGTTGAAGATGCGATCCGCGCACTTGACTCGGCAGTTGCTACGCAGGCCGAATGGGCCGCAACCTCGTCGCGTGAGCGCTCAAACATTCTGCGTCGTGCGTTCGACCTGCTCATGGAGCGCCGTGACGAGTTCGCGCTGCTCATGAGCATGGAGATGGGCAAGCCCATCGCTGAGGCACGGGGCGAAGTGAACTACGGAGGCGAGTTCCTCCGCTGGTTCTCGGAAGAAGCCGTGCGAGTGCGAGGCGACTACCGTCAGAACCCTGAGGGCACCGGCAACATGGTGGTCTCACACATTCCGGTCGGGCCCTGCTACTTCATCACCCCGTGGAACTTCCCACTCGCAATGGCGACGCGCAAGATCGCTCCGGCACTTGCCGCAGGTTGCACCGTGGTGATCAAGCCAGCGGGTCTCACGCCGCTCACGACCATCTTCTTCGCTCAGCTGCTCGAAGACGCTGGTGTGCCCGCCGGTGTGGTGAACGTCGTTCAGACCTCGAAGTCGAGTGCACAGTCGAGCGCGCTGCTCTCAGACACTCGCCTCCGCAAGCTCTCATTCACCGGCTCGACCCCGGTTGGCGTGAAGCTGCTCGAGGCTGCGGCTCAGAATGTGCTGCGCACCTCGATGGAGCTTGGCGGCAATGCCCCGTTCGTGGTGTTCGAAGATGCGGATCTGGATAAGGCAGTCGAGGGCGCTATGCTCGCGAAGTTCCGGAACATCGGCCAGGCGTGCACCGCTGCAAACCGCATCATCGTGCACGAGTCGGTCGCTGATGAGTTCGCACGTCGCGTGAGCGAGAGGGTCTCGGCTATGACCGTTGGCCGTGGAGCGGACGAGGGTTACGACATTGGCGCGCTTGTTGAAGAAAAGGCCGTGGCGAACACCGCGCGTCTCGTTGCGGATGCGGTGGAAACCGGCGCGACGGTGGTCACCGGTGGTGAAGCCATTGATGGCCCTGGCAACTTCTTCCAGCCGACCGTGATCGACAAGCTCAGCCCTCAGTCGGCGATTATGCGCGAAGAGATCTTTGGGCCTGTGCTCGGCATCATTCGCTTCCAGACTGAGGATGAAGCTGTCGAGATCGCGAACAACACCGAGTACGGCCTTGTGAGCTACGTCTTCACCGAGGATCTTGCTCGCGGTCACCGCATGATCGAGAAGCTCGAGAGCGGCATGATGGGGCTGAACACCGGCCTGGTGTCGAACGCTGCGGCTCCGTTCGGCGGCATCAAGCAGTCGGGCATCGGGCGCGAGGGTGGCTTCGAGGGAATCCACGAGTTCCTCTCGAGCAAGTACACGCTCATTCCGCGCAGTTAACCACCGCATTCATTGGGCGGAGCCGCTTTCGAAAGAAGGCGGCTCCGCCGTTTGCGTGTTAGGCCGCGAGTTCTGCCCACCAGAGCACGGTCTCACCGTAACGGCGCTGTTTCAGCGGTGCGAGTTCTGGCGGAAGCGTGGGCTCTGGAGACCGACTCGATCGCTCGACGAGTACCACCGACGAAGCCGCGACGATACGAGCGACCGACGCGAGATTCGCGGCGAGTTCTTGCTCACTCAGGTCGTACGGCGGATCGAGGAGCACGACGTCCCACGGGGCTGCCGATCCACCATCGAAGCGCGCGGACTCTCGGTCCAAAAACGTCTGCACGGACTGTGTCTCGACGATGATTCGCGGCGCGGATTGCGCCGTGCCCCACGCGCCCAGCACTGTCTTGGCGTTTCGTGAAGCGACCTTGGCCGCTGGGGGATGTTTCTCGACGACTGTCACCTCGCGCGCCCCTCGGCTGGCGGCCTCGAGCCCCAAGGCACCAGATCCACCGTAGAGATCGAGAACGCGACAGCCCTCGATCATTCCCCATGAATCGAGTGAGGAGAAGATTGCCTCGCGCACGCGGTCACTTGTTGGTCGGGTGCCAGCTTTCGGCACCTCGAGTCGCAGGGAGCCCGCGAGTCCCGAAATGATGCGTGTCATGCTTCAGACTTCCTGCTCGGTGCAGGCACGGCGGCCTCAGTGGGTGAATCAGTACCAGTCAACTGTACTCGGTGATGTCGCCAGTCTTCGATACCCTGGAGGCATGCTTCCCACCACGCTGGACACACCGCTTGAGCGGGTGATCGGTGGGCAAAGTGCAAAGGTACTCGGCAAGGCCTTTGGCATGGAGACGGTACGTGATCTGCTCTGGCATTTGCCCAGGCGGTACTCGAAACGCGGCGAACTCACACCGCTCAAAGACTTGCCGCTTGGCGAGCAGATTTCGGTCGTCGCGCAGGTGCTCGACGTGCGGTCGCGTACCATGCAGCGGCGTCGCGGCCAAATTCTTGAGGCCCGAATTACCGACGGGGTCGGCACGCTCACCCTGACATTCTTTAATCAGGGATGGCGTGCGAAAGAACTGCGTGCGGGCCGCCAGGGAATCTTTGCGGGCAAGGTCTCTGAGTATCGAGGGGCGTTTCAACTCCAGCACCCCGATTACGAACTCTTTGACGAAGACGATGCGGTTCCAGGCCGCACTGCGCTTGAAGAGGCTGCGCTCAAAGCGTGGGCTGAATCCCCAATGCCGCTCTATCCAGCAACGGCTCAGATGCCGAGCTGGAATATCGCGAGATCAGTATTGACGGCGCTTGATTCGCTGCAGGATGTTGTCGATCCACTGCCCGACACGCTGTGGGAGACCGAGGGAATTCTGCCGCTCGGGGCGGCGTTTGAAGCAGCGCATCGACCTCGAACCGACAGCGACTGGCAACAGGCCCTGCGAAGCTTGAAGTTTCGCGAAGCGTTTGAACTCCAGGTTGCGCTTCTCTTTCGCCGGCAACAGCAAACGAGCATGCGCAGTACGCCTCGTGAGCCTGGCCGGCTGCTCGAGCGGTTCGATGAGGCATTGCCGTTCGAGCTCACGGGCGATCAGCGGCGCGTTGGGGGCGTGATCTCGGGTGAGCTTGCGACGGCGCATCCAATGCATCGCCTGCTTCAGGGCGAGGTCGGCTCCGGTAAAACACTCGTAGCCCTTCGTGCGATGCTGCAGGTCGCCGAGAGCGGCGGGCAGAATGCGATGCTCGCACCCACTGAGGTGCTGGCCTCACAGCACTATCGCTCGATAGTCCAAGCGCTTGGCCCCGATCTCGCTGCGGAGCTGAACCCTGTGCTCGTCACCGGTCGCATGCCTGCATCTGAACGTCGGCGAGCGCTGCTGTCGCTCGCGTCAGGCAACTCCCGCATTGCGGTGGGCACTCACGCACTCATGAGCGAAGGCGTGAGTTTCTTCGACCTCGGGCTCGTCATCATCGATGAGCAACACCGATTTGGGGTCGAGCAACGCGAGGCGTTGCGACAGAAGGGGACGCAGCCGCACGTGCTTGCGATGACCGCGACACCGATACCTCGCACTGTCGCGCTCACCGCATTCGGCGATCTCGAGACGCTCACCATTCGTGAGCTCCCGCCCGGTAGGCAGGGGATTCAGACGTTTGTCGTTCCTGAACTCGAACTGCCGAAGTGGGCTGCACGCGTCTGGGTGCGTGCAGCAGAAGACATCGCCGAGGGGCGACAGGTGTACGTCGTGTGTCCCGCGATCAGTGGTGGTGGATCGCCGAGCGTAGAAGAGGGGAGCGAGCTTGCCGAGAGCGGTGCGGATCCCAGCACAGGTGACACCTCCTCCGAGCGTCCCATGCGAAATGTCGTCGACACGGTGCAAGAACTGCGAAACATGCCACAGTTCGCTGGGCTACGAATCGAAGCGCTCAGCGGAGATCTGGCCGGTCCTGAGAAGGACCGCATCATGGGGGCGTTTGCCGCTGGCGAGATCCAGATACTTGTCGCAACGACGGTGATTGAGGTCGGCGTGAACGTTCCGAACGCCAGCATCATGATTGTGCGAGATGCAGATCGGTTCGGCGTTTCCCAATTGCACCAGTTGCGCGGCCGTGTGGGGCGGGGGGAGCATCCCGGTCTGTGCTTGCTCATGAGCGAAGCGCCGCAGGGCACCACGGCTCGGGAACGCATTGAGGCTGTTGCTGCGACAAGCGACGGCTTCGTGCTTGCCGAGATTGACCTTGAGCTGCGTCGCGAGGGCGACATCCTCGGTACGGCGCAGTCGGGTGGGCGATCCACCCTGAAACTCTTGCGCGTGACCCACGACGGCGAACTCATCGCGCACGCACGAGAACTTGCGGCGTTGCTGCTGCTCGAAGATCCAGGCCTTGATGCATACCCAGAGCTCAAGCAGCAGGTCGCGCGCGACGAAGCGCACCTTGAGAATCTCGCAAAGTCCTAAGAAGCACGAGTGGTACTCAGGTACCACGGGATTGATACCTCAGAGGGATCCCACAGGAGTCTGAAATTCCTAGGCTGAGTACAGAAGCTGAGTACAGAAGCTGAGTACACCATCTGAGGAGACACCATGATTGAAGCGCGTGGCCTAACTAAGCACTATGGTCAGAAGACTGCGGTCGACAACGTCAATTTTACGATCAAGCCAGGACAGGTCACGGGTTTTCTCGGACCGAACGGAGCCGGGAAATCGACGAGTATGCGACTCATGGTCGGGCTTGACCGCCCGTCGGCCGGTACGGTGACAGTGAATGGTCAGCGCTATTCGGAGATGAACGCACCGCTTTCCGAGGTTGGAGTGTTGCTTGACGCGAAAGGCGTGCATCCAGGGCGAACTGCTCGAAGCCACCTACGAGCGCTTGCAGCAACGCACCGAATTCCAGAGCGTCGTGTCAACGAGGTTATTGAGCTGACCGGCCTCGGAGCGGTCGCGAATAAGCGTGTCGGCGGGTTCTCGCTGGGAATGGGCCAACGACTCGGAATTGCGACGGCACTGCTCGGTGACCCGAAGGTGATTATTCTCGACGAGCCGGTGAACGGGCTTGACCCTGATGGGGTGCTTTGGGTGCGTCAACTTCTGCGGCACTTTGCAAGCGAAGGGCGTACGGTGCTGCTTTCAAGCCACCTGATGAGCGAGATGGCACAGACAGCGGATCACGTGATCGTGCTGGGCAGAGGCCGCGTCGTGGCAGACGCCCCCATTTCTGATCTGATTTCTGGGGGAGTCACGAAGGTGAGGGTAAGAAGCCCTCAAGCAGCACAGCTTGCATCAGTTGTCATGGGCGGTGACGAGAGCGTTGACCTGCAACCTCTCGAAAGCGGAGACGGTGAGGGCTTCACGGCCACCGGAATCGAGGTGCAACGCCTCGGTGAGATTGCTGCCGCGAACGGGATCGTGCTGCACGAACTCACGCCGATCGCTACGAGTCTTGAAGACGCCTATCTCGCACTCACGCGAGGCGAAGTTGAGTACGCAGCCGGATAGGTCATCGCTGCTTACGAGAACTCGACCACTGAATTACACGTCCGAGAAAGACACAAATATCATGACTACTGCAACTTACACACCACAAGCGACTCGCAGCTCATATGCGGGTACCGGCATGACTCCGCGACTGAGCTTCGCGGGAGTCCTCGCATCAGAGCGAATCAAACTCACATCGTTGCGAAGCTTCCGCATCACACTGCTTCTCACGGTGCTCGGAGGACTCGGGATGAGTGTGCTGAGCGCTCTCGCGTTCAGCAGCCAGTACGAGTACATGGGAGTTCCCGCTTCCCAGATGCCCGCAGAGACTCTGCAGAATCACCTGCTGGGCGTTGCCACGTTCCCCGCGGTATTCCTCGCGCTGATTTTCGGAGTACTCGGGGTATTCGCGATCTCCAGTGAGTACTCGAGTGGCATGATTCTTTCGAGCCTCGCGGCTGTTCCCGCGCGCACGCCGCTCTACCTCGCAAAGATCGTGGTGCTCGCGTGCATCTCAGGCATTACGGCGCTCGCGCTTATGATCGCGGGTCTCGGTATCGCACTCGTATTCCTTCCAGAATCAGCTGCTGAACTCACCTCTTCCGTTGTGATCTCGGGCGTACTCGGCTCGAGCGCCTACCTCGTGCTGCTTGCGCTTCTTGGGTTTGGCGTCGCAGCCATGCTCCGTTCAACTGCGGGTGGAATCTCAGTCGTTGTCGGGATCACCTTCGTGCTCCCGGTCGTTATGCAGTTTCTGACACTCACGAGCTGGGAGTGGGTGCCTACCGTCAGCAACTACCTTCCGATGACGCTCGGAAGTATCCTTGGATCTGGAATCGTTGAAACCCAGGGTCTGCCGAACTACTGGGTTTCGCTACTCGCCATGGCAATCTGGGCGGTCGTGCCCACGGTGATTGGGTATCTGCTGCTGAAATCGCGCGACGCGAAGTAGTCGTCGCTAAGGTGAACGCATGAGGGGAGGAGCGCCAATGACCCAGAGCCATGTGACTGAGTCGCAGGCAGCGGTCGAAGTGCTCCTCCCCAATCCGCCTGGCGCGATACGGCGTTGGTTGAGCGCACATCCACTGGCCGTCGATATGGCCATCCTCGTGTGCTACTTGATTGGCGCTATCCCGTTGACCTCGTTTGACGCCTTTACGCTCGTCACGGAGCGAGCATACGGGGATGTCACGATAATTCTCGGATATACCGCGCTGCTCGTGATTCGGCTCGGTGCGGGCGTTGTGGCTCTCATCATGCGGCGCAAGGCCCCCCTTGTGGGGCTCATCATTCTTACTGTGGCCCTGATTGGCGATGTCGGCGCGCTCGCATTCGCGAACGGGGTCGCACTTTGCTTCTTGCTCTATGCCGTTCCCGTCTATCGCGACGTAAGAACAGGGTGGATCGCGTACGCGATTGCTGTCGCCGGAACGATGATTTCAGGTGCATTTGAGCCGCTACTCGGCAGTGTCAGTCTCTACGGGCCCACGTCGACAGGTGACTTCTGGGTGACAGCAATCATGAGCGCGATATGGCTCCTCGTCATCTTGCTCATTGGGATCAACCTTGGAAATCGACGCCGCTACCTCGCGGCAATCATTGATCGGGCCCACCAACTTGCGCGCGAGCGAGATCAGCTCGCGATGCTCGCGGTCGCCGAGGAACGGTCGCGGCTCGCCCGAGAGATTCACGACATTGTTGCCCATTCTGTTTCCGTAATGATCGCGCTGTCTGAGGGAGGGGCAAGAGCGGTGAAAGCCGCTCCAGACGAGGCCGCGAGCGCGATGCAGCGAAGCGCCGAAACCGGTCGAACCGCACTTGCTGAGATGCGCAGACTGCTCGGCGCACTTCAGGCAGACGAAGTTGCCGAGCTTGCGCCACAACCAAGTCACACAGACATCCCTGCGCTCGTGAATGGATTCGTTGAGGCAGGTATCCAGGTCGACCTGTACACACTCACTGATATCCAACGCATCGAGCGCTTGCAGGGTCTTGCAATGTACCGCGTGGTGCAAGAAGGATTGACGAACGTGCTGAGGTATGCGGGCAAGGGAGCTCGCGCCCAAGTTCGTCTGGAAGAACACCACGACGGAGTCTGGGTGACCGTGCGAGATTTCGGGCGCGCGGAGGGAACTTCTGGACCATCTACCGGCCTCGGGTCGGGCCGCGGACTCGCGGGCCTTGCTGAACGCTTGCGCGTCTTTGGTGGCACGATTGAATCCGGTCCAGTATCGGGTGAATCAGGTTGGGAACTCCGAGCACGCTTCCCCAAGGACCCACAACCCGGACTGACGGAAAAGGACGAGCAGTGAACGATCCACACCACGTACGGGTAATGATCGTTGACGATCAAGAGCTCATTCGCACGGGCTTTCGTCTCGTATTGCTTTCAGAACCCGACATCGAGGTCGTCGCGGAGGCAGGCGAAGGTGAGATGGCACTTGCCGAACTCGCGCGTCTCGGTGAGCGTGGATGTGACGTCGTGCTCATGGACGTTCGCATGCCCGGAATGAACGGAATTGAGGCGACACAGCGGATCGTCTCGGCGTATCCGGCTACCCGCGTCTTGGTACTCACCACATTCGACCTCGACGAGTATGCAATAGGAGCAGTGCAGGCCGGAGCGAGCGGGTTTCTGCTGAAAGACGCGAGGCCCACAGAACTCGTCGATGCGATCCGCCGAGTTGCAAGCGGGGATGCCGCGATGGCACCCGCGGTGACCGCCCGCATGCTCGCGCAAATGCGTGGCGCGAGTCAGAATGGAAGCGGCGCCGGTCTACTTGGCGGTGCGCTCGGCACTGGCGGACTTGCCGAAGGCAGCGCCGACGCGCTCGACTCCGAAGCGCTTGCCGACCTCACTGAACGCGAGCGAGATGTGCTGACACTCATCGCTGCGGGCAAGAACAACTCTGAGATCAGTGCAGAACTCTTTCTTTCTGAATCGACGGTGAAAACGCACGTGGGGCGCATCCTCGCCAAACTGCAACTCCGCGATCGAGTGCACGCTGTAATTTTTGCAAAGCAGCATGGTCTGTAATGGTTCTCGATGACCAACCGCGTAGGGTAGAGGTATGAGCAACATCGCAGTGGTACCGGGATCCTTTGATCCGATCACGCTCGGACACCTCGACGTGATTCGCCGAGCAGCCGCAGTATTTGACGAGGTGCATGTGCTGGTTGTGCACAATCCGGGTAAGACAGCGATGTTGCCGATTTCAGAGCGTCTGGTGCTCATCCAGAAGTCGATCGACGAAGACCCCGATATGCCGTCAAACATCACGGTCGCATCCTGGTCAGTTGGACTGCTGGTTGATTACTGCACCGAAGTCGGCGCGTCGGTGCTCGTCAAAGGCATCCGGTCGCAGATCGATGTCTCATACGAAACACCGATGGTGCTGATGAACCGCAGTCTCGCGAACGTCGAGACGATTTTCATGCTGCCAGATCCGGCGCATGCCCACGTCTCGAGTACCCTCGTGCGGCAGGTCGCTTCTCTCGGCGGCGATGTGAGCCCGTATGTTCCGGCGGCGGTCGCGCGCTTCCTAGCTCAAACGAGGCCCGCCTGATGCGAAGCGTGTATGAAGAATCGGTGCGCGACCTCGTCGGTCGCCCTGGAGAGATGCGCGAGCGCGAAATCGAGATCGTAGTTCCCGAGGGGTTCGGCGAGGCACTCGCTTCGATTCCCCAGGGTGAGAAGCTCTCGCTCGACCTGCGCCTGGAGTCCGTGCACGAGGGCATCTTGGTGTCTGCAACGGCACGAACCACCATGCACGCGCAGTGTGGTCGATGCCTGAAAGACTTCGAGGCGCCGTTTGAAGTCGAGTTTCAAGAACTTTTCGCGTATACTTCTTCGGAGGCCGACGAGTATGAGGTTCACGGTGATCACGTGGATCTTGAACCTCCGCTCCGAGACGCGGTAGTGCTTGCACTTCCGTTTCAGCCAGTGTGTCGCCCGGACTGTCCGGGGCTCGATCCCGAGTCCGGTGAGTTGCGTGATGCTGAGGCTGCCTCGGCGCCTGACGCGATCGTAGATCCGCGGTGGGCGGCGCTGGCTGATTTTAAGGCTGTAGAATCATCTGGTTCGGGTGCGCCCGAACCAGAGAATAACTAGGAAAGAGAGCATCATGGCTGTTCCCAAGCGCAAGATGTCGCGTTCGAAC
>JBEBUJ010000040.1:0-21995 GCA_040393365.1 Leucobacter denitrificans
GTGACGATGAGGATGGACACGAGTGGGGCCGGAATGACCCTCGTGATCTTTGGCATGAACACCATGATGAGGAGACCGAGTGCCACCAGCGGGTACACGAGCCATGGCACACCGATGAGGTGGGGGAACTGGGCGATGAAGATGAGGATCGCGAGGGCGTTGACGAAGCCCACCATGACGCTCCGAGGAATGAAGCGCATGAGTTTTGCGACACCGCACACTGCGAGCAAGATCTGCAGTACTCCAGCCAGCATGACCGTGGCGATGAAGTAGTCCATGCCGTGCTCCCGCGCGACTGGTGCAATGACAAGCGCCACCGCGCCGGTCGCTGCACTGATCATTGCTGGGCGACCACCCACAAATGCGATGGTGATCGCCATGATGAATGATGAGAACAGCCCGACCTTGGGGTCGACGCCGGCGATGATCGAGAACGAGATCGCCTCTGGGATCAGCGCGAGTGCGACGACGAGCCCCGCGAGAGCCTCCTTCGTGAGAAGCTTCGGTGTCTTGAGCGCGGTGAGCACCGACGGCTCGGGGTGATAGCGGGCGCTCGGTTCTGAGTGTGTCGTGTGAGAGTTCATGCCGCAACAAACCTATCCGAGATGATGCGGCATGTGCAGGATCAGTGCTGAGCGAACTCTCGTTCTGGGATCGCGAGCGGATCAGCTGCGCAGACTTCGGTCTCACTGGTTTCGGCCGAGGCCACGGGGTCGGCAGGGCAGGCCTGGGTCTCTGTGGATGCGGCAGGCTCTGAAGCTGGGTCGGCCGCGCATGCTTGCTGCGACCATGCAGCCGTGCTGGCACCTCGTGGATCCAGGCTCGAAAGAACTGCGTACGCAGTATTTGAGAGGTTGGCTACCCCGTCACCGGGAAGACCTCGGAGCCCGTCGAGTATCAGTTCTCGAACTGCCGCGGCGTAGAGATCCTGCGATAACCGGTAGGCTTCGGCTCCCAGCTCGGTGAGCACGAGGTTGGTCGCGCGAGCATCTTCGGCGCATGCTGATCGTTCGGTGAGGCCGCGTCGTTCGAGTGAATTAGCCACGCGCGACAGGCGGGGAAGGGAAGCATTGGTTTTTGCGGCGACCTCACTCATTCGCATGCGATGGCCGTCGGCCTCGGAGAGGGACTCGAGAAGTGTGTATTCGAATGCCGTGATTCCCGCGGGGCGCAGTCGCTTGTCGAGCGCCGTTGGCAAGAGCTCAAGCAGTGCATGGAGGCGGGCGATTGCGACGCGCTCAGGGTGGGCGAGAGGATGGGACATGGCCCTATTGTAGCAATTGGTTGCTATTACAACCAATAGTCCTGTATCGTGTTAGTTGTACCCGCAAGTAATGATGAAGCTTAGGCCAAAGAAAGGCACGGAAATGGATCAGCAGGCAAGCAAGGAACCAGTGATCACCGCTGGGCTCGAAATGGACGCGGTGAGCCTGCGCGTTGCTGATCTTGAGCTCATGAGCGACTACTACGAGAAGTCTCTCGCGCTCACTCCCATCGAGGAACGTGCCCGCGGCAATGAGATCGTGCGAGTGCTCGGTCGAGGCAAGACTCCATTCGTGCGTCTTGTGCATACCCCAGATCTTCCCGCCGGAAGTCCGCGTGATGCGGGTCTGTTCCACACCGCGTTCCTGTTTGAGGACAAGGCGAGCCTTTCGGCTACCGTGCTTCGTTCGGCGCAAGATCCACGCGCGAAATTCGTGGGGTCGAGCGATCACCTTGTGAGTGAGGCGTTCTACTTCACTGATCCAGAGGGAAACGGCATCGAGCTCTACGTTGATCGCCCGCGCGAGGAATGGCTCTACGCCGACGGAGACTTGCGCATGGACACTGTCTACCTCGACCCCAACGCGTACCTTCAGCAACATCTTGACGAAGAGATCTACGCGAATGTCGAAAAGCAGTCGGGCAAGGTGGGGCACGTGCATTTGCAGGTCGGTGACTTGAAGGTTGCGCGAGACTTCTACGTGAACTCACTCGGGCTTGACCCCACGGTCGAGAACTATCCGGGCGCACTGTTCGCATCTGCGGGCGGATATCACCACCACGTAGCGATGAATACCTGGAACAGTAGGGGTGCGGGCCCGCGCGGTTCCCAGCTCGGGCTGGGCGACCTTTCGATCACACTTCCGACGCGCGATGATCTCGATGAACTTGTCGCTAGGTATCGTGAGCAGAAGATCAAGTTCCAAGACACCGGAAACACGGTCATCACGCAGGATCCGTGGGGCACGCAGGTGACGGTTGCGCTCCCCGGTCGCGACGCCGGCGAGCTTCTCGCAAGCTAGCGGCCGACGCTTCTGGTGGCTGACGCCTCTAGTGTGCAGCAGCGCTCGCCACGAAGGCTTCCTTATGGTGGGCGCCGCTGCGTAGATATTTGCGAACACCGTTCGCAGCGGATCGGCCTGCGCGGTTCGCGCCGATCGTGCTCGCAGATGGGCCATACCCGACGAGCTGCACTCGCGGGTCAGCGACAGCACCAGTCCCTCGCCCCTCACGGTCGAGCTGAATGCCGCCGTTATGACTGCGGAGTTTCAGTGGCGCGAGATGCTGGATAGCCTGCCGAAACCCCGTGGCCCAGAGGATCACATCGACCGGTTCGAACGAGCCATCTGACCACCGCACGCCGTGCGGTTCGATCCGCTCAAACATTGGCCTGCGGGCCGAATACGCGCCGAGTCGCTCGGCTTCTCGCTCTTGTTCGCGCAACATGAGGCCGGTAACACTCACCACACTTTCTGGCGGAAGGCCTTGCGCAACCCGCTCTTCGACGAGACCCACCGCCGCGATTCGCGCCTCGGGATTGAAATCATCCTCGCGCCACACCGGCTCCTTGCGCGTCACCCAGAGCGTGTCGGTGAGCGGCGCGAGTGCGCCAAGAAACTGCACCGCCGATGCGCCGCCTCCGACCACGAGCGTGCGCTTTCCTATGAAGTGCTCTGGGCCCGGGTACTCGTACGTGTGCAACTGCTCGCCCTGAAAGCTCTCCGCACCGGGATAGTACGGCACAAACGGCTGTGTCCAGGTTCCGGTCGCATTGATGATCGTGCGTGTGCGCCAGGCGTGGGCGCCCGCGCGCACGAGAAGGAGGTCGCCGCGGCTCTCCACGCGATCCACTGCGACGGGGCGCACGATCGGGAGGTTATGCTCCACTTCATAGGCGCCAAAGTACTCGGGCACGACGCGGTTCGCGCGCTCGGGACTCAGGGGCGGGGGTGTGGATCCTGGAAGCTCAGCGACCCCGTGCACATCGCGCATTGTGAGCGCATCCCAGCGATGCTGCCAGGCGCCGCCGGGTCCGTCATTCCCGTCGAGCACCACGTGCTCGATACCGAGTCTCGTCAGGTGATAGGAGGCGGAAAGGCCCGCCTGACCGGCACCGATAACGACGCTCTCAAAGATGCTCCCCACATACATGCAAACGCATGAAATCTGGAACTATTCCTTGCGCTCACGCACGGGGTGCTCGCTCAAGATCGAGATGCGGTTGAACATGTTGATCGAGACCGCGATCCACTCGGCTGCGGCGAATGTCTCATCGCCGAGCACCGCTTGTGCCCCCGCAAGGTCGGCCTTCGCCTCTTCAGTGAGTGGCAGCCTCGCCGCCGCTTCAGCTATCGCGAGCACCGCCCGCTCGCGCTCGTCATATAGATCTGTCTCGCGCCAAGCGGGGAGCATGTCGAGCTTCTGCTGAGGCACCCCCGCGTCGCGGGCCTCACCAGAGTGCAGATTCAGACAGAAGGCGCAGCCGTTGATCTGCGACGTGCGCACCTTGATGAGTTCGTTCTCTGTGAGGAGCAGGCCCCGCGAAGCAGCGCTTCTGCTAATCGCAACTGAGTAAGCGCTCGCCGCCTTCCACGCATCCGGGGCAACCTTATCGATATAGGGGCGCATCTGAGCTCCTTTCGCGATGCATGCGACTGATGAGCATTCGCAATGCGATGCAACCAGTCAATCATCGAGCCGAAGAAACGCAAAAAAACAACGAATCGGGCGCGCTCTATAGAGTTGTATGCGTGCCGTGTAGGCATCCGAGACCAGTGATTCAGATTGGAGCAGCATGCGCGCCGTTATCTTGCACGCCCCGGGTGATGTCAGAGTTGAAGACGTAGCCGATCCAGTACTCGTCGAAGATACCGATGCCATCATCCGTCTCACTGCGAGTTGTATCTGTGGATCGGACCTCTGGCCGTATCGCGGTTTCGATACTGCTGACGAGCCGAGGCAAATGGGGCATGAGTACGTTGGGATCGTCGAGCAGGTTGGCGCCTCGGTGAGCACCCTCGCGATCGGGGATTATGTTGTCGGGTCGTTCTTCGCATCGGACAACACCTGCGAGATCTGTCTCTCGGGGTATCAGTCGCACTGCGTGCATCGCGTCGGCATGGGGTCGATTGGCACCCAGGCAGAACTCGCGCGCATACCTCTCGCTGATGGCACTCTCGTTCGGGTGGATCGCGAACCTACGCACGATGAACTGAAGAGCTTGCTCGCAGCTTCTGACGTGTTGGGAACAGGCTGGTTCGCGGCAGACGCGGCTCAGGCGGGCCCCGGAAAAACCGTTGCTGTTGTGGGCGACGGTGCGGTCGGATTGCTCGGGGTACTCGCGGCGCGCGAACTTGGTGCCGAGCGCATTATTGCGATGTCGCGCCACGCTGACAGGCAAGCGCTCGCACGGCAATTCGGGGCGACAGACATTGTTGCCGAACGCGGTACGGCTGGCGTGGATCGGATCAGAGAACTGACCGCTGGGCTTGGTGCGCACTCCACCGTTGAGGCCGTCGGCACGCAGGAGTCGATGCTGCAAGCGATCAAGTCAACGAGAGCCGGAGGGCATGTCGGCTTCGTCGGCGTCTCGCACGGGGTCGAACTTAAGGGTGGTCTGCTGTTTAGTACGGGAGTGCACCTTCACGGCGGACCTGCACCGGTGCGACGCTATCTGCCTGACCACGTAAACCGCATTCTCAGTGCACAGATCAACCCAGGCGTGGTGTTTGACCTCACCCTGCCCATCGATGAAGCAGCTGAGGGGTATCGCGCAATGGATGAGCGTCGCGCGACCAAGGTGATGCTCACGTTCTAGTGCCCGGGCGATCCGCCTCGATACACTGGAATTGCGAAGGCAATTGTGAGCCGAGTGCGAAGGAGCGCATGATGAGTGGATCAGAGAGCACACGCATCGGGCTGGGAATGATGCGGATCGCCACCCTCGAACCAGATGAGATTCGCGACCTCTATAACGGTGCGCGAGATGCCGGAGTGACGCTGTTCGACCACGCCGATATATACGGCGGTGGCGAACACGGGTGCGAGCGGCTTTTTGGTGAGGCGCTGCAGCTGTCACCCGACGAGCGCGAGCAGATCGTGCTGCAGACCAAGTGCGGTATTCGCCCGGGGGTTCCCGGGTTCGACTTTTCAGCCGAGCACATTATTCGCCGGGCTGAGGAATCACTTGAGGCACTTCGCACCGAGTACCTCGATGTGCTCCTTCTGCATCGACCAGACACGCTCGTCGAGCCCGATGAGGTCGCATATGCGTTCGACACACTTGAGTCGTCAGGCAAAGTGCGATCGTTCGGAGTCTCAAATCACACTCCCAGACAGATCGATCTGCTGAAGATGAGTGTCACCCAGCCGCTCAAGGTGAACCAGGTGCAGTTCGGACTCGGGCACGCGGCTCTCGTCGCACAAGGAGTTGCTGCGAACATGGAAGGGCTCGCGCAGTCAACGAACCGCGACGGCGGGCTCCTAGAATACTCGCGCATCAACGGAATTACGCTGCAGGCTTGGTCGCCGTACCAGCGCGGCTTTTTCAATGGCTTGATCTTCGATCATCCCGAACTTGAAAAGCTCCACCGGGTTCTCGCCAGGCTCTCGCAAGAATACGGCACGACTCCAACCTCCATAGCGACGGCGTGGATCACACGTCACCCCGCAAAGATTCAGGTCATTGTCGGAACCACTCGGGCGAGCCGCCTCCACGAGGCGGTTGCGGGCGCAAACATCGTGCTCAAGCGAGCCGAATGGTACGAGTTGTTTGAGGCCGCAGGGTACCAGATTCCCTGAGCCGTGGCGATCCACCCCGCGCATACCGTGTGATCCCCAAAACCATGACTTTGAGCCGCTCGGCAGCGATCCACCCTCGCACCTAGAGGCTCGTAACGATTCGCCTTCGTTCGGCGTTCCCCTGTCTATTGGTCGTAGCTTGGCGTATCTTGAGGATATGAACGAGAAGAAGCAGCCCTCAAAGCACACCGGGATACGCGTTCATCTTCCCGAGGGGGAGGGGAGCGCCTTCGCCGTTGATGAACTGGTCGACGACCTGCTTCACGGCGACATGCAGGGAGTCTTGCATGCACTTCACGAGCCGCACAGCGAAAGCGACACGCATAAGGAACCGCCCGTACGGGTGCCCAAGCGCGCCATGTAGGCACTGCCGCCGCCCTGGTCCTGTGGTAGCGGTAGGGTGGAAAGAACATGACACCCATCGAGATGCCAGCACGACCTGATCGCCCCACCAGCGTCCCCTGGGGCAGCGTCTCGATATACATCGTTATCGCGTTCGGGCTCGCGTGGCTCGTCACGTTGCCGCTGTGGATGCAGGATCCAGAGGAGCTGAACTCGCTCAGTGGTCAACTGCTCGCGCAGGGACTGCTCGTGGCAATGATGTTCACCCCGGCAATCGCAACGCTCATCGTTGTCTTCATCTGTAAGCGGCCTCGCGCTGAACGCGCACGCTTTCTCGGGCTATGGCCGCTCAGGCCGGCGAAGCGGGTGCTGCTGTTTCTCGGTATCGGCCTCCTCGCCCCTATCGTGCTCGTTGTGCTGGGCGTTGGTATTGCGATTCTCTGCGGCTGGCTCACCCCTGACTTCCAGAACTTTTCAGGATTCGCTGCCTCGCTCGGCGATGTTCAGCTCGGAATGAGCGTTCAGACCCTCGTAGTGGTGCAGTTCGCTCTGATCCCATTTGGCGCCCTCGTGAACATGATCCCCGCCTTTGGAGAAGAGCTGGGGTGGCGTGGCTGGCTGCTTCCGAGCCTCATGCCTCTCGGCACCTGGCCAGCTTTGCTGCTGAGCGGAGCGATCTGGGGGCTGTGGCACACCCCGATCATCCTCCTCGGGCACAACTTCGGTCTCACCGACTGGCGCGGCGTCGCACTCATGACGGTTGGCTGCATCGTCTGGGGCGTATTCTTCGGATGGCTCAGGCTGCGGAGCGCATCGGTGTGGCCAGCGGTGATCGGGCACGGAGCCCTCAATGCTGCAGCGGGCACGTTTGCCCTCGTTGCCGCGGCCGACTCGCCAATGTCGCTCGCGCTCGTGAATCCGCTGGGGGTATCAGGGTGGATCGCGGTGGCGATTTGCGTTGCGGTGCTCGTGTGTGCGCGCCAGTTCAGCACATTTCCAGAACTCGCGGCGAGACGCGATCCATCTCCTACCTAGGCATCCTTGGGTTTGGCGTAAAACCATTCGGGAAGTACTTGGTGGAGGTTCTCGAATAGACGCTCCTGGTGAACGTCACCCTCTAACGTCCACACCCAAATCGCACTCATCGTGCCGGCCGCAATAAATGCTGCAGCGACGTCGATATCGACGTCAGGGATAGTTGGCTTCTTCTTGCGGCGCTTGGTGAGGTACGCCTCGGCGATATTATTCAGGCTGCGTGTGAGCATGAGCGGCACAGTGCCTTCGAAGTGTTCACGAAACGCAATCGTGTAAAGCTCGCGCCGCGATTCAATGTGGTTCACCAGGGTGCGCACGTACCACGTATACGCATCGGTGTGCGGAGGATGGTGACCGTTGCGCTTGCGAGCCTCGTCGAGTTCGAGGCTGAGCGCTGTTGCAAGAGCCTCACCCGGACTCGCAAAGTGCTTGTAAAACGTCACGCGATTGATCCGGGCGTGAGCTGCAAGCTCAGAGACAGAAATTTCTGCCGACGGCTTGTGGGCGGCGAGCGCGAGAACCGATTCGTGTAGTGCGGCTCGGGTGCGCACTATTCTCGCGTCGGTCATGGGTGAAAGCCTAGTCCTATTTGCCCTGCTTCTTCTCGTTTGTGCGCGTACTCGTGCATGTTGCCGTCAGCGTGTCGAAACCTGCTATTTACCGAGAAGGCGTACGGTGTGGAGTACCAGGCACCCCGCCTGGTTGAGGAGGCCAAAGCCACCCTCGGAACGCTGCGGCCGACTCGTTTCGCCGGGACCAACCCGGCAGAGCGAAGGAGCCACCGTGGCCGATACC
This sequence comes from Leucobacter denitrificans, assembly GCA_040393365.1. Classification (GTDB taxonomy): domain Bacteria; phylum Actinomycetota; class Actinomycetes; order Actinomycetales; family Microbacteriaceae; genus Leucobacter; species Leucobacter denitrificans_A. The sequence continues at coordinate 8,236 of JBEBUJ010000040.1, forward strand.
CGAGCACCTATCCAGCAGCTTGCGGAAGATGAGCACAATCCGGTTTCTCAGGTGGAGCGCACGTATGTGCTCGACACCTCCGTATTGCTCAGCGATCCCTCCGCAATCTTCCGCTTCGCAGAGCACAGCATTGTGCTTCCCGTTGTGGTGGTCACCGAGCTGGAGAAGAAACGCCACGATCCAGAGATAGGCTTCTTCGCGCGAAGAGCACTTCGCCTGCTCGATGCGCTGCGCGAACAGCATCTCCGACTGGATTTTCCCGTTCCGGTGGGGGACTCGGGCGGAACGCTCAGGGTCGAGCTCAACCACTCGAATCAAGACGTGCTTCCGAGTGGCATGCGACTCAGTGACAACGACACACGAATTCTTTCGGTGGCGCAGAACCTCGCACACGACGGTCTCGCAGTGACGGTGGTGTCGAAAGACCTTCCGATGCGTGTGAAGGCTGCAGCCCTGGGGCTCGGTGCCGAAGAGTACCGCAATGATCAGAGCGGCGACGACAGCTACTCGGGTACAGCCGAGATAGACATCGACGACGACCGGATGAACGACCTGTGGGAGGTGGAGCGACTCGAAGGCGTCGAAGAGGTTCGCGAACTCACGCCTGGCACCGGTCTCATCATCAGTTCACTGAGTGGATCAGCGCTCGGCAGGGTTGACGGCGAAACTTCGCTGCGACTTGTTCGGGGCGACCGCGAGATCTTCGGGGTGCACGGGCGAAGCGCCGAGCAGCGCCTCGCAATTGACCTGCTGCTCGACCCGACCGTTGGCATTGTGTCGCTTGGCGGCCGCGCGGGAACCGGCAAGTCGGCGCTCGCGCTCGCGGCGGGTCTCGAAGCGGTGCTCGAGCGGCAGCAACACCGCAAAGTAATGGTGTTTCGGCCGCTGTACGCAGTCGGCGGTCAAGAGCTCGGGTATCTTCCCGGTGATCAGCAGGAGAAGATGAACCCGTGGGGCCAGGCAGTGTTTGACACTCTCGGATCGATCGTGTCGCAGAACGTGCTCGACGAGGTGGTCGCCCGCGATCTCGTCGAGGTGCTGCCGCTCACGCACATTCGTGGTCGCTCGCTGCACGACGCATTCGTGATCGTTGACGAAGCGCAGTCCCTCGAACGCAACGTGTTACTCACGATGCTCAGTCGGATCGGCCAACGCTCGCGGGTGGTGCTCACTCACGACGTTGCGCAACGCGACAACCTGAGGGTCGGGCGCCACGACGGAATTGCAGCCGTCATCGAGAAGTTGAAGGGTCACCCGCTCTTCGGGCACGTCACGCTCACGAGGAGCGAGCGGAGCGACATCGCGGCTCTCGTCACCGATCTGCTGGAGGATTAGCACCGTAGGCTGGAGGTATGGCATCTGACCGTATCTCCAGCCTCCTTCCTTCTGATCTGCTCGTGCGCATGCGTGATCGCGCAGCCGCCTACGATGCAGACAATCGCTTCTTTACCGAAGACCTCGCCGAGCTACGGACTAGCGGGTACCTCGCGGCCGCGGTACCAGAGTCGATGGGCGGATCGGGCCTGAGCCTTGAAGACCTCATCGCAGCACAGCGGTTACTCGCGGCACATGCGCCTGCGACGGCCCTCGGCGTGAACATGCATCTCGTCTGGGTGCAGGTCGCGAGATTCCTCCACGAGCGCGGACTCGGTGGAACGGCCGACGGGTCGCTGGATTGGGTGCTTCGCGATGCCGTAGCGGGTGAGATTTTTGCCTTCGGTATATCCGAGGCAGGCAACGAGGCGGTGCTCATGGACGCCTTCTCGACCGCAACTAAGGACGAGGCCGGGTATCTCGTGTCAGGGGTGAAGGTATTCACCACGCTGTCGCCGGTGTGGACCCGGCTTGGGGTGCACGCGAAATATGAGGCGGAGGGATCGGACCCCACTCTCGTGTTCGGGTTTGTGCGCCGTGATGGCCTAGAGCATGGCGCGCCACGAACGAGGGAGCAGGCGAGTGAGGGGCTCCGCGAGGGCAACGTTTCGCATCTCGGGGAGTGGAATACCTTAGGAATGCGAGCCACCCAGAGCTGGACTACGAAGCTCGATGAAGTTCGCATCGCGTCGGGCGATGTTGCGGCTAACGTCGAACCGCTCGTGGGTCAGCACCCGCTGATTCTCGGCATCTTCTCGTCGTTCTCGTTGCTCACCGCCGCAGTGTATGCGGGCATTGCGGATCGGGCACTGGAGCTCGCGCGCGAGGCCGCCGATAGGCCGAACCGGATCGATCCTCAACTGAGCCGTCTCGACGATCCCGAGATTGCCTCGCGGCTCACGTACGCAACACTCGCGCACCGCCGCTCGCTCGATTCGCTCACTCTTCTTGCCCGAGACGTCGACGAGAAGCGAACCCGCGATGACTGGCCGCTCGCGCTCGCCGCGTGCCGAAACCTCGTGACAGACGAGGCGCGTAGCGCGGTAGACGTCGCGATGCGTCTCGTGGGATCGCGGGGTTTTCAGGCAGACGGTGAACTCGCGAGGCTCTACCGTGATGTGCTTGCGGGCATGTTCCACCCGTCAACCTCAAGTGCGCTTGCGGCGAGCGTTTCGGCATCGATCCGAGACTGACGTAAACGGCTGCTCGTAACGCTCCGTTCACCCGCGAGGCTCCTCTCCGTATTCCGGTGGTCACCGGGCTGCGAGGTTCTGGCTACCTGCGCCCGATGAACTAGTCCAGGCCGTCTCATTGGGCGGTTTCATCAGGATGTAGAGCCTCGAAGGAGCACACTTGTCCAGTCTGACAATGCCCACCGGCAGACCGGAGAGAAGCCGCAAGCGGCAGCTCTCCTGCGCGCTCTCGGCAACACTCACCGCGGGCCTCGCCTTGGCGCCGTTCGCAGTTGCGAGCCCAGCTTTTGCGGCCCCCGCCGGAGACGATGTCGTTATCAGCGAGATATACGCTCGCGGCGGCAGCGCAAATCAACCCTTCACGACCAAGTTCGTGGAGCTGTTCAACCCAACCGGTGAGGCAATAGATCTCAGCGGTTACAGCGTGCAGTACCGCTCGGCAACCGGCACAGGTACCCCAAACGCAGTGGTGCCGCTCTCTGGGGCGATCGCGGCAGGCGGACACTACCTCGTCGCTGGCGGTAGCAATGGCGCCAATGGTGCCGCACTCCCTGCTGCCGACGCAACCGGTAGTGGAATGAACCTGCAGGGATCCAACGGCACTGTCGCGCTCGTCGAAAGTCCCACTGCCGTGACGCTTCCCGTGGGCAATGTCGTTGACTTAGCCGATCCGCTCATCGTGGATCTCGTAGGCTACGGCACCGCGAACACCTGGGAAGGAGCGGGACCCGCACTCACCTCCGGAGGAAATGGTGACCCGCAGGCGCTCGTGCGCGCGGCTGATGGACTCGACGCCGACAACAACGCGGCCGACTTCACCACGGTGCAGGCCCCGACTCCCACCAACTCAGCTGGTGAAACCAGCAGTGGTGGCGGCGACGGCGAAGATGGCGGCGGCGATGATGGCGGTGGCGACGGCCCAGGCGATGTCGTGCCAGCGGCAGACACCCATTCCATCGCGCAGATTCAGGGCACCGGTTCAAGTACGCCGCTGAGCGGCCAGACAGTCACCACGTCTGGAGTTGTCACAGCCGTCTACGCAACAGGTGGCTTCAACGGCTACTACCTGCAGACCGCGGGTTCTGGCGGCGATGCCGACGCGAGCGCGCGCACCGCGTCTGACGGCATCTTCATCTACGCGGGTACCGCTTCGCGTGCAGGTGAGGTCGCCATTGGTGACCATGTGCGCGTCTCAGGGCAGGCGACAGAGTACAACGGTCTCACGCAGGTGAACATCTCGAGTGGCGCACACGCGAAGCTTTCCGAGACGGCTGCGGCACCGCTCCCCATCGTTGACTTCGAGATTCCCGCGACCGACGCGGCCCGCGAGGTTTTCGAGGGCATGCTCGTGCAGCCAGCGGCCGACGCGTACGTGATCTCTGACACTTACAACCTCGGAGGCTGGGGATCCACCGCGTTCGGCTCTGTAGGCCTCGGGCTCGGCGGGCCGCTGCTCCAGGAGAGCGACGTCGCAGACCCAGGCACGCCCGCATTCGACGAGGCAGTCGCCGATAACGCCGCGCGTGCGATCACGCTTGACGACGGCCAGTCGCAGCAGACGTCAACTAGCGCCTCGGTTCCATACCTCACCGGCAACGCCGACATTCGCACGGGCGTGAGCCTCACGTTTGACCAGCCGGTGGTGCTCGACTACCGCTTCCAGTGGAACTTCCAGCCAACCTCGCCCGTGACCGGAAACGCAGCTTGGCTGCGCGCAACCGGCGGTGAGACGCAAGCAGCGAACGCAGCGCCTGCAGCAGTGGGTGGCGACCTCAAGCTCGCAACGTTCAATGTGCTCAATTACTTCTCGACGCTCGGCACGAATGTGTCGGGTTGCCAGTCATACAAGGATCGCGCTGGCGTTCCACTCACCGTCAGCGGTGGCTGCAATCCCCGCGGCGCGTGGGATGCGACGAACCTGGAGCGGCAGGAGTCGAAGATCGTTGCGGCGATCAACGGGCTTGGCGCAGACGTTGTGACGCTCGAAGAGATCGAGAACAGCGCGAAGATGCCGGGTGGTTCGAACCAGGATGCTGCCCTTGAGAACCTCGTCGAGGCGCTCAATGAGGCGGCTGGGACCGGCACCTGGGACTTCGTGCCGTGGCCGAGCGATGCCCCGCCGGTTTCGGAGCAGGACGTGATCCGCACCGCCGTGATCTATCGCACCGCGACCGTTGACGTTGCGGCCGACGCAGTTGTACTCAGCGGATCGTCTGAGTTCAGCAACGCTCGCGAACCATTCGCGGCAGCGCTCTCGTCGACCGAGAACCCCGACTACGCCTTCGTCGTGATCGGCAACCACTTCAAGTCAAAGGGTGGCAGCTGCGGTAGCCCGGTCGAAGGCTGCTTCAATGCGGATCGCGAGGCCCAGTCGGCCGCGCTCACCGAGTTCGCGGATGACTACGCGACCGAGCTGGGCATCGACGATGTCTTCCTCGTCGGCGACTTCAATGCCTATTCGGCGGAGAGCCCAATTCGGGTGCTCGAAGCAGATGGTTACGAGAACCTCACCGCTCGCTCAGGTAAGAGCAGCTACGTGTTCGGCGGCAAGATCGGCTCGCTCGATCACATCTTCGGCAACGAGAGCGCGGCGAACCGCGTGACCGGTGTCGACGTGTGGCAGATCAATGCAAATGAGTCGGTGCTGCAGGAGTACTCGCGCTACAACTACTTTGCGAGCTCGCACTTCCAGCCAGGCACTGTGTTCCGCGCGTCGGACCACAATCCGGGCATCGTTGGCATCGACGTTCCTGGGGTGGAGGGCGAGGACGATCTCACCGAGATCAACTTGCTCGGGTTCAACGACTTCCACGGTCGCCTGTTCGATTACACGACAAACCCGACGACCAGCTCTCAAGAGAATGCCACGCTGTCATTCGCGGGCACGATTGAGGAGCTCCGGGCAGCGGGCGGCGAGGACAACACTGTGCTGTTCTCAGCTGGCGACAACATCGGCGCATCGCTGTTCACCTCTTCAGTGCAGGAGGATCAGCCGACCATCGAGATCCTGAACGCGCTTGACGTCGCTACTTCGTCAGTGGGTAACCACGAGTTCGACGCTGGTTTCGACTTCCTCGATACGACGGTCTCAGGCTGGGCTGACTTCGAGTACCTCGGCGCGAACGTCTACGGCGCTGACGGCGAGCCGGTCTTGCCCGAGTTCGAGATTGTGACCGTCGACGGCGTTGACATCGCAATCATTGGCGCAGTCACCGAGCAGGTCCCATCGCTCGTGCGCACCGGCGGAATCCAAGGTCTCACCTTCGGCGATCCAGTCGGGGCAGTGAACCGTGTCGCGGCGGAGCTTGAGGCTTCGGACACAGCCGATGTCATTATCGCCGCGTACCACGAGGGTGCACCCTCGGGTTCGGGATCGAACCTGGAAGAGCAGGTCGCAGCGAGCCCAGTGTTCGATGCGATCGTCAACGACACGAGCGACCTCGTGGACGCGATCTTCACGGCGCACACTCACCAGGATTACGCATGGGACGGTCCGCTCGGCGAGGGCACCCGTCCGGTGATCCAGGGCGAGAGTTACGGTGAGTTCGTGTCGCAGGTTGAGCTTACGTTCGACCGTGTCGCAGGCGAGGTCGTCGACTACGAGCACCGCAACGTTCCTGTCACAACGGCTCCGCTCGCGGAACTGCTTGCTGACTACCCGCGCGTTACCGAGGTCAAGGAGATCCTCGACGGGGCGCTTGAGGTGAGCAAGGAGATCGGTGGACAGGTCGTCGGTTCGGTGACTGCCGACATCACGACTGCGCACAGGCTCGGTTCGACCGGCGCGCCCACCCGTGACGATCGTACGAGCGAGTCGACCCTCGGCAACCTCGTAGCGAACGCCCTGCGTGAGCAGCTGAGTGAAGAACACTTCGGTGGAGCCGAGATCGGCATCGTGAACCCGGGCGGCCTGCGTGCCGAGCTGCTCTACGGCGACGATGGCGAGATCACATTTGCTGAGGCGAACGCGGTGCTCCCGTTCCTCAACGATCTGTGGACGCTCTCACTCACGGGCGAGCAGTTCGTGACGATGCTCGAACAGCAGTGGCAGCCGTCAGGCGCGTCGAACCCGTTCCTGCACCTCGGGCTGTCTGACAACGTCAGTTACACGCTCGATCCCGCTGCCGAGCCCGGTAGTCGCATCACCTCGGTGATGATTGGCGGTGAGCCGATCGATCCGCAGCGCGAATACCGCATCGGTACGTTCTCGTTCCTCGCGGAGGGCGGAGACAACTTCTCCGTGTTCCGTGAGGCGACAAACGTGCAGCAGACCGGTCTCATCGACCGCGATGCGTGGATCTCGTACATCAGCGAGCACTCTCCGCTGACGCCCGACTTCGCGCGTCGCTCGGCGATCGTTTCGCAGCTCCCCGCTGAACTGCAGGCTGGAGACGAGGTCACCTTCGAGGTATCGAGGCTCGACCTCACTTCGCTCGGCAGCCCGGCCAACACCGAGCTCGCAGTGCGACTCGTGCCGGTCTCGACTGGAGTTCAGACGTTCGCAGCCACATTGGACGTTGATCCAGTGCACGTCGCGACGATCGAGGGTGGTGCGGCTTCGGTAGCGTTTACGGTGCCGTCTGATCTCGAAGGCGCGTTCACGCTCGAGCTGGCGGCCGACCCGAGCGGTACGACCATCGGATTCCCGGTGAGCATTGCGGCCAGCGTTCCTGGTGGCGGTGACGGCGGCAACACCGGCGGCGGCAACGGTGGTGGCACCGGTTCAGGTGGCGGTGGATCGAGCACTGGCGGATCGGCTTCGGGAGACGTGCTCTCGAACACCGGTGCATCAGACCTCCTGCCCATCATGTTTGGTGTCGGCCTGGTGATCGCAGCAGGCGCGCTCATGATGATGGCCAAGCGTGGTCCGAACGCGCGTGAGGCCGTGAGCGGCTCGGCCGAGTAACCTCTCACGCGAATACGCAGAGGCCGCGCTCCGTTGTGGAGCGCGGCCTCTGTCGACTTACCGCGGGGATGTGCCGGGAGGTGAGTTTGAGTCGTCGTCAGAATTCTCGGGATCAGTGAAGTCGGGCAGCACGATGGCACCGGTCTGCAGCGCCTCGTCGATCGCTGCCTCGACCTGACGCTGTCGACGCAGCTGTATGCGACTCAGCGCACGCTGTTCGGGCAAGCTCCACCCGAAGCGGATCGCGAGCAGCCTGAGCACTGTGGTGACCGCAACGCAGACGATGCCAGCGATGAGCACCGGCACTTCAAAATGAAGTAGACCGAGCAGCACGAGGATGCCCACCATCGAGGCGACGGCATAGAACGACCCAACATGCATGAGCGCGATCGGTATGTTGAGAATCATGTCGCGCAGCACACCGCCCCCGACGGCTGAGACGGTGCCGATGAACAGTGCTGGCACCACGGGTAGGCCGAGCGAGAGTGCTTTCGTGGCACCGATCGCGCCGAACATGCCGATGCTCACTGCGTCAAGTGAGGTGATAACTGGGTCGACTCGCCTAAACAGGCGGGGGAGAAGCATGCCTGCGAAAGCTGCGAGGGTTGCTGTGAGAATGTACCAGTTATTCGAGAACGCGGCGGGGGTGGTGCTGAGTAACACGTCACGGAGGATGCCCCCACCGATACCCGTTGCAATTCCCACGATCGCGACGCCAAGCAGGTCTACGCGTTTAAAACCCGACGCGAAGAGTGCTCCCTGCAAGCTTCCGACTCCGACGGCGACAAGGTCTGCCCACAGCGGGGTCACGAACGTCTCGGCAAGCATTCGTCTATTCTCGCTCACCAGGCGCTGATGTTGCGACTGCGCTCCTTCCGCCCCACTCGTCCTGCCTGGATGCTGGTGCTGGCGTGGAATGGGCGTGGCAGCGCGCATAGTGAACGTGAGATACGACGAAAGGGAACTCTGATTCGGTTGTTGGCTGGGCCTGGCAGCGCGCAAAGCGCGCCGGAGACAACCGAATCAGAATTCCCTTTTGGCGTGGGACGCGTTATTTCGCGACGCCCGGGTGCGTCATCGAGAGCAGGTCGAGTGCCTTGTCGAGGTCGGCCTCTGAGACCTCACCACGCTCGACGTAACCGAGATCCACCACTGCCTCACGCACGGTGATGCCCTTCGCGACCGAGTGCTTCGCGATCTTCGCCGCGGCCTCGTAGCCGATGAGACGGTTGAGCGGGGTTACGGTCGACGGGCTCATGCCCGCGAGCGTCTCCATGCGCTCGATGTTCGCCTCAAGACCGGCAACGGTCTTGTCTGCGAAGACGCGAGCCGCGTTCGAAAGCAGGCGGATCGACTCGAGGAGCGCGGTGCCCATGACGGGGATCATCACGTTGAGCTCGAAGTTGCCGCGTGCGCCGCCCCAGGCGATCGTCGCGTCGTTGCCGATGATACGTGCGCACACCATGAGGGTCGCCTCGGGGATGACCGGGTTGACCTTGCCCGGCATGATCGACGAGCCGGGCTGCAGATCGGGGATGTGCAGCTCGCCGAAACCGGTGTTTGGCCCCGAGCCCATCCAGCGCACGTCTTCGGCGATCTTCGTGAGCGATACTGCGATGGTGCGCAGCGCGCCAGATGCCTCAACGAGTCCGTCGCGGTTTGCCTGAGCCTCAAAGTGGTTGCGAGCCTCGGTGATGGGCAGGCCGCTCGAGGCTGCAATCTCGGCGATGACCTTCTCGGGAAAGCCGAGCGGGGTGTTAATGCCGGTGCCGACCGCGGTGCCGCCCTGCGGAACCTCGGCGACGCGGGGGAGGGCCGCATCGATGCGCTCGATGCCGTAGCGGATCTGCGCGGCGTAGCCACCGAACTCCTGGCCGAGGGTGACGGGCGTTGCGTCCATGAGGTGGGTGCGGCCCGACTTCACCGCGTCCTTCCAGAGCTCAGCCTTCTCCTCAAGCGCCTCGGCGAGGTGCGCGAGCGACGGCTTGAGCTGCTCGATGAGCGCGCCGGTCACGGCGACGTGCACTGAAGTTGGGAACACGTCGTTTGACGACTGGGAGGCGTTCACGTGATCGTTCGGGTGCACGGGTGCGCCGAGGTGCTTCGTCGCGAGCGTTGCGAGCACCTCGTTCATGTTCATGTTCGATGAGGTGCCTGACCCCGTCTGGTAGGTGTCGACCGGGAACTCGCCGTGGTGGTCACCACCGATGATCTCGTCGGCTGCTGCAACAATCGCATCTGCGATGGGGCCATCGAGAATACCGAGTTCTTTGTTCGCGATTGCAGCTGCTCGCTTGATACGAGCGAGCGCAACAATCTGGGCGGGCTCTAAGCCCGATCCCGAGATTGGGAAGTTCTCTACTGCACGCTGCGTCTGCGCCGCGTACAGTGCGTTCTTGGGCACGCGTACCTCACCCATGGTGTCGTGCTCGATGCGGTACTCAATGTCAGTCACGGTACTCCTTGTGTGTTGTGGGGCTATGGGAATAGTTGGGGAAGCGCCTTACAGAGGCGCGAGTTCAATGTTCAGCGGGCCGACCGCTGTGTAAGGCACGGCGCGGCCCTCGGTGAGGCGGTACTGGCAACCGACGATGCCAAGTTCGCCTCGGTCGACGGCGTCGCTGATGGTTCGCGAGGTGCGGAGCAGTTCGTTCACCGTGGCGCTCAGGTGAATCCGGCCTGCCGCGTTCGCGTCGATCTCGCTCGGCTCGACATACGGTGTCTCGTGATGCTGACGGTGCCAGAGCTGCTGCACTGCGGGCTGGATCGGCGCGAGCGTGTGGGCGACCGACAGGGTGACTTCGCTCGGGTTGCGCGTCGACTGGTCGATTGCCGCGGCAACGGCGCCGCAGGAGTCGTGTGCGAGCACCACAATGAGCGAGGAGCCGAGGTACGCGACCGCGTACTCCATTGAGGCGGTGATAGATTCGGCGACGACATGGCCCATGTTTCGAGCGATGAAGAGGTCTCCGAGACCTAAGTCAAAGATGATCTCGGCCGCGAGGCGGGAGTCTGAGCAGCCGAAGAGCGCCACGTCAGGCGCCTGCGTATTGACGAGTTCCGATCGTCGCTCGACATCCTGGTTCGGGTGGTTTGATGTACCGCTCACGAATCGTTCATTGCCTGCGATGAACGTGTCCCAAGCCTGCTGAGGGGAGACCCTCGGAGTGACGCTACTGCTCATTGTGCTCCTTCCGCACCTGATGCATCGCCGCCAGCAAAGCTCGCCGCGACTTGTGTGGCGAGCACGCGGATCGTGCCCCCATCATCAGTTCCAAATACCAGGAGGGTGTTCCCTTCGGTCTCGCCTTCGAGACCGAAACGCATGTTCACCTGGTCAGCTCGTCGTTCAGGGTGGTCGTAGACGGTCCAACTGATGCCACCGAGCTGCTCTGACCCGGTGGAATCCTGATCCTCGAGATTGGCTGCGATCCATTCAGGGTCGATGGGATCACCGTCTTCTCGAAACGCCTGCACCACAGTCGCATACGATTCGTTCTCGGTTGTGTAGTGGATCTGCCAGTAACTCACACCGTCGTCGCCAGCGGTCAGTGTTGCCTGCTTCGCCTTCCAGGTCTCCGGGACCTCTGGAACCGCGAGCTCACGATCCGCACCGGCGCGTTCGGCAAGCTGCGCAACGTCAACGGATCGATCCTCGAAATCTCCCGCGGCACGCGGGACCATGAGGTAAATTACAAACACGAGCCCGACGGTAACGAGTAACGAAAACACGAGGTTGTTTACGGTCTTGCGCTGTCGGTACAGGCGGCTGTTCTCGGCCTTCCGTGCCGCGGTTTCGCTCGCGGTCTCGGGGCGGCCAAGCTCAGCGACGATATTCGGTTGCTTCTTCGCCATAGTTACTCTGCGTCACCGGCCCCGGCAGCGTCGTCGCCTTGGCGTGCTGCTTCGAGACGCTTGCGAGCGCCAATCAACCATTCTTCACAGCGGGTGGCCAGCGCCTCCCCGCGCTCCCAGAGCGTAAGTGATTCTTCGAGCGAGGTGCCGCCCTGTTCGAGGCGGTTCACCACCTGGATGAGTTCGTCGCGGGCGAGCTCGTAGCTGAGGCTTGCGACGTCTGCATCGTTTTGGGCAGTCATAGAATTCAGTCTACTCGCCCTCGGATGCACGTTTCGTGGACGGCTAACTCATCAGCGCGCGTGCGGTGCTATATGCCCCCGGCGACTCTCGTTCTGGTACATCGAAAATATGGCTGGGTCCTGTTCCCGCGTCGTCCGGTTCCCACCCGGGGGTACCGTCTGTGGCGAATCTCACGAGGGCACCGTGCACGGAATCGGCGAGGGCCTGGGGTGGATCGTCTCCCGCAACACCGGCTACTCCGGGAGCATCGAGCCGATCGAATACGAACGGAATGTCAATGCAGTGGCCGGCATAGGGTGGATCTTCAGAGCGCCAAGTAAAGCGGTACGACCATGTCGGTCCCGCACCTGCCTCTGCCCGCGCGCCAGCGATTCGCGGGATCCATATGTGGAAGACCGCGTCAGAGGCGTAACGCTCGAGCAACTCGATTGTGCGTTCCTGCCCTTTTGCCATCGGGGTGTCGAGCCACCGATCCGCAGCAACGGCCGAAGATCCGAGCGCGCGAAGCATCAAACGCCGGGGGGCGTGCTCGAGCACCAGATTTGAACCAAACATTCCGACAAGCTCACCTTCGGTTGAGCCGAGAACGAGCGGAAGGTGCGCGCCAGGTCCGCGGGAGACCGCACTCACTGTTGTCGTGGGAACGATCGTGCCGTCGGCGACCGGACCAATCATGAGTCCGTCGCGGAGTAACTGGTGAACTTCCCGGAGCATGTGCGGCGGCGCGGGTTGTGTGATGCGCGGCTGCATCTCGAGAAGCTTTGCCTCGGAGAGCTTCGAGAATCCGGTGACGCTGTTATCAACGCCTGTGAGCTTGGCGAGAAACGCCGAGCGCTCTCGCGCAGCATCGACAGACGGGTCTGCGACGGCCGCCGACATTGCATACCCCGCGCGGAAGAGTCCTTCGGCACCCGGAGTACCGAGCAAGGTGAGCACCGCGCCCCCGCCCGCCGACTGCCCTGCGATCGTGACTTTGTCTGGATCCCCGCCGAACGCATCGATGTGGCCGTTCACCCACTCGAGCGCACAGATCCAGTCGAGAACGCCCCGATTCGGCACTGCCCCCTCGATCCACCCGAACCCACGAAAGCCAAGACGGTATGAAATTGTCACGAGCACCACGCCATCGCGGGCAAAGGCCCGGCCGTCGTACCAGGGGCTCGCGGGCGATCCTGAGATGAAACCGCCGCCGTGGATCCACACGATGACCGGAAGGTTCGCCTCGGGATCGAGTGCCGGGGTCCACACATTGACATTGAGGATGTCGGACCCCGGAACCGAGAGCTCAGGGATGATCGGCTCGCCGGTCTTCGCGTGCATCGGTGTCGGGCCGAACTCGGTGGCGTCGAACACTCCATCCCACGGTTCCCTGCGCACCGGCCTCGCAAACCTCAGAGGCCCGGTCGGTTCCTCGGCATAGGGTATGCCGCGAAACACTGCGGTCGACTCTTGCCAGATACCCTGCACTTTCCCGGATCGCGTCTTGACGATCGGTAGCTCTTCAGCGGAGTTCATCCTTACACCCGCTTAGAGCTTGCCCGTGGAGGTTGCGCCGAGTCTTCCACCCGCAACATTGACGGTGAGTGAGGTGCCCGCGGGCGCGCCAGCCGGATCGCGCACGACCTCGCCAGAGTGATCATTGTCAGCGAGCTGCACGATCGCGTAGCCGCGTTCGAGGGTTGCCTTCGGGGAGAGCGCGGCGAGGCGTGCGCGCGACTCCGCGAGAGCGCTCGCGCGATCCACAATTGCACGGTCAGCGAGCTCGGCACCGCGCGCGACCCATCTCACGAGTTCTTCGGCGCGCTCGTCGACAATGCGTTCTGGCATGGAGAAGATAGGCCGAGCACGGAGCTGCGAAATGCGGTCGGCCTCGTGGGAAAGCAGTTGACTGAGCCTGCCCATCATGCGGCTGCGGGCCTGATCGATGCCCGCGAGTTCTTCGCCGACATCGGGAACCACGCGCTTAGCCGCGTCGGTGGGGGTGGAGGCGCGAAGGTCGGCGACCTCGTCGAGCAACGGGCGGTCGGCCTCGTGACCGATGGCAGAGACGATCGGCGCTCGCGCCGCAGCCGCTGCGCGCACAACCTGCTCGTCTGAGAAGGGCAGGAGGTTCTGAAAGTCGCCGCCGCCGCGCGCCACGATGATGACGTCGACCTCGGGATCCGCATCGAGCGCCGCGATTCCCGCAG
>JBEBUJ010000041.1:0-21900 GCA_040393365.1 Leucobacter denitrificans
TGCGGATGCTGATGCGGATGCGGATGCGGATGCTGACGCTGACGCTGACGCGGATGCTGATGCGGATGCGGATGCGGATGCGGATGCTGACGCTGACGCTGACGCGGATGCAGATGCAGATGCAGATGCAGATGCTCATGCTGACGCGGATGCGGACATTGATGCAGACACAGCCGACGGTGCAGCCGCAGGCGGCGGAAACACTGATAGCAATGACGACAAGACCGGCGGGCTTTCCAACACCGGTGGCGCTGACCTGGGAATCGCTGGCCTCACCGCTGCGATTGCTATTGCTGCAGGCCTCATGTTACTCATGGGAAAAAAGCGGCGCATATCGCATAGCGAATAGCACTGAATAGACGGTCGGGCGCGAGACTCGAAAGAATGGCGCTCGCGCCCGACCGTCCTGCATTACTGTTCTGCAGGAGCTGAAAGAGAACGTTGAATAAACGCAAGCCCGAGACGTCATCAAACGGCACTCAAGAAAGGCACCAGCCGCCCGCACCTCAATTTTGCAAAGGTGCTCGAGCGACCACTTCGGTCGTGGGTGCTATCACGGTCATCGTGATGCTCGCCAGCGTACTCATGACCCTTCCATCGGGCACTCCGGGAAGGTCTCTGGTAGCGGGCGTTGCCTCGCCTTATTACTCGCAGAACTGGCGGCTCTTCGCGCCTCACATCATGAAGAACAACGTCAAGCTCGAAGTGCGAGCTCAGTGGCGCGATGACGACGGCGCGTTGGTGAAAACAGACTGGATGCCCGTGACCGAAATCGAACAGCGAGCCGTCGCGGGCAACCCGATGCCCTCTCGCACACAAAAACTCACCTGGAACGCTACACAAGCCTTTCAAAAACGGTACCGTGCGCTTGAGAGCGAGCAGCAAGATCGTGCGCGAGACACGTTTATCGAACGATCTCCAGACGGCGGTTATCGAGCGATCAGCGACGAAGCACTCATCGCCGAATTGGGCGAGAATGATCGCGCAGTCGTGCGCTACCTGCGCATGGACTACATGCTGACGCGGTACGCCACAGTGTTCGCTACAGCTGCCCTGGACCGAACGGTCGAGCGGGTGCAATGGAGAATCGTCACTACTCGCGCAAACGACTTCACACACCGTTTCTCAGATGAACAGCAATTCGACACCAAGACGACAGTCTTCGGATGGCGGCAGGCGACTGCCAAGGTTGACAGCGAGCGGGTTGCGGCCTTCACGCACATGATCGAACGGAATGGAGCAAAAGATGAACTCCGTCGCGGAGCCTCTCCGGCCCAGTAGTCTCTTCGCCCGGTTCACCGACTGGTTCACTCGCGAGCGT
Organism: Leucobacter denitrificans; assembly: GCA_040393365.1. Lineage (GTDB taxonomy): Bacteria > Actinomycetota > Actinomycetes > Actinomycetales > Microbacteriaceae > Leucobacter > Leucobacter denitrificans_A. The sequence continues at coordinate 1,322 of JBEBUJ010000041.1, forward strand.
CATATGACGCGAAGCTTCTCGATGCTGCGGATCCTCTACGCCTTGGCGATGCTCAGCATTCTGCTGCCGAGTTTTCCGGATCGCAGCTACCTATGGGGGCCGGCATCATGGTGGGTCGAGCCTGAGGCAAAACGCCGAGGGTTCATCACTCACAACGTGCTCATCACCAAGAGCTCGGAGTTCTGGTTCGATATCAGCTACATTGCACTGATCGCCCTCGCACTCTTGTTTCTGGTCGGCTTCTACACACGGTTTGTCACTCCCGTGCTGCTGATCATGCTGGTCTCGCTCCAGGCCAACAACCCCTACCTTCTCAACGGGGGTGATGTGTTGATGCGCATCACGCTCTCATTCATGTTGTTCGCGAGCCTCAGCCAGCACTACTCGGTCGATGCTTGGTTGAGAAAGCGGCGTCAATCACGCGCCGTGCAACCACGACGACCGCTCTTCCCGCCCCACCTCGCCCACGCGCTCCACAACGCGGCACTGATGCTGGGTATGTTTCAAATCATGCTGGTCTACGTTACCAGCGCCATCTACAAGCTCATGGGTTCTGAGTGGCTCGATGGGACCGCATTCTACTACGGCCTCACCCTCGACGCTTTTGCTGTGCTGCCCATGGTCAACGAGCTCATCTGGCAGTCGAGCCCTGTGATCTACGTCTCTACCTGGGTGGCGTTATGGGTTCAACTCCTTTTCCCGGTGATGCTGCTGTGGCGACCCAGCAGGATCACCGCAGTGATCGCGATGCTGTTCATGCACCTTGGCATCGCCCTGCTGCTCAGTCTCTGGGCTTTCTCACTCGTCATGATCGCGCTCGATCTCCTGTTCGTTCGAGACCAAAGCTGGCAGCGGCTCGGCAACAGATTCATAAATCTATGGAGCAGCATCAAAGTAGCCAGAAGATTTCAGCAGTTCAAGGTAAATGACTCAAACCTCAACAAAGTTGGGCGAACAGAAGCTTGAATAATAAGTAGGGAATCTCCACACCCTCCTTCCGGACTGCCTCCTCGACTCCCCCCCCCCGAGTCCAGGTGGCATCGCGGGAGTATCGGCTGACATCTTAGTTGTCCCTTACCCGATCTCCCCGGGCTCCTCCAGCAATCCCCAACTCTGGCTGGAGGAGCCCCTCCCTGTTTAGTCGTACAACCCCAGATTAGGAAGAGGCAGCCCGTACTCATGTTTGAGGGCTGAACTTGCGGCATACCAGCCAGGAAGCCCGTGTACTCCTGGCCCTGGTGGGGTGGATGATGAGCATAGGTAGATGCCGGGTGCTGGGGTGCGCCATGGATCACGAGCAAGGACGGGTCGTGCTGCAAGATGAGAGAGCGTGATCGCGCCCGCGCTGAAATCGCCGCCTACGTAGTTTTGGTTGTATCGGGAGAGTGCTGCCGCTGTGGTCACCCGGTGGGTGATGATGCCGTCACGGAAGCCTGGAGCGAAGCGTTCGATCTGCGAGATCACCCGCTCCCCGACATCGACATTCGAGCCGTGGGGCACATGGGTGTAACTCCAGACCGCGTTCACGCCGGGATTTCTCTTCGGATCCCAGCGGTCTACTTGTGCGAGTAAGACATACGGGTGCTCAGGATGTACGCCCCTTGCGACATCACGTTCTGCCGCGGCGACCTCGGCCCGTGTTCCGCCAAGATGCACCGTAGGAGCATCAGCGACGCGAGGATCCCGCCAGGGAATGGGTCCGTCCAACACGAAGTCAACCTTGGACGCGCCATTGCCATACCGAAACCTTCGCAGCGACCGTGCATACCTCTGGGGAAGTCTCGACTCTGCAATACGCAGCATCCCCTCGGCAGACGTGTCGAAAAGCATCACGCCAAAGTCATCGAGCTCTCGAATGTCGTTGATCTGTCTAGAGGTCTCGATGCTACCACCGTGCGCAAGCAGGTCCGCTGCGAGGGCGTCACTAATGGAACGTGACCCTCCGATCGGCACTGGCCAGCCACGCGCATGCCCGAGTGCTCCCAAGACCACGCCAACACCCGCAGTCGCGAGACTCGGAAGGCGACCGACACTGTGTGCGGCGACACCAGCGAGTAGGGCCTTTGCAGCTTCATCTCGAAAGCGGAGGTTCCATGTGGGCGTGCCCTGCTCGAGCGTGCGCAAGCCCATGACAAGTGCGGCACTAAGGCTTTCAGGTATTCGAAGCATCGACCCTCCAAGCGCAACGTCGACGACTCCTTCCAGGTGTCGAAGCAAGGGCTGGTAGAAGTGACGATAGGCATTACCATCTCGCCCGAGCTCTGCCGCAGTGCGTTCAAGGTCACGGTAAGCGATCGCGGCACGGTTGCCAGCGGCACCATCGAGTGGGTTGGCGTATGACGCATCTGGGATTGCAAATGTTATTCGCTGTTCAAGCTGAAATCCACGAAAGAATCCTGTAGCTAGAGCCATCGGATGGATAGCTGAACACATATCGTGCCAGACGCCTGACTGCACGTGGTCGCTTGTGCGAGTTCCACCACCTATCGTGTCTGATGCTTCGAACACGGTTACCGGTATGCCTGCTCGAGCAAGCGTGACTGCTGCAGAGAGCCCGTTTGGTCCTGAGCCTATTACCGCTGCCGACTGCGGAGTTCTCATGCTTCAAGTGTACTAATTGAAACCAGGATCCTTTCATATAAATGAGGGGGGCATAATAGTCTTATGCGCTATCGCTCCCGTATGCCGAACTTTGTTCGCGGATCGAGTGCAGCGATAATTGCGACTTTTGCGGCGCTCTTTTCACATGTGGTCGGTGGCGGAGAGATGCCCGAACCCATCGGAATTGGTGTCCCACTACTGCTGTCATTGATGGTGAGCGTTTTACTGGCAGGAAGAAAACTATCGTTATTGCGATTGTCAATATCAGTGCTGGTAAGCCAGATGTTATTCCACACACTCTTTGTGCTTGGCACGACACCCACAGGTATCAACAATGATCTGAATGTGGTGACGAGCCATCAGCATCACGGGGCAATCTTCCTGCAACCGATACTGTCTGAGCAAACGACCACCATGGTCCAGGGAGACACGCTGATGTGGGTGTCTCACTTCATAGGTGCTATGGTGACGATCGCTTTCTTGTATCGTGGCGAACGGGCACTGCTCCGTCTCCTGGCCCTTGGGCACCAAGCCATTGCCTGGGTACGTAGCCGTTTCGTAGCCCCTGTCCAACTTTCCGTCCAGGTAGCACCGGCGCAGCTACAAGTTCACGAGACGGGTACTTGGACTGTGCTGTCTCAGGTTCTCGAGTCGACACTGAACCGACGCGGACCACCAGCGACCCCTGGAATCGCTCGATAAGGCACGCGTTACCTATTAATTCCGGCGCAGCTTCTCGGGGTAGCAAGTGTTATCGTGCTGACCTGATTGCGGTGCGTCATACAGGGCGTGCAACTGCTCTCACATGAGTCAGGGTTCGAGCGTACCCATAAACACACCCCTTTTTGAATTGACCGAGCTCAGCTTTGTTGAGCGACGGTCCTGATCCGTGCTTTTAACCTCTAGCTGTGCACGGATTGGAAGTAAGTACGCCCGAAAGGTACACAAATGAAGATTCACAATCGTTTCGCACAAATAGGCGCCGTTTTCGGTGCTGCAACACTCCTCCTGACCGGATGCGCAACCAATGATTTCACTGATGCAAGCACAGTGCAGGAGACGACCGTTGATCAGGCCACCGAAGCGGACGCAATCATGGTCGAGGATGCATGGGTGAAAGCGGCAGTTCCGGGCTCGATGACTGCCGGATTCGGTGTTCTTGAAAATTCGTCAGATCACGATGCGACCGTTGTCTCTGTAGAGTCACCGGCATCATCAATGTTAGAACTCCACGAGACTGTTGCCGACAGCTCTGGGCAGATGATGATGCGAGAGGTAAAAGGAGGATTCGTGGTTCCTGCAAAGGATCACATGCATCTCGAGCCTGGCGGGAACCATTTGATGCTGATGAACATCCTCAATGAGTTGAAAGCTGGTGATGAGGTTCCTTTCACTCTGGTCTTTTCCGATGGTTCTACGCTCGAGTTCACCGCGATAGTGAAAGATTACGCTGGCGCGAACGAGAACTACGAAGGTGACGCAAACCATGACGAGATGAGTCACGACCACGCCGAGCACGGTGAGGACTGATGAACGCCCCTGATAGGGGCAAAGATTCTAGTGTGGCCGGGTCGACCCGGCGGCAGTTTCTTCTCGGAGGAACTGCCGCCGGCGTCGGCGCTGCAGCCGCACTTGGACTCAGATATGCCCTCACCTCCAGCGACGAAGCGCCCACACAGATACCGCTCAACGGTGATGAAATAGTGCCGTTCTATGGTGCGCATCAGGCCGGGATAGGTACCGACGCGCAAGCGCATGCCGTGTTCGTTGCCCTTGACTTGCACGACGACGTCAATCATGAAGGCTTGCGCCGTATGATGATGCTCCTATCCGATGCAGCACGACTCACCCAAGGAATGTCACCACTTGCTGATTCCGAACCAGAGCTCAGCATCGCTCCGGCGAGACTCACGGTCACTTTCGGGTTCGGATCCCGATTTGTGACTCGTGCCAGAGGTGCGCACCCGCAATGGTTGCGTCCCTTGCCCGCCTTCGCAATAGACAAACTTCGCCCCGAGTATTGTGACGGAGACCTGTTGATTCAGGTAGCGTCAGATGACCCGTTGACAGTCGCTCATGCGGCCCGGATGTTGTTGAAAGATGCGCGAACTTTCACGTCAATACGATGGATGCAGAATGGATTCCGGCGTGCCCACGGCACGGTGCGGCCTGGCACAACAATGCGGAACCTGTTCGGACAGGTTGATGGCACCGTCAACCCAATCCCCGACACGGCCGACTTCGAAACGGTCGTTTGGAATACGGAAGGTTGGCTCACCGGAGGTACGAGCGCGGTGATTCGGAGAATCAGCATGGATCTCGACAAGTGGGATCGCCTTGATCGCTCGGGTCGCGACCAGACCATCGGACGCTACCAGTCGAATGGTGCACCATTGACCAGCAGCCCACACGATGTAGCAGCAGAGCATGAGGAGCCAGATTTTGAAGCGAAAACCCCACTTGGTTTCTCGGTAATCCCTGATTTTTCGCATATGGCTCGTGCTCGCCCAGTAAAGCCGAGCGAGCGAATCCTTCGGCGCGGCTACAACTATCAGGAAGCTCCAATGGATGACCAGCTATCGGATTCGGGGCTGATCTTCGTGTCGTATCAAGCAGATGTAGAACAACAGTTCGTCCCGATACAGCGCCGCTTGGACGAGCTCGACCTCCTCAATGAGTGGACCACCCCAGTCGGGTCTGCTGTGTTTGCGATCCCGCCCGGATGTTCTCCCGGCGGCTTCATCGGAGACACGCTTCTTTGAATCATCCGCAGATTACAAATGATGGGACTCTCGCATGACATGATCGCGGGCATGCTCGACTGCTGCATCGAGTTCAGTGAACAAGTGCTTATGGTGTCGTAGCGAGGCGAGCACTCCGACGGTACGAAAAAGATCATCGTGAGCGGGCTGCACTCCCTTGATGAGTACAGTGACCCCTCGACGCTCGAGCGCCTGAACAATATCGGAGAGAATGTGCGCACCAGTCGCATCGACGTGCTGGAGGGTGGACATGCGCAGGATTACAACCGACGCATCTCGTACACGAGTAATTTCTTCGAAGACCCGATCGGCTGAGGCGAAGATCAAGGGGCCATCGAAGCGGATAATCGCGATTAGTTCGTCCCCTGGCAGTGCGTCACTGCTGACCGGTTCTCTGTATACCGTGGAGACACAGGTGAGATTTCGAATCGCAAAGAATCCGGCGACGACTATGCCGATGATTACCGCCACGATGAGGTCGAACGCGACAGTGACAAAGGCGGTCAGCAGAAATGCCACCGCATCTGAACGAGTGGAGCGGAGAATCGATGAGACTGTGACGCGGTTCACCATGCGCCATGCAGTGAACATGAGCACCCCGGCGAGGCCTGCAAGCGGAATGAAACCCACCGGCGTTGCGGCAACAAGCACGACAACGAGCAACACCAGAGCATGAATGATCGCTGCGAGACGCGAACGCCCACCGGATCGCACGTTGACTGCAGTACGGGCGATAGCACCGGTCGCGGGCATTCCGCCAAAAACACCAGAGCCGATTGACGCGATCCCTTGCCCAAGCAATTCGCGGTCAGGGCTGTAGGGGCCGGTGTTCCCCAACCCGACTGCTACCCGTGCCGAGAGTAACGACTCGATTGCCGCCAGCGCTGCGACGGTCACTGCTGGCCCTGTAAGCTCCGCGAGCAGCCCCGGAGTGAACTCTGGCCATGCAGGCGCGGGGAGGTGATCCGGGAGTGCACCGATTGCCGCGAGCGGGGTAGGTGCGATCAAATACATCACGGTGACAAGCGCGATGCCGAGCAAGGATCCGGGGACAGCCGGGTGAATTCGCGGGGCAACAACCATGCAAACGACAACAATAAGCACCGCCCCAATGGCCCACAGCAGATAGCTCCAGTCGGCTGAGGAGAGCGCCTGCACGGCAGCGATCAGCGCGTTCGAACTGTGCCCACCCGCGCCGCCACGTGCCGTGAGTAAGGGGATCTGCTGCAAGAAGATAATCACCGCGATTCCGAGCGTGAAACCCTCGATCACCGGCCAGGGAATAATGCTCACCACACGTCCCAGGCGGAGTAGCCCCGCAGCAGCGACGAAGAGCCCCGCAAGGATGCTCACCACAGCAACCGCGCCTACACCATGAGCCGCAACGATAGGCAGCAGCACCACAACCATCGCACCGGTGGGGCCAGAAACCTGCACATGCGACCCGCCAAACACCGCAGCGAGTAGCCCGGCAACAATCGCGGTGATTAGCCCCGCTGCTGGACTGAGCCCAGAGCTCACGCTAAATCCCAGCGCCAATGGCAACGCAACCACGCCAACTGTCACACCCGCTACGAGATCACCACGCCAGGTGCGCCTGAAGTCACGGTAGTCAACCCTAGAGGGCAGTAGGCCGCGCAGGTGCCTACCTGTGCTCGCCAGATAGCTGGCTGCCTTCGCGTTCACTCGCTATCCTGTCTGAACGCGGGTAGGAGTTGAGCATCCGCGAGACGCGCCCCCTCGTATTCCAAAATCTCAACCAACAGTACGCGAGCGGCTGCCAGCATTTGCGCAACCTGCGGGTGTGCGAGCCGATAGAAGACGTGGCTACCGCGCCTTTCTGACATCACAAGTCGATGTCTGCGAAGCACCGCAAGGTGCTGAGACAGATGTGATGCCTCGAGCGCGGTGTCGTTCAGCAATTCAGCGACACTGACTTCGGCAGCGTCTGTGAGGAGCTCGAGAATCCTGATGCGAAATGGGTGTGAGAGGCCTTTGAACAGGTTCGCTTTCACTTCATACAGAGGACGTTCAACATCACTAAATGACATGATAAAGTCATCATATCAGGTAGATGCAGTACCTGGCTGAGAGCCGGTCAATCAAAAAGATCAGGGATCCGTTAAATACGTATCAAGAGCAGTACTGAAATGTCACCACATATCTTGCAAACATGGCGCGCGTCGAGATTTGTCGCCCTTGAACTGACCGCATAACGCGGGTCTGAGGGGCCACCTTTCCCTTACGAAAGGTGGCCTCTGATGACGGTTTCGATGCGTCGTATGACAGCGGGAGACGGATACAAATACCTGCTCAAATCGGTCGCTTACGGTGACGGCGAACGCATGATGTCCACCCCACTAACCCGTTACTATAGCGAAGACGGCACCCCGCCAGGGGTGTGGCTCGGCTCCGGGGTTGCGGGGCTGTCAGACGGGCAGATTCTCGACGGTGATCAGGTCACCGAGACCCAGCTCCAGCTCTTGATCGGTATGGGGCGTGACCCCATGAACGGCGACGCTTTGGGCAGGCCGTATAGCCAGTTCAAGACCCTCGATGAGCGGGTCGCCGCTCGTATCGCAGACCTTGATCCTGCCCTGTCACCTGCCCGGCGGGCTGAGGCTGTGGTGCGGATCGAGGCTGAGGAGGCTACGAAGAAGAGCCGTAAGGCGGTCGCGGGCTACGATTTCACGTTCTCGATCCCGAAGTCGGCATCGGTGTTGTGGGCGGTCGCTGATGCGGGCACGCAACAACTCATCTGGGAGGCGCACCATGAAGCGATTGGTGATGTGTTGCAGTTCATGGAGCGCGAGGTCGCTGCAACACGGGGTGGTGCGCTCGGCCCTGACGGTGCAACACTGCAACTCGACGTGGCCGGGCTGATCGCAACAGCCTACGACCACTACGACTCGCGCCTGCACGACCCCTACCTGCACACGCATGTCGTGATCTCGAACAAAGTGCAGCACGCGCAGACCGGCAAGTGGCTCGCCCTCGACGGTCGGCCGCTTCACGCCGCGACGGTGGCGGTGAGTGAACTCCACGAAGCGGTGTTCGCTGATTCCCTGACCCGGCTCCTCGGGGTGTCTTGGGAGCAACGCGAGCAGGGTGGTGGGCGGAACGCATCCTGGGCGGTCACCGATGTGCCCGAAGAACTCATCAAAGAGTTCTCGAACCGTGCCCGCCATATCGAGATTGAGAAAGAGCGCCTGATCGCCGAGTTCGTGGAACGCTACGGGCGCAGACCGAGTGCGGCGCAGGTGATCAAGATGTTGCAGGAGGCGACCCTTGCAACGCGCCCTGAGAAAGACGTGCGTTCCCTCGACAGCCTCACTACTGAGTGGCGTGAACGCGCAACACAGGTGCTCGGTGAGGATGCGACCGCGTGGGCGATTCGCGTGGCATGGCAACATCACCCCGAGACGGTTGGTGCAGGGTTGCTGCGTGCCGATGATGTGCCGCCCGAGATGATCGCCGCACTCGGTGCGCAAGTGATCGAGACCGTAGGTGAGAAGCGTTCAACGTGGCGGCGCTGGAACCTCACCGCCGAAGCAGCGAGACAGTCGATGTGGCTGCGGTTCGCCAGCACCCAGGATCGGGAAGTGGTCGTGGCGATGATCGCTGACGCAGCAGAGCACGCATCGCTGCGTCTCACTCCGCCAGAGCTTGCGGTCACCCCGGTCGAGTTTCAACGCGCAGACGGTACGACGAGGTTCAGGCCGAAGTATTCGACGTTGTTCTCGTCGGCTGCTCTGTTGGCGGCTGAGGATCGGCTGCTTGCAAGGTCGAGGAACTTGACCGGCCCTCGCCTCGCCCTGTCCACGATTGAACAGTTCGCCACTGTGCCTGACCGTGACGGGCGAATGCTCGGTGTAGATCAGCGTGAGGCGCTCACCCGCATTGCGGTGTCTGGGCGCACGGTCGATGTGTTGGTTGGCCCCGCAGGTACCGGAAAGACCACCACCTTGGGGGCGTTGCGGCGGGCGTGGGAATGGAAATACGGTGAGGGGTCTGTGGTGGGTCTCGCACCGTCAGCGGTCGCGGCCGGGGTGCTCGGCGACGAACTCGGCATCACGACCGAGAACACTGCGAAGTGGAGGGAAATATTCGAGCGCACCGGCCGCACATTCACGAAGCATCAGCTTGTGATCCTCGATGAAGCGTCGCTCTCGGGCACCCACTCGCTCGACCTCATCACGAGAGAATCCGAGCGTGTCGGGGCGAAAGTGCTACTCGTGGGCGACACGGCACAGTTGCAGGCTGTCGATGTGGGTGGGGCGTTCTCTCTGATCGTGAACGACCGTCAGGCTGATGCGCCAGAGCTTACCGAGGTGTGGCGGTTCCGCAACGAGTGGGAGAAACGTGCCTCGCTCGAGTTGCGGCACGGCCGCGCCAGCGTGATCGACACCTACATCGAGCACGGCAGAATCCAGGGCGGCACTATTGACGAGATGGCCGAGGCTGCCTACCGCGCCTGGTGGGAAGACCGGCAGACCGGGCGATCAACCATCCTGATCGCTGAAACTGTCGAGAACGTGACCGACTTGAATCAGCGGGCGAGACGGGACCTCATCGCCCACGGCTACGTTGATGCCGAACGCGAGGTCGAACTGCATGACGGCAGCCACCTGAGCGTGGGCGACACGATTATCACAAGAGAAAACAACCGCAAGCTGCGCTCTGCTCACGGTTGGGTGCGCAACGGTGAAAGGTGGGTGGTGATCAATGTGCGTGCTGATGGGTCGGTGTTCGTGCGCCCGCCCACGATGCAGCGCGGCGGAGGAATCTTGCTGCCCACTGCCTATGTTGCCGAGCACGTCGACCTCGGTTACGCAGTCACCGCTCACCGCGCCCAAGGGGTGACTGTCGATACCTCGCACACGTTGGTGGAGGCGACCACGACCCGCGAAGTACTGTACGTGTCGATGACGCGCGGCCGCTACTCGAACCGCGCCTACGTCGCAGTAGACAAGCTCGACCCTGCGCACAGTGTGCCGCAACCGGGCGAGAACTCTGACGCGACCGCCCGCACCGTACTCCACGGGGTGCTCCAGCACGTCGTCGCAGAACGATCAGTGCACGAGACCATCACCGACGAGCACGACCGCTGGGCAGGCATCGCGCAACTCGCCGCTGAATACGAGACCATCGCGGGCGCGGCGCAGCAAGACCGCTGGGCACGGCTCCTTGCCGCATCCGGGCTGACCGCAGCGCAGGTCGATGAGGCCCTCAGCTCGGAGACATTCGGGGCGCTCGCTACTGAGCTACGTCACGCGGAGGCAGACGGGCACCCGGTCGATGCCTTGATGCCTAGGCTGGTGCAGGCGCGGGGGTTCAGTGACGCAGACGATATTGCGTCGGTGCTGCACTATCGGCTGGAACGCGCAGTCGCACGCATGTCTCCTGCTGGTGGCGCTTCGCGGTCTCGGCTGATTGTCGGGTTGATACCCGAAGCAACAGGGGCGATGACTGCCGAGATGCGGGAAACGTTGGAGGAACGGCGCGAACTGATCGAGGCACGCGCCGCAGGGCTCGTCGACCTCGCGCTCGCGTCTGGCTCGGGATTGGTGCAGGTAGCTGGAGTGCCGCCAACTGGTGAGGCTGAGGTGAAGCGGTGGCGGGCGCAGTTGGTGACCGTTGCTGCGTACCGCGATCGCTACAACATCGAAGACGGCGACGTGCTCGGTGCTGAACCGGAAGATGTGGCGCAGCGTATTGACTACGAACGCGCGACCGCCTCCCTTATCCGTGCACAACAGCTCAGCAAGCAGACGCGACAGTCGACACCGCCGAGGACTGCGCCAGGCCGTGACCGCAGCGGCCCGACCCGCTGACCCGTTCGCGGCTCTCTTTGCGCACTTTGTTGGCGACCTATTCGGAAAGAGCACGGGAGCGAGATATGAGTGCGCGCGTGACCCCAGATCAGTTTGTGGACTCTGGATGGGAAAGTGGCACCGCCGCGCGTAAGGCGAGGTTTGTGAACTCGCTACTCCGCTTCATCGCGGCTGACTGTCCCAAAGAAAAGTTCACGAAGCAGCTTTACGAGGGGCTGTACAACTCGGGCTATTTCGGGTTTATTGCGCACTATGACTTGCACGGCTTCTACGACGAGCAACTTTCCACACTCGAACGCCGCGCACAGTTCTTCGCCGAGTTACGGCAGGCGTGCGAGCAGGGTCGGCACGCTGATCGGCCAGACATTTGGAGCGACGTGAAAGCCGTGCTCGCAGACCTCCTCAACCCACGCGAACCACTGACCGCGATTACCGCTCGTGCCGCGCGCGGGGCGCGCAGGGCAGCCGCACCGACTTACGATGCCCCGACGCTGTTCTGAGCACTGCGGCTACCTGGTGCCTGCGTACTCTCGCGCAGGCTGTTCCTGCGCTGCCTGTTCCCGCTTTGCGGCTTGTGCTTCGCGCCACTTGGCCTTGGCAAGCATCGTAAGGGTGACTGGCCCGATTGCGAGCATCTTGATTGCATTCCACAAAGTGAGCATGAACACCAGGTAGAGCCACTCGGGTGCGCCGATGTCGATCAGGGCGACGATCCCGCGCCCGATCAATAGATACGGGATCGCAAGCAGCATGGCGAGGATGCCGTAGCGGAGGTTCTCGCGGCGGCGCAGGAACGCGAGTAGACGGTTCGTGGGTGCGTAGCGTTGCAGCAGATCGTTGGCGAATACGCTGAGGCGAAAAATGAGTGTGAGCATGGCGGAGTCCTTTGTTGATTACCGGCACCAGAATCATTTACAAAGAACTTCGCGGCCAGACTTGCTCCGCTATCCCCGAGGGGCTTTTATTTGCCGTTTGAACTCCACTGTACGCCTCATACGGCGAAACCGCAGCACCTTGTTTGGTTTGCCGCTTGGTACTGTGGATTCACACCCACTTGATGGAGCCTGTGAGCGTGGGAAGAAAACCCCACAGCGGGGCAGAATGGGGCTATACTGGTATCACCACGGCTGGCCGCTAGTTCCGACAAGGATAGGCGGCCAGTTCTTTTTCTAGGCAGGGTCATGGCAGACAGCACCTACGAGAAGCCGTTCCTCGCCATTGAGGCGCAGATCGACCGGCTCCAGCAGCGCGGCATGACGCTTGCGAGCCGTGACGCTGCCCGGAACGCGCTGCGACGTATCGGCTACTACCGGCTATCTGGCTACTGGTATCCCTACCGGCTTCCAGTCTCGGGAGAGAACTCGAAGCGGCCATCGCAGTTCATGCCTGGCACCACCTTGGCGGGCGTGCTCGATGTGTACGCGTTCGATGAGCAGCTGCGGGGAGCCTTGCTTGACGCAATCGCCCAGGTCGAGGTCGCGTTGCGTTTCGAGCTTGGTCACCGGCTCGGCAAGTACGGGCCGTTCGCGCATCTTGAAGATGAACACTTCAACCCTGGGTTTACCAAGATGCGGGCTCGTGCGTGTAATATACCTGGCTGCAATGGTGACTGCCGGTGGGAAGAATCAGACCATCACGAATGGCTCGACCGGCAGAAACACGCCGAGAAGATCTCGACCGAAGCGTTTGCCGCGCACTTCCGGGAGAACTACGGTGAACCGCTACCGATCTGGGTCGCCACCGAGGTCATGCAGTTGGGCAGGCTCACCCGCCTGCTTGACGGTCTTGATTCGGCAGAGCGCGAACTGCTCGCCGCAGAATGGGATGTGCTAGACAGTGATGGCCGTGGTGACCCCTCGGCGTTATCGAACTGGATGGAGCATCTGCGCCAAGTACGAAACATCTGTGCCCACCACTCCCGTATCTGGAACCGTAATATCAACGCCACCATCGCTATCCCAGACGGGCTTCCTGAACTCGCGCACCTGGAAACAGGCAAGACTGATGACGACTATACGCCGCCCGCCGTGCGTCGCGTCTACGGCACTTTTGCGATCCTCACCCACCTGCTCGCCGTAATCGAAGCACCTCAGCAGTACCGCGATCGACTCCGTACACTCCTTGCCGAGTTCATCGAGGCACAGCCGCACTCTGCGACCAGCATGGGTTTCCCAGCTGGATGGGAGCAAGAGCCGATTGCGGCTACGCAGTATCACCGCGACCAACAGCGACTCGAACAGGTGGCTCTACTCCGGCAAAGCGAAGCCCTTGGTACTCGCGAAGCAGTCGCGCTGCTCACCGCTGTGACCGAGCCGAGCAAGCGGGCATCGAGGCTAAACTACTACCGCAAGAACGGGGCACTGCTCTCAGTGCTGTGGAGCGCCCGACATGCATATCCCGCGTTCCAGTTCGACCAGAACACGGGTGATGTGCCCGAGGTCGTGATCCACGCGAATCGTCGCCTACTCGACGGCGGCCAAGCAGACGATCAACAACGGTGGAGCTCACTCGAATGGTGGCTTACGCCCAACCCCGACGCCTTGAACGGTGCGACACCAGAAGCGGCGCTGAGAGACGGGGCGCTCGATATGAACGCACTCGATCAGATGCTCTCACCGCGTGACGATGAATGACGGTGATCGCTGCCCGCTTGATCGCTGCCCGGATGCGGTGCTCAGAAGCGACGTAGCGTGAGACCGTGCAGGTTCCTCGATGGGCTGAGGAGTATCGAGCGCGGTTGAGGAAAGATCGTAGCCACCCCACGGCGAATAACCGGCGACATGCCGCGTGCCATACGGGGCACGCTCGGTAATGATCGGCGCACCCGGAATCTGCATCTCGGGCGGATAGTTCGCCTCAATCCACTTCTTCGCCAGTGGGGTCAGTCCTTTTTCGTTGCGTACTCGAATCTGAGCAGGTACTACGGGTAGTTCCCGCCACCCGGGGATCGCGTGATCGTGCCATCCTTCAGCGGTATCGTTCTCTGATTTGCTGATCTGATGCCATTCGCACGGTTCGCACATCGCCATGTGCATCAGATCGCCTGGCCCCTCGTGCCCGTGTTCGGCGCGCAGGTCGGCGGAGAACATCACCAGGTCGTGTTCACCGAATCGAAGTCTGCCGTCGATACCGTGATAATCGGTGTGCCACATATGACTGCGCGGGATCGACCCGAAGTTGCCGTTGAGAAACTTCCAGTGCAGGAACGCATCAACAAGTTCCTGTGGCGCGTAGTAGTGGGTGGTGAAGTGCAAAGGGGCACCCTGCCACTCCGGGGCGCTGGCGCGCAGATCCTCGCGCACCAGTTCGTCAATATCGAACGCAAGCTGACCATCGAGAGACATTGAAGACGGCCTTACCTGCTCAGCGATGCGTGGTCACGGGATAGTCCAGACGACCTTTGCGCAGGGCCAAACAAGTCGATGTTGATCTTGACATGCACGATTGCAAAGATGTCTTCAGCGTTACTTACTAGGTCTGCGACTTGTTCGCCGATGAGAGTATTCGTGCCGGTATGTTCGCGGCTCACGTCGCAGGGAATCGCGAATACGTCAGCCCCCAATGCACGCGCACGACGTGCAGCTGCCATCGGAACGGCATCCTCTGAAGTTTCGACAACGATCGTGGTACCCGAAAGCCCTGTTGCGAGTCTGTGGCTTATTTCCGCAGAGTTCCTGCGAGGAGTAAGCCCAGGTGGGCACTCGCTCAATAGAAGCCCCTGTGTTGCGGCTTCTTCATACAAAGGGCGCAATTCATCATCCGGGGCATCAAGGGGGTGCGGAACCACGACCACGGGGTTTCCGCCGATGTCTAAGGAGGCCTGTACGGCATTGACCGGAATCCCTTTGCCCCACAATGCGACAACATGCAGACCCTCTCCGGAAAGTTCATCTGCAACTGTCGAAGTCCACCAAGTGCCATAGTCGCTCGGTGTATCAGTACCTAGGAAGGCTATGCGTCCTGGCATGCTCACGCGGAGGAGCGACGTGTCGCCTCTTGTCCATAGCGCATAGGGTGGTGACGGCTCGGTTTCTGAGAGAACTGTCGGCCAATCCTGGTCTCCAGGGATAAGCACTCCGCATCCTGATTCCACTCCACGCACGATACTTTTCTGAATCTCATCACGGTCCGCAATATCGAACCGGCGACGCCACATCAGTGCTTTTACACGGTCTACCCGTGGTAGACGCTCGTCGGAGAGTGCGAGTCGTATTGTCTCTACGGCAGTGAACTTGCGCAGCAAATCGCCGGTGATCTCATCTTCGGGCGATACCACGCAGGCGAGAACCTGCCGCGCAGTGCGTTCGTCGGAAATATTCTCGAACGAGAAGCTCTCTGCCATGTCGAGGGTTCCTTCCTTCGCTGTGTCAGAACAACTCATAGGTAGGAGGCAGAGGCCGAGAAGTACGACTTGGCGGGCAAACGAGGGTACCCATCGTGCTCGCACGGTTCGCTCGTCTTCTATGTCTGAGAATAGAGAGTCGCTCATCGTGTTCTTCCTTTGCGAACAACTATCAGTAGGGAAGAATAACTACGTAGTGCGCCACGAAAGACATTCTGGAACGGCGCACTCCCCCTCTTTTCACCGGCCGCAAATGGTCACGTGAAACTCATGGAAATCAACCCAAAACACCCCGATATAACCGGGTATAATGGGGAGAGGTAATCAACCCGATTCCTAAATAACTCCAGTAAGTCGTTGATAATCGCGGTTTGTCGTAACTTGACAGATGCTCTTTATTCAGGTGACGGGGTCGCAGGTTCAAATCCTGTCATCCCGACAAAATGCCCCGGAACTTAGCCGCAAGTATGTGGGAGTTCCGGGGTTTTGTCGTTTCTCATGCCCTAGATGCGTGCGCAGCCAGCGACTTTCCACGCTGATTATGTCGGCTCGATGCAAACCGGGCCCAAGTACCGGATCGATGAGGCGCGTCGGCCGTAGCCGATGTCGTTGCAGGCCGCTGGGACTGTTGAAGTCGGCCGATTCGGGTATTGGGGTTCATGCCTACTACCGGTCGGGGTAGTTTGCGCGAATTGCCATGAAGGTTTCCTCGCATTTGTTTGCACCATCTTGGGGTGTGCAACTAGGACTCAAGTCTCGTTTTCTCCATGATGTCTGGACTCCAGGCCGATGCGTGCTCCCGGACCGATGCTTAGCGTTGGGATCGAACGAAAGGCGTGTGATGATTCAAGTGAGATCACTGACAAAGCGATACGGCGCGAAAGTCGCCGTGGACTGTATTGACTTCACCGTTAAGCCCGGCGTGGTAACGGGCTTTCTCGGTCCGAACGGCGCGGGCAAGTCCACGACGCTCCGTATGATCATGGGTTTGGACCGTCCGACGGCTGGCACGGCAGAGGTCAACGGTCACTCCTACCTCAACTTGCTGGCACCGATGCGAGAAGTCGGAGCGCTGCTAGATGCGCGCTCAGCCAATAAGCGGCGCACCGCGTATAAACATGTGTTGGCGATCGCGGCGACGCATGGTATCGGTGCCGCGCGCGTGCGTGAGGTTCTCGGCATGGTTGGCCTGGACTCCGTCGCGGACAAGCGAGTGGGAGGGTTTTCGCTCGGGATGAACCAACGTCTGGGGCTTGCCGCTGCGCTTTTGGGTGATCCTCAGACGATCATCCTCGATGAACCGGTCAATGGCCTCGATCCGGACGGGATCTTGTGGATCCGGGGATTGCTCCGTCAGCTGGCTTCGGAGGGTCGGACCGTGCTGCTGTCATCGCATCTGATGAGCGAGATGGAGCAGTCGGCCGACCAGCTAATTGTGATCGGCAAGGGATCGATTCTGGCAGATGGGCCACTGCGCGAGGTGGTTGCTTCGGTTACTCGACCGGTAGTCCGTGTGCGCACCCGGGACTCAGCGCGGCTCGTGCAGGCCGTGGCAGGAACAGCTGTGACCGTGACGACCGAGGCGGATGACACGCTCGAGATAGTGAATCTCGACGCGGAGGGCGTGGCACAGGCTGCTGCGAAAGCAGGTGTCGTACTTACGGAGATCGTCACCGTCGAGGGGTCTCTCGAGGATGCGTATCTTGCGCTGACCGCGGAAAAGACTGAATTCAGTGGAAAGGTAGGGGCGCAGTGATGGTTGTGACTGCACAGCGTGGGCGTATGGATGCTCCAACGGTTCGTCCGGCGTTCGTTCATGTACTCCACTCGGAGTGGATCAAGTTCTTCAGTCTGCCCTCAATCGTTTTGGGGTTGGCCGGAATCATCTTGTTCGGGGTCGGCGGCAGCCTATTCCTGGGCGTGACGCTGGAGTCGTCGGGGGTCCCGTCAGAGTTCTCTGCGGAGCGCACGATGGCCGATGTAACTGTTTCGGCCGTGGTGATCGGGCAGATCATAGCGGGCGTCATCGGTGTTCTGGTGATCGGAACTGAATACACTTCCGGCAGTGTGCAGCCCACGTTTGTGGCCGTGCCCGACCGGCTTCGGGTGCTCAGTGCGAAAGCGATCGTGGCGGGGGTCGCGTGCGCGATCGCGGGAGCGTTCACCGTGTTTACGGCCTGGGCAGTGAACACGCCGATCTATGCGCAATTCGGCCTCGACGTGCAGCTGACGACCCCGGGCGTCCTGCAGGTGCTTGCCGGGTCCGCTCTGTACCTTGGGTTGTGCTCGATGTTCGGAGTCGGGGTGGGAACCCTCGTACGTTCCACGACGGCCGGATCGATCATCGTGTTTCTTGCCACCCTCGTGTTTCCCATCGCAGTGTCTCTGCTGCCGTTCGGTATCGTGTCGCGCTTCCTGCGCATCATCCAGCTGGGTAACGCCGGTGATGCGATGAGTCGGATCAATGAGGTCGGTGCTCCGTTTCTCGACGTGTGGACTGGGCACATCAGCTTCGGTGCGGGATCATTGATTGCAGTCACCTGGGCGGCGCTCGCACTGATTGCAGGTGCGGTCGTGCTCCAAGCGAAGGACGTATGAAAAGAAACTCCTGGTTATCGGCAGGCACCGTGCCTGATGCGGTGCCCAGCGACGGGCGATACCCAATTGGGAGACTTGTCGTGCTCGCCGCATACGTGGCTGCGTCGGTGTTCCTCGGCTATCTGTCGCTCGAATCATCGCTCCGCACGTCGGTGTGGCCGCTGCTCGTACTGTTCGCAGCAGGACTCGCTTCCCTCTATATAGGGAAGCGGCGTCCCTCCGTGGCGTTCATCATGGTGCTGGTCCTGTTGCCGGTGTCGTTCTTCTGCGGGACGGGTGCCGAGGCGGTCCTCGTCTGCGCCGGACTCTATGGGATCGGCGCGCAAGGGGCAGCGAGACGGGCGTGGACCGCGTTCGCGTTCGCGCTCGTCTCCAATGCGCTTGCCGCGCTGGCTCTGGCACTCCGTATCCGATTCGGGCCGCCGTTCCTGGGTCTCGCCCCGCGGCTTGACGTCGACGCGTGGCCGACAGACTGGCTCAGTGCTACCGGCATCGCTGCGATCGCAGCGCTGGTCTTCACTTTGTTCGGAGTCAACGTCGGGCATCGTCGGCGAGAGTTGCATGCACTTCGGGAGCGTGCGGAGCAGATGCGCCGGGAGCGGGACCAGGAAGCCCACATCGCAGCCGTCTTGGAGCGGGAACGGATCGCGAGAGAGATGCACGACGTGATCGCGCACAGTCTCGCCGTGATGATTGCGGTGGCTGACGGAGCGCAAGCCGCGTCCGTCTCCCGCCCCGAGGAGTCGCGCCGGGCCATCGGACGCGTCGCTGACACCGGGCGGCAGGCACTCGTTGAGATGCGCCGTCTGCTCCACGCGGTGCGGGACGAAGATGGCCCGTCGCTCAGCGCTGCTATGTCTCTCGGCATCGAGCAGCTGCCCGCACTCATCCAGGAGTCTCGGGAAGCCGGACTACCTGTCCACCTCCAACAAACCGGAACACTCGCCTCTGACGCGGTGGTCGGGCTCACGGTCTACCGCATCGTGCAGGAAGCGCTTACGAACACACTGAGGCATGCCCGCGATGTACGCGAAGTCCTCGTCGCGCTCTCGTTCACGAACGAAGAAGCGTCAATCTTGGTCGAGGATCACTCCGGCTTAGTGCAGTCGGTGACAGACCCGGGAAGGGGCCTTGTCGGAATTCGGGAACGAGCCGCGTTCTACGATGGATATGTGGAAGCAGGGCCTCGTCCAGGCGGCGGGTGGCGGCTCCTCGTACGACTCCGGACGGAGCAACAATGACAGCAGATGAAGTGCCGCGGGCGCGCATCCGCGTGCTAATCGCGGACGATCAAGACCTGGTGCGTTACGGGATGCGGCTCGTGCTCGAGGCCGAGGACGATATCGCCGTCGTCGGCGAAGCCTCCGATGGTTCATCCGCGATCAGTGCGGCGATGCGTCTGAAGCCAGATGTCATCCTTATGGACGTGCGCATGCCGGGAACGAACGGCATCGAGGCGACGAGCGAGCTCGGCACGCGGCTCCCTCATGCGCGAGTGTTGATTCTCACGACCTACGACCTCGACGAGTATGCCTTCGGCGCGCTGCGGGCGGGAGCCGCGGGGTTCCTTCTGAAGAACACCAGACCGGCCGAGCTCGTCGCCGCGATCCGCACCGTGGCGACTGGTGACGCCGTCACTTCCCCGCGTCTGACCGCTAAGCTCATCGAAGTGGCGCTCCCGCAGCTCCGCACACCACAGGGACGGTATCCTCAGGATGATGCGCTCTCTGTCCTCACTGAACGCGAGCGGGACGTATTCGTCCAGGTCGGGCGGGGCTTGACGAACAGGGAAATCGCCGAGGTCTTGCATTTGAGCGAGTCCACCGTCAAAGCGCACTTCGGCCGCATCCTCGTGAAACTCGACCTTCCCAACCGAGTGCAGGTCGTTATCCTTGCCTACGAACTCGGCATCGTCCGCGCCGGGGAGTAGCGTCCACCTCGCCGGAATTCCGGCTGGCCGCCGCACCGCCCGCCAGCGGCTCAGAACCGTGCACCCGTCACCACTCGCCGTAGCGGCATCGATGAGCACTTCTGCGGCACCGTGATCATCCGCACGCTCCTTGAGCTCCTCCGAACGAGCGAGCGAGTTCATGCTCAGTTCGAGGTGGTGGTCACGATACTCGAGCGCTCACATTACCCTTGATCAAACACGATGCGATACAGCGTGGTGTCTTGGTGACTTTCGGCGGGGCTGCTCCCTTGGAAGCGCCGCCAGATCTGGAGGCGAAGCAAAACATGGGCGACGCCCTCGCGGCCCACTCGGTACACTGCATGCATGAGCTCTCGACCGACACACCCGAAGCTTGCACGCGTCTTCGATGATGCACTCGCGCGCGGCTACGAGGTCCGTTATGCAGACGACGACAGGGTAGTCATCTATCGGCGCAACAAGTGGGGCTGCGGCGGCGTGATCCTCTTGATCATCCTCGGCATCGTGACCGC
>JBEBUJ010000042.1:0-20529 GCA_040393365.1 Leucobacter denitrificans
GGTGGCGACACCGGCACACCCGGCACCACCTCCGACATCGTGCTGAACGAGATTATCTACGACAAGGCATCGGGCCTCCTGTCTGGCCTCGACCAGGTCGAAATATACAATCGCGGCAGCGAAACCGTCTCACTCGCCGGTTGGTGGATCTACGACGACAAGCTCGATGAGCGCACCGCCATGCCACTAGGCGATGTCTCGCTCGCGCCGGGCGAGTTCTTCGTGTTCGTCGAGGACACCAACTTCGACTTCGGCCTCGGCAAGGGCGATCAGGTCACGCTGTTCAACGCCGAGGGTACTGCGGTCGACACCTACGCATACGAGGCCACCGCGCCGCTTGGCACGTGGGCGCGCTGCGTCGACGGCAGTGGTGACTGGGCGCACGCCACGGTGCCGACGCCGGGCACCGCCAACATCTGCGCCCCGCTGAGCGTGCCGGGCTCCGTCGTGCTCAACGAGGTCGACTCGCAGCCGGCCGACTGGGTGGAACTGTACAACCCCGGCACCGAGCCGTTCGACATCTCGGGCTACGAGCTGCGTGACAACGCCGACGACACAGACCACCGCTGGGCCTTCCTCGAAGGCACCGTCATCGCAGCTGGCGAGTTTCTCGTAGTCGAGCAGGGCGACATCGGCCTGACCGAGGGCGTCGAAACGGAGTTCGGCGTGTTCGGCATCGGCAGTGCAGATGAGATTCGGCTCTTCGACGCAACTGGCACACTTATCGACCGCACGGGCGCGTGGACAAGTCACGCTGCCATTGACGGCGATTTCGGAGTTGCCTCCTACGCGCGCTGCATTGACGGCGAAGGTTCGTTCGAGCTTGCATTCGCGACGCCCGGCGCGCTGAACAAGTGCGTGCCACCGACGATCGCCATCAACGAGATCGATTCAAACGGTACGCCGGACTGGGCCGAGATCGTCAACACCGGCACCGAGCCGATCGACATCTCGGGTTGGACCCTCATGGACAACGACCCGGCCGGTCACGCCACTGACGTCATTCCGCTTGCAGAGGGCACGATCCTCGAGCCCGGTGAGTACTTCGTCTTCAACGGCACGAGCCACTTCACCTTCGGGCTCGGCAATGGCGACACCGTCACCATTCGCAACGCGCAGGGTCGCTCTGTCGCGGAGCACGCGTACCCGAACCACGCAGAGGGATTCTGGGCCCGCTGCGAAGACGGCACTGGCGACTTCATCGACGTCTCGGTCGGCACCCCCGGTATCCGCAACGCCTGCGGTAACCCGGTGCGCCTCAACGAGGTCGAATCGTCGGGCGGTACACCCGGTGACTGGATCGAGCTGTACAACCCGACCACCTCCGCGCTCGATATCGGCGGCATCGTCGTAAAGGATAACGACGACACTCACGAGTACACGATCCCCACGGGCACCACCGTTCCGGCGGCCGGCTACCTCGTGCTCGAAGAGGCCGACTTCGACTTCGGCCTGGGGGGCGGCGACTCAGTGCGCTTGTTCGATGGTGACCAGCTCGTCGATTCGACCACGTGGCCTGCCGGTCACGTCGATCCGACCTGGGGGCGCTGCCCCACGGGCACCGGCCCGTTCGCTGCCACAGCTGAGTCGACTAAGGGCGAACCGAATGTCTGCGTTGGCGAGATTGTGGTCTCGACTTGGCCGGGCTCGGCCGAGGTGCGTGTGCTCGACCAGACCCCGACGTTCCTTGAGGATAGTTCGGGTCTCGACGTGCAGGAGACCGCCGACGGCACCTTCCTCTGGCTCGTCGATAACGGCACCGGGCGCATCTGGAAGTTTGAGGCCTCGGCCGACGGCTCTGTGACTCCCGTCGACGGATGGGCAGACGGCAAGCGCGTGCGGTACCAGCGCGATGCTGGCAACGCGGGTGCCGCAGGCCCCGACTCGGAAGGCATCACGGTCGACGGCGCAGGCAATGTGTACGTTGTCGCCGAGCGTGACAACAGCGCGAAGGGAGTCAACCAGAACACGATCCTTCAGGTGAACCCGAACGAGGACGCCTCTGACCTCATCGCAGTTGCCGAGTGGGACATTACTTCCGAGCTGCCGCCAGTCGGCGCGAACCTCGGTGCAGAGGCGGTTGAGTGGATCTCGGACGATGCGCTTGTAGGCAAGCTCTGGGACGACAACACCGACGCGCCATACGTGCCGGGCGACTATGCGGGCAACGGACTGTTCTTCGTGGCGGTTGAAGACGGTGGCGGCGTGTTCGCATTCGCGCTCGGTAGCGGTGGATCCGCGACTCTCGTCGCGACGCTTGATCCCGGCCTCCCTGGCGTCATGGGCCTCGACTACGACACCGCCCTCGGCGTGCTTTGGGCGATGTGCGACGACGGATGCGCGGGCAAGACCGCGCAGCTGACCCTTAACGGCACCGACACCCCGGAAGTCGCGCACTTTGCGGCACCGGCGGGCCTTCCGAATATTAACAACGAAGGCTTCGCCACGGCTCCGGCCTCGCTCGCGGTTGACGGTCAGCGACCCGTGTGGTGGTTCGCCGACGGCTTCACCTCGCAGGCACTGCGTGTGGGAACGCTCCCGGGTGGGCAGTCCTCTGGTGGCGACGGCGGTTCAGGCGACGGCGGTTCCGATGGCGGTGGTTCCGATGGTGACGGTTCCGGTGGCGGCGGTGGATCCGATGGGGGTGGATCGGGTGACGGCGGCTCGACCCCCGGCACGGTGACCCCGCTGCCTGGCGCCTCGTTGACTGACAGTAACCGTGGTGGTGCGGTCGGATCCACTGACTCGGCCAACCCGGGTGACAGCATCACGATCACGGTCGGTGCCCAACATGCGGGCACGCAGGTCGAGGTGTGGATGTACTCCACCCCAGTGAAGATCGGCGCAGGCACGCTGAATTCCGCGGGAGCGATCACCGTGACGATCCCGAATGACACCACAGCGGGCAACCACCGCATCGCGGTCTATGCGCTCGATGGCACCCTGCTCGGGTGGACCGATGTTCGGGTGGGAGCGCTCGCCGCAACGGGGGCTGAAGCTTCGGCTGCCGTGCTCGCGCTTGGTGCGCTGTTCCTCCTTGGCGGCGCGTTCTTGGTGACCGTTCGCCGTAGGGCAGGTCAGACCCAGGCGTAGCCCCGCTCAGACGAAGAGGTCTCGGTTCGCGTCAGGCGGATCGGGGCCTCTTCGTGGTGATGGGATGTCTGAGGCTGTTACACGCCAAGCACGATCCACCGACTGCCGCGGGTGCGCAGGCCGAGCGTCACGGCGCGCGCGAGCATGAAGACGATGGTGAAGCAGGCGACGAGCGAGACGAGAGCGGGCACGCCACTCGGCACGAGCCGCGTCACGGCCCAGAGGATTGGCATGTACACGGCAACGTTGACGAGGCTCGTCCAGGCGAGGTAGCGGGCGTCGCCAGCCCCCATGAGCACACCATCGAGCACGAATACGTACGCACCGAGCGGGAGCGTGAGACCCAGCACGACGAGTGCCGGTGGGAGAATTTCGAGCACACACGGGTCACTCGTGAAGACGAACCCGATGAACGGGCTCAACAGGGCAAGTGCCACTCCGATGATTCCGCTGAACACGAATCCCCAAAACACCGTGCGCTTGGTGACAGAGCGGGCCCTGTCGGGGTCACGACCACCGAGCGCATCACCAACGAGTGCCTGCGCGGCGATCGCCAGGGCATCGAGTGCGAAGGCAGCGGTCGTGAAGATGGTGAACACGACCTGATAGGCGGCGGTCGCGGTCGTGCCGTGGCTCGTCGCGGCGAACACGGTGGCAAGGAATGCGGCGCGCAGGCCCAGGGTGCGAATGAACAGCCACCCGCCCATGCGGCCTGTCTGCGAGAGTCCGTCGCGGTGGGGCCACGGGCATGCTCCCGCCTGAACTGCATGGCGCGCAATGACGATGATGTACGCGAGCACCATTGACCACTGAGCTGCGACGGTGCCCCAAGCGCTGCCCGCGATGCCCCAGCCGAAGCCATAGATAAACCACCAGTTGAGTAGTGCGTTCAGTGTAAATCCGACGGTCGCGACAACCAACGGGGTGCGCGTGTCTTGTAACCCGCGAAGGAGCCCACTCGCCGCGAACACCACGAGCATCGCCGGAATCCCGATGCATGACACCGTGAGGTAGGTGAGCGCCTGTTCGGAGGTGCCAGGGTCAGCCCCGAACGACGAGACGAGCGGAGCACCGAGCGCCCAAATGATGAGCCCCACGAGCACCCCAATACCGAGCGCGAGCCAGAGGCCATCGATGCCCGCCTGCACCGCGCCGCGAATATCGCCTGCACCGCGCCGCCTGGCGACAAGTGGCGTCGTTGAGTACGCGAGAAAGATCATGAGACCGACGGCCGTCTGCAGAACTGCCGCGGCGATCGCGAGGCCAGCGAGTGGCTCTGCCCCCAGGTGCCCGATGAGGGCCGAGTCGACAATGAGGAAGAGTGGTTCCGCGACCAGCGCGCCGAGCGCGGGTATGGCGAGACCCGCGATTCTGCGGTCAATCACACGACGCGAGCTACTGCCTAGCATGGTGTCAGAGTATCGCGACCGGTAACCGGGCGAGCGGATCGCTGAGAGTGAACCAAGGTGCCGGTGTCAGACGCCAGCACTAGGCTTACACACATGAGCAATGAAGCGCCTTCATTCGGCAAGTCAGGCATCGATCTTGGCGAACTTGACCATGCGATCCGCCCACAAGACGACCTGTTTCGGCACGTGACCGGCAAGTGGAGCGCCCGCACTGAGATTCCCGCCGACAAAGCGCGCTATGGTTCGTTCGCCGTGCTTGCCGAGAACGCCGAGGAGGCAGTGCGCGAGATCATTACGACCACGGAATCGCCAGCTCCCGGGCTCATTACTGGTGGGTCTGAGGCCGAGGCCTCCAAGGTCGCTGCGCTGTACGCCAGTTTCATGGATACGGGCCGCGTCGATTTTCTCGGCGCCGAGCCTATTTGGGACGATCTCGAGCGCGTGTTCGCGATCTCCTCGGTGCCAGAACTCGTGAAGGTCACGGCCGAGCTCGAACGGCAGGGGCTTGGCGGCTTCTATGGCATGTTCATTGACAACGATCCGGGCGACCCCTCCCGCTACATCGTGTTTGTGATGCAGGGCGGCATCGGACTACCAGACGAGTCCTACTACCGTGAAGAGCAGTTTGCCGAGATTCGTGAGCAGTACACCACGCACATCGAGCGCATGCTTACGCTCGCGGGTGTGAGTGAGGCGGATCGGCTGGCGGGTCTCGCCTTCGACCTCGAGAAGCGCATTGCCTCATCGCACTGGGACACCGTGGCGAGCCGTGACATTCAGAAGCTCTACAACCTGCGCGATTTTGCTGGGCTGCAAGACATCACTCCGCAGCTGGACTGGAAGGCGTACCTCGCTGCCATGGGCGTTCCCGAGAGCGCGTTTGCCGAGGTGGTCGCTGCGCAACCCGATGCACTCTCGGGGCTTGCTGCGCTGCTCACCGAGGAAGAGCTTCCAGCATGGCGGGCCTGGCTCGCATGGGCAGTCGTGCGCGCATCGGCATCGCTGCTGTCGCAGGAGATATCGAAGGCAAACTTCGATTTTTACGGTACCGCGCTTACGGGTGCGACCGAACAGCGTGATCGCTGGCGTCGTGGCGTTTCCTTCGTCGAAGGCGCGATGGGTGAGGCGGTTGGGCGACTCTACGTCGAACAGCACTTCGACGAGAACTCGAAGGCATCGATGGACGAACTGGTTGGACACCTCATCGGGGCCTACCGCGAGTCGATCGAAAGTCTTGACTGGATGGGGGCAGAGACCCGCGAGAAGGCACTCGAGAAACTCTCAAAGTTCACGCCAAAGATTGGCTACCCCGTCAAATGGCGTGACTACTCAGACCTCGCTGTCGACGCAGGTGACCTCCTCGGAAATTCGCGCCGGGTCGCGGAGTATGAGTTCAATCGCGAGCTCTCGAAGATCGGCAAACCAATCGATCGCGACGAGTGGTTCATGACGCCTCAGACAGTGAACGCGTACTACAACCCGGGCATGAACGAGATCGTGTTCCCCGCGGCGATTTTGCAGCCACCCTTCTTTGATGCGAGCTGGGACGCGGCAACAAACTTCGGTGCGATCGGCGCAGTGATCGGGCATGAGATCGGGCACGGGTTCGATGACCAGGGGTCGCGCTACGATGGCGACGGCAAACTCACGGATTGGTGGACCGAGCAAGACCGTGAGGCGTTCGAGAAGCTCACATCGGCGCTCATCGGCCAATACAACGCGCTCTCACCAGAGGGGGCCGACGGACAGAAGGTGAATGGTGAGCTCACCATCGGCGAGAATATCGGCGACCTGTCGGGTCTCGAGATCGCCTGGAAAGCGTACCTGCGTTCACTTGCGGGAGCCGAGTCGCCCGTCATCGATGGCCTTACTGGCGCAGAGCGATTCTTCCTCGCCTGGGCGCAGGCGTGGCAGCAGAAATCTCGCCCGGCAGAGACCGTGCGCTTGCTCACGATCGATCCACATTCACCGAACGAGTTCCGTTGCAACCAGATCGTGAAGAACCTCGCGGCGTTCCACGAGGCATACGCCACGAAGCCGGGTGATGGGCTCTACCTCTCGCCTGAGGAGCGCGTCTCGATCTGGTGATCGGCAGCGTGTGAGCGCAGCACCTTCTGCTCGGCACGGAGCATCTTGCGCTCCGCTCGGCGGATCTTCGCGGGGACTTTCGGCGTGACCTCCGCGAGCTCTACTGGGAAGTACAGCGGGGCGGGCCCAAAGGTGCGACGTGAATTCTTGACGATGCGACCCCCGAGGAGCCTATTACCGGTGCCGCCGATCACTGCACCAACTCCGTAGGGAATCACCTTTCCGATGACTGATGCGGTGCCCTTCTTTGCGAGTTGCTTCAGGAAGAGCTTGCGAAGCTGATCCACCGCCGGGTTCACGAGGTTCTTCGGCATCGACTTCGTAATGACCTCGCCCCAAAAGACGCTCTTGATCGTGCCACCGGCGACCTGACCGGTCAACTGTCTGAGCAGCGAGGCGCCCTCGTCACCGAGCATGAGCGCAAGAATCACAGCATGGGCGCGGTCGCGGTCTGCGAGGACCAGCCCGTGCACCTCGGCAACTGCGTGACCGAACAGCGCCGTCGCCTCAATGAACCCGATGGTTTCTGCGCTCGAAATCGCAAGAGCTGCTGCCGTTCCCACGCCGGGAATCGCGGCCGTCGCGCCGACCCCCGCTCCGCCGGCCATCACGGTTGTGAGGTAGTGCTTCTCAAGCAAGCTGATGAGTACCGCGGGACTCGCCTCGGGGTGCTTGGCGCGTAGCCGTCGAATGTGTCCGAGCACGATCGGCCGCTGCACCGAGAGTACGCGGTCGAGTGCCTTATCGACGAGCGTGAGCGATTGAACGCGAGCAGCGCTTTCGATCTCAGTGATTGTGCGATCCTCTGGTGATGGCGTGATCGACATGTTTAGACCCGGGCGGCCGCGTGCTCCTGGCAGTGCGCTGCTTCGTGTGAGTCGCAGGCGACAAGACGCGCGCGGCAGGCACCGTCGGCACAGTTCGCGAGTGATGACGTGGCGGATCCGCACACGACGCACGTGCCGAGCACCTTCGCGCCCGGCTCGAATTCCATTGTCTCCCGGCCATCGAACACCGCAAGTGACCCCTCCCACAGGCCGCTATTTCCAAACTGTTCGCCGTATCGCACGATTCCGCCATCGATCTGGTACACCTCTTCAAATCCGCGGGCAACCATCGCGGCCGAGAGAATCTCGCAACGAATTCCGCCGGTGCAGTAGGTGACGATCGGCTTGCCTTTGATGTCGTCAAACGCCCCGGATTCGATCTGCGCAATGAAGTCGTGCGTCGTTGTGACATCGGGCACGATTGCGCCCTTGAACTTGCCGATCTCAGCCTCCCAGGCGTTGCGGCCGTCGAAGAACACAACATCATCGCCGCGGTCTGCAACGAGCTTGTTCACCTTCTCGGGGCTCAGGTGAACGCCGCCACCCACGACGCCACTGGTGTCGACCTGTGTCTCCTCGGGGATGCCGAATGCGACGAGTTCGTCGCGCACTTTGACACTGAGCTTCGGGAAATCTGCGATCTGCTTCCAAGGAGCGCTGCGATCCACCCCGCGAAGTAGTGTGGGCCGAGCTTCAGCGAAACCGGTGCCATCGCTCCACTTCACATCGATGCCCCTGAACGGGCCAAACTCACGTGTGCGCTTGAGGTACTGCTTGCACGCATCGATTTCGCCGCCAACGGTGCCATTGATGCCGTGTTTCGAGATGATGATGCGGCCGCGCAGGCCGAGCGACTCGCACAACTCACGCTGCCAGAGGCGCGCTGCTTCTGGGTCGGCAACGGGCGCGAATGCGTAGTACAGCAGGATCTTCGGGTCACTCACGCTACCAATGGTACGTTGTCGTTGCTTAGGCTAAGGTCATGGAGATCCTCAAAGGCGTACTGGTCATCATCCACATCATCGGTTTCGCGGCCGTCTTCGGCACGGCCCTCTCACAGATACCGGCTGCAAAGGCGGGCCGAGGTGCGATCGTGCCAGGGCTATTTCACGGTCTCAACACGATGTTCTTGACGGGTCTCCTGCTGGTCGTATTCAAGTACATGCTCGACGAGCCGGTCGACAATCTGAAGATTTCGCTCAAGATGGTCGTGCTCATCGCAATGGTCGCGTTGACGCTGTTCAATCGCAAGAAGCCCGACGTGTCCGCCGGAACATTCGGAGCGATTGCCGGTCTTGGCGTGCTCAACGTCGTGATTGCGGTGTTGTGGCAATGAAATTCATGCACAGATAAATTAATCAGTAACTTTCCCGGACCCATTGCAACGATGGTCCCTTGTGTTCCTTGCAGAATAAAACATCTGCATGTACTTTAATACCTAATCGTCGGCGTCAAGTCGGCGGTGACCGTACAAAGGAGTACAAGCATCATGGCTCACACATCGATGTCGCCAGGACACGACGAAGATGCCGCACATCTGGCATCACTCGGCTATTCCTACGACACTACGTTCAAGCGGGAGATGAGTTTTTGGGGGAATGTGTCCCTCGGCTTCACCTACCTCTCACCGATCGCGGGAATCTATGCGATGTTCGCATTCTCGTTCATGGCCGCGGGTCCACCCATGGCGTGGGCACTCACCATCGCGCTCGTCGGACAGTTCTTTGTGGCACTCATCTTCGGTGAGGTCGTTTCGAACTATCCGGTCGCCGGTGGTGTCTACCCGTGGTCTCGTCGTCTCTGGGGCCGCAAGTGGGCATGGATGAACGGGTGGATCTACGTGGTTGCGCTTGTCGGCACCATTGCCGCCGTCGCATACAGCGTTGCGCCGTTCTTGATCGATGCGTTCCTTGGTTATGACGAGACCCGCCCGGCACCGACCGCAGGAGCCACGATTTTGGTGGCGTTTGGTGCGTTGGCAATCGCATCGATTCTCAACTACTCGGGAACCAAGGTGTTGAGTATCGCAGCCGTAGTGGGGCTTTTCGCGGAGATGATCGGTTCGGTGGTGATCGGCGTCTACCTCATTATTCGCAACTTTGTTTTCCTCGCGGGCGATAATCCCGAGCATCCGGGCCACTCGTTCTCGGTGTTCTTCACGAACCAAATCACTGCAGCTGACGGAACGATTACCACGATCGGTGCCGATGGACCGTTCGGCAGCGGGGTTGGCGGGTACTTCGGTGCATTCGCCTGGGCGGCACTCATCGGTATGTACGCGTACTACGGCTTCGAGGCGAACGGTGACGTTGCTGAGGAGATCAAGGATCCGAGCCGCCAGGTGCCGCGCTCGATGCGTATGACGCTCTACGTAGGCGGTCTCACGGCCAACCTGCTTGTGTTCGCGCTCGTACTCGCGGTTCCCGACTACTCCAAGGTGGCTGACGGAACAATTGCGAACCCGATTAGTGCGGCAATCAGCGACGCATTCGGACCAGTCTTCCCCATCGTCATGATCATTGTGTGTATTGCATTCATCTCGTGCGTGACGAGTCTGCAGGCTGCAGCCAGTCGTCTGCTCTTCTCGATGGGCCGCGACGGCTTCTTGCCAGCCTCGAAGTGGCTTGCGCATCACACGCCGTCGCGCGGTGTTCCGAGCAACGCGGTTATCACCGCCGCGGTGTTCCCGGCGCTGTTCATTCTGCTCTCGCTGTTCGCAGAGAACGCGCTGACCGCGCTGATCGCATTCGGCACCGTTGGCATCTACATCGGATTCCAGATGGTCGTACTGGCGGCTCTTCGGGCCCGTCTCAAGGGGTGGAAGCCGGCAGGTAAGTTCAAGCTCGGGGCCTGGGCATACCCGGTGAACATCCTTGCACTCATCTGGGGAATCCTCGCGATCGTGAACATCTCGTTCCCATGGCCGGTGAATGACAACACCTTCCTCGACTGGGCGGTGCTTATCGTGCTCGTGATCGTGCTCGTGGTTGGCTTCCTCTACATGCTGGCGACCAAGGCGCACCTTCGCGGTGATGCCCCCGCTGGCGATGCGAGTGGGCCGGTCAAGGTAGTGGCGCCGCAAGACGCATAATATTCATACAGCTGAGTGACAGCGGGCGGCCGAGCCAGTATCGGTCGCCCGCTGTCGCGTCACCAGAGTG
This sequence comes from Leucobacter denitrificans, assembly GCA_040393365.1. GTDB lineage: Bacteria > Actinomycetota > Actinomycetes > Actinomycetales > Microbacteriaceae > Leucobacter > Leucobacter denitrificans_A. Next base: position 10,579 of record JBEBUJ010000042.1, read on the forward strand.
AAAGTGGAGCGATGGTCGTCTCGATTGATCCAGAGCAGTTTCAGCCGTCGGCAGACGAGAATCCGAGCGGTCCGGTCATTCCCATGGTCGTCTCACTCGGGTTTCCGGGAATGGGTAGGGGCGCTGGCGCGATCCAAGAAGAGACTACGAGGCTCGCGTTCGAGGCGATTCGCGCTGCCGGGGGCCGACCGCGACTCGTCGAGTACACGACGGGCACCGATCTGAAGTCGGCGGCCGAGGTGTTTGACGGAGCCGACGGCATCGTATTTCTAGGTGGGGCCGATGTCGATCCAGGTGCGTACGGCTACACGGGTGAACTGCCCGACAATTTGTACGGCATCGATCGCCGCGCTGATGACTACTGTGTAGGTCTCTTACGTGAGGCTGCGGCTCGCGACCTCACGACGCTTGCAATTTGTCGTGGATCGCAGCTGTTCAATGTGGCCTTCGGCGGAACACTTATCCCCGACATCGAGAACTGGCCTCTGCACAAGGGAGACGGCAATCCACTGTTTATCAATGAAGAGGTCATGCTTGAGCCGGGGTCGAGAATTGCAGAGGTCATGGGGAAAGAGGTTGTTTCGGTGCGCAACGGGCACCACCAGGCGGTCGACGAAATAGCTCCCGAACTCTTCGCCACCGCATGGGCGCACGATGGCATCGTTGAGGGCACTGAGCATCGCACCGCGACCTGGATGGTCGGGGTGCAGTGGCACCCCGAAGAACCCGGCGCGGATCTTGAGGATCGGCGCAAGATCTTTCAGGGCTTTGTCAACGAAGTGGCCGCTCGCGTGGATGGGGACTGAGAAACGCTAGCCCGCGAGTGCGAGTCCTGCCGCCTCCATGGCTCCGGGCAGCCACTCGAGCGCGATGTCGCTCGGCAGGTCCCACGACGAGGCGTCATGGCGCCCGTACTCACCAACGCGCTCAGCCCCCTGGGCCGTGAAACGACGGTCAAGATGTTCGCTGCCCTGGCTGTATGTATCGTAAAAGCTGTCGCCTAGCCCGAAGATCGCGTAGCGCAGACCCGTGAGGTCAGGCTGAAGCACATCGAACTTCTCGGCGAAGTCGATTGCGGTGTTTGGCAGGTCGCCTTCGCCGTGCGTCGAGCACACGACCACGTAGAAATGGTTCGGCGTGAGATCGGCCGGATCGAAGTCCTGAAGATCGAAGACTTCGACGTCATCGTGGGTTTCGCGGAGCTTTGCACCCAGGTCCTCAGCGACGAGCTCGCTGTTTCCCGATTCGGTTCCATACAACACGGTAATCTTCACGATGCTTCAGTTCCTTTCGCTCGTTTGAGCATCACGTGCAATGTTGACCATCTCATCATGATCAGTGAGTTTGCGTCGAACCCGGCCCTCGGCTGCCGATTCGCGCTCGTGTTTGTCCAACGTCGTCCACTGCTCGTACGAGATGGAACGCGCACGCAGACTGTCGCTTAAGGAATCGAATCCTGGGGATCCTGAGACTATGACCCCCGCGGCGAGATCAGCTAAGACCTCTTCGGCGACGCCCTTTGCGCATGCTCGATTCTCTGGAATCGCGCCGCGAGGGCCGCGTTTCGCCCAGCCGGTGCGGTACAGGCCCGTCGCGATGCGGCCGCTCTCCGCGGGCTTTGCGGTCAACTCGGAGATCTCGCTCGAGGCCTGTTCGAAACCAATTGCAGTGATGACCGATGTCGCCGTGACGGTCTCGATGCCTCGTGGGGTTTCGATTCGCACCCCCTCCACTTGGTTCGTGCCGGTGAATGCGACAGGAATCGTGTTGAATCTCAGCGATACAACCGGTGCAGACGTGGGTTCCCGATCGGGGCTCGTGAGTTCGGCGAACGCAGCGAGCCGTGCTGCCTCCTGCCGATCTCCTTCGGCTGTCGGCGCGACGCTCGCAAGATCTGGTGATTCGTACCGGCCACGGGGCAGTGCCGCCAGCTCCTTGAGCATTTGTGGATCGCTCTTCGCCGCTGCCGGGCCGGAGCGATGCAACACGGTCACGCGCTCCGCGGGGTTCGCAATATAGGCTTCGAGTGCCTCGTCGGAGATGTCACTCGCTTCGTAGCCACTGCGATCCTTCACTAAGAAGCGGAGAAGGTCGATTGCAACATTGCCGCCACCGATGATCACGATGTCGCTCCCGAGTGAGGGGAACACTGGGCGTTCACCGGGGTGGGAATTGAGCACTCGTGTGATCCCACCCGATCCATACACCCCCAAGAGTGTTTCGCCGGGCACGCCCAAGCTACGGTCAGCGCTCAATCCCGTCGCAAGTATCACCGCGTCGTATGCCTCGCGTAGCTCATCGAGCGTGACGTCGCGGCCAATATCGACGTTGCCCGCAAACCGCACATTTGGTTGAGCGAAGAATCGCTCGAACTGCCTCGTGATCGCTTTGGTGTGCTGGTGATCAGCTGCGACGCCGTAGCGCACAAGGCCAAATGGGCTCGCCAAGCGGTCAAAGATAGTGATCTCGGCCTCGGGTGCACCGCGAAGCACTGACTGGGCGAAGTAGCAGCCTGCTGGGCCGCTGCCAATCACGGCGAGGCGGGGAACAAGTTCGCTCGGCATGCTCAGCTCCTTTGCGAATCAGTCCGATCTGCCAAGAGTGTACCCCGTAAAGATTCATCTTGTGAAGGTATATGTTCAACCTTCCCTCAGAGGATTCTCGCCGAGGCTTGTATTCTCTTGCGAAATAAAAGATCTATGTATAACGTATTTACCAATCAACGGTGATGACAGCGAAATTCGACGAGGGAGTACGAATGAGCCAGGCGACAGAGGTTCCGTACCTCGATATTTCATCCGAGAACTTTGCGATGAGTTCAGAAGAAGTTCGTGACGCACGAGAGCGCAATTGGTACGCGAACACCAACTATGGCGTAGCCGTACTGCGGTACAAGCAGGTCACCGACCTTTTGAAGCATCAGAGCCTCAATCAGGGCAGCGCAAAATGGCCCGAGCATAACGGTGTTCACAGTGGCAAGTTCTATGACTGGTGGTCAAAGAATCTTCTGGTGCTCGAGGGAGAAGAGCACCACCGCATACGGCGACTGCTGAACCCCGCATTCTCGCCGCGCGTCGCAGAACAGCTGAAACCGCAGTTCGCTGAGATCGCTGACGAGCTGATCGGCGGTCTCAAGGAGAAGCACGCAAAAGGGGAGCCGGTCGAGTTCATCTCGGACTTTGCCGAGCCGTTCGCAACGCGCGCGCTCTGCGCAATGATGGGCCTTGACCACAAGCACTGGCCGTTCATCGCCTCTCGCGCGAATACGGTTGGATATGCGCTCGCGGTCACGATCAAAGACGACATTGAAGCGATTGACCAAGCGGTGCATGAGCTATACGACTTCGTCGAGGAACTCATCGAAGAACGTAAAGCGGACCCTGGCGAGGATGTGGTGTCGCGACTTATTGGCTTCACCGCTCACGGAGACAAGCTCAACGACACAGAACTGCGTAATGCGATCGTGCTCATGCTCTTCGGGGGCATGGATACGACACGCAACCAGATCGGTCTGCTATTGCAGACGTACATGCGCAACCAAGATCAGTGGGAGCTGCTCGCCAGCAGGCCTGAGGAGCTCGCAACTCCCGCATTGGAGGAAGGGCTGCGGGTCAACCCCACTACGCGCTGGGTAACTCGTGAGGCGAATGAAGACTTCGAGTACAACGGTCTCGAGATTAAGAAGGGCACGACGGTGCACCTGTTCACTATGGCCAGCGGTACCGACCCCGAGGCGTATCCAGATCCCGAGGTTGATATTCTCGCGACGGATCGCCCGCGCCACCACACCTTTGGGGGTGGCATGCACCACTGTCTCGGGCACTACATCGCCCGTGCCGACATGAGCATTGCTCTTCCGAAACTCGCCGAGGCCTTCACAGATTTTGATTGCCCCGGAGGTGATGTGTGGCTACCGGATTCTGGTAATCACGGCCCGCTCAAGCTGCCGGTCACCTTCTCGGTTCGTTAGTCTCACTACCTTCCAAAGGCGAAAGGATCACCATGAAAGACCTCAAGACAGGTGGCCGATTTGGTGCTCACCTTCGGGAAGCACTCGCAGACACATCTGCCTTCGACCGACATCGTGACGTGAACCTGCGTCCCGAGGTCATCGCCGACCTCGGTGACAAGATCGAACGGTCGGGCGTGAAGTACATCTACTATGTCGTGCCGACACTCGGCGCTCGTACAGTAGCGAAGGTCGTGCCTGCGGAACACTACAAGCGCATGCTCGGTAAGGGTATTGCGTTTCACCGCACCGCGCTTACCGACCTGCAGACCAGCCGCGAGGGTGAGCTCATCGGTGGCGGCATACACGCTCATGAGTTCTGGGGGCTGCCCGAACCTGAGACCTTCCAACCGCTTCCGTGGGATCCAGAGCTCGGTCGCATATTCTGTACCGCCTACGATCCACCGCATCTCGGCAAAGATGGCGGGCGTCTCATTCCTCTCGACACTCGTGCGCTTCTGCGGGTCGCCCACCAGGGGTTCACCGAGCGGACCGGTCTTGAATTGCGGAGCGGACTTGAGCCCGAGATGACCTGGAAAGGCCCTGGCCTAGACGTCATTGCCAAGGATGATCAGAGCCCCGCGTACCAGGTCGAAAACCTCGAGAAGATGCGACCGATCTTCAAGAAAGTCATCAGTTACGGGCAGCAACTCGATTTCAACATGATCCAGGGCGACTACGAGGATGATGGTCAGATCGAGCTCAACTGGGAATACGACAAGGCTGAGATCACGGCTCAGCGCATGACGACCTATCGGCAGATCTGCAAGCAGGTCGCGCGCGAGCTCGGGGTCGAGGCAAGCTTCATGGCGAAGCCGTACAACGGGAAGATGGGGAACGGCTGCCATCACAATCTCAGCCTGTGGCGCGATGGCGAGAACGTGGTCGAAGACGGTCGTGTCGAACTGCACGCCACCGAGATCGCCCGTAACGCGATTGCCGGGATGCTGCTGCACACCCCAGGCTCGATGCTGGTGATGGGATCCACCGTGAACTCCTATAAGCGTTACTGGGACGCCGGCCAGTTTGCCCCGTCAGGTGCAGACTGGGGACTCGACACCAGAGGGGTTGCGATCCGCATTTCTGCCAATGGGCGCATGGAGTACCGGCTGCCCGATGCGAGCGTCAACCCATACCTCTCGCACCTGTACCTGCTCGCATCGATCGAGCACGGGCTCGAGGCCGAACTCGATCCGGGCGATCCGGGCAAGCCCACACCAGAGATCGCAGAGGTGGTTGTGCCGAACACGCTCGGCATGGCGATCGATGCGTTTGGGGCAGACGAGTATCTCATGGGTGCAATGCCGGAAGAGCTCACTCGAATCTTTTTGCAGTTGAAGCGTGACGAGTGGGCCCGCTACTGCGGTCAAATCACGCAGTGGGAGTTTGATCAGTACTGGGAGGCGATTCCATGACCCGCACTATACGACTTGCTTGCATCGATTCTGCGGCGCTCCCGCTGTTCGACAAGAGTCCAGATGGGAAGTTCCGTGATGGATACGAACCAGAGGCGGCGAAGCTCGTCTTTGATCGGCTCGGTGCCGAGATCGAGTGGGTCATGCTCCCGTGGGAAGACATGATTCCGGCTGTGCGACGCGGTGACGCCGATGCCGTGTGGTGCGGACAAGGAATGACCGCTGAACGATCCGCCCTTGTAGATTTCACGCATCCCTACGCTGTGTTCAATGAGTCGGTGATAGTTCGCGCGGGCGATCCCGCAAGGTCTGCGGGCGATCTCGGCGGGTACAGGATTGGTGCGATTGCGAACTCGACGAATATGAAGCTCGCTGAGAACTTTCCGGGCGTTGAACTCGTGAGTTTCGGAGCCAGTGATGATGTGTTCGGCGACATGATCGAGGCAACTCGCTCTGGTGAGATTGATGGCTTCGTCGACGACGACGTCGTGATGGTTCCACTTGCGGAAGACGACCCAGATTTTGACCTCGCATTCACCGCGATGACGGGCAACCGTTGGGGGATCGGAGTCGCTCCAGGAAACGACGAATTGCGCGCGCAGATCAATACCGCACTCGACGAAGTCGTCGCCGACGGTTCGCTCGAAGCAGTGTGGAAGAAGTGGATGCCGCTGCTCGACTTCCCGCTCGGTGAGGGGTCGCGGTGACGACGTCTGAGGTCGCGCCGCGCATTGCCGTCACAGGAATGTGGTCGAATCAGATCCATGGGCTGCGATTTGACGGCAGCGCGGTCGCATCGGCGGTACTCCGCTCGGTGATTCGTGCGAGCGGCGAGCCGCACGCATTGTTCGCAGAGTCAAACGAGTCGGCTCATGATCGCTTGCGGGGGTTCGACGCACTGCTTGTACCCGGTGGATCCGATGTGGATCCAGCGAGATATGGCGAGAGCCGGCATGAAGCGACCTCGACCGCAGACTTCGAAGCACAAGACCAGTTCGAGGCTGACATGATCGCGGCGGCGACCGAGATAGAGATGCCAGTTCTCGCGATCTGCCGTGGTTTTCAGCTCCTGAACGTGGAGTATGGCGGATCGCTCGTGCAAGACCTGTCGGCAGACAGTATGCACAGAAACAGCGTGCACGCTGTCGAACTCGATCCCGAATCGACACTCGCCAACGTAATGAAGGTCGCCTCACTTGAGGTGTCGTCGTACCACCATCAGGCCGTTGCGCGGGTTGGTTCGGGTCTCAAGGTCGTCGGAACTGCTGAAGATGGAGTGCCGGAGGCGCTTGAGCTTGCCGATAGCGCGGCCCCGCTGCTCGCAATTCAGTGGCATCCAGAAGACACCGCGGCAAAAGACCCGAAGCAGCACGCCCTCTTTCAGTGGCTCGTTGACGAGGCTCGCCGCTACCGCTCTCGTCAGTAGCCTCAGTCAGCGACCATCACCCGAATCCCGTCGGTGACCTCGGGGAGCGATACGAACCGGTAACCCGGGAGTGGATCTGAGACGAGTTCGCCCGGCAAAAACTGCGCGGTGTTGCTGACGAGCACGTTGCCGTGACGGCTCAATATAGCGAGGTCGGAGTTGCACTCCTGCAACATGGGGAGAAGTGCGCGCTCCAGATCGTCAATCTGCAGGTCAGTGCCAACCGCGCCGACACGCTGCCCCTCGACCACCGCAGGCACCGTGAGCGTCATAATGTACACCTCGACACCGAGGTAATCGATGAAGGGCCCAACAGCAGCGCTGCGCCCTTCTTCGAATGCGCGGATGAACCACTCGTGTTGTTCGTAGTTGTAATAGCGGTCGCCACGCGGCACCACGCCGAACGAATAGCGGGCAAACCGAGATTCGTCTTCTCGAACCCACCACTCAAGCCCGCCTGATTTCGTGCCGAGGCTTGAGGGCGCAAAGATAATTCCGCAACCATCGACAACCGAGTGCTGCTGCAAGAACTCTGTAGCTGCCGCCTTCATTGCGCGCTGTGCGGTTGTGCTGAGCACGAGCGTGCCGTCGGCGCCCAGATGTACTGTCGAGGTCAGGGTCTCGGCAAGTGAGCTGAGCTTCTCGAACCTATGCTCGAACCAAGAGGCGAGCTGCGCGACTGTGTGCTCTGGTGTCACGACGTGCTTCCTGTGCTCAGTGGATCGGGCAGAGAGAACTTGGCTTCGATGATGCTGCGGATATTGCCCCTGACGTGAGCCTCTGCGAGACGCCTCGCTTCGCCCGGGTTGCTCTGCTCGATAGCCATGACCAGTGCGAGGTGTTCGTTAAATGTGTCTTGCACCGAAATCTTCGAGAAGGCTTCGCACCAGAGGAGCGGCGCGGTTTCAGTTTGCAGTCGCTGCTCGGCGGTGAGCAGTCGCTGTGATTGGCTGAGTACAGCGATTTCGATATGGAATCTGCTGTCGGCACGTGATCGCTCTTGGGATCCGTGAGTTTCGCGAGCTCCGAATGCGAGCTCGGCGAGGCGCGTGTGCTGGGACGAAGCTATGCGTTCAGCGGCAAGTTGAGCGGCCGTCGCTGAAATCGCTGCGTGCTCGTCTGCGAGGTCACGGAGCGCCGCTGTGCTGCTGTGAGCGAGCGCGGCGGTGAGTGACTCGTCTGTGGGAAACGGAGCTTTGACGACGAATGTGCCGCCATTGCGTCCCCGTCTGGTTTCGACGATGCCCTGTGCCCGAAGACTCCCGAGGGCCTTGCGCAGCGTCGCCACTGCGACGCCAAACTGGCCAGCGAGTTCGATCTCTGCAGGAAGCCGCTCGCCAACAGCAAGCATTCCGACCGAAATCGCTGACGCGATTCGCTCAACGATGCTGCCAACCTGCTGTCCGGGCACGTCTTCGCTCGGACCGTGGCCGGTGCCGTTCTTGAGCATGGGCGTGCGCATCGTCGTGATCAGTGTGAGTCTGTTGCGGATCCGCAGTCGGCAGTGAAGATTGTCCACACGGGCAAAGCGACTCCTTTTATGTTGTGATCTTCGCCGCGGACACCGCCGCGAGTGTCGCGCAGCCATAGCGCGCACTGCCTTTAGCCTACGCCTTATTAGGGTCCCACGCTTGTCTCTATCTTGGCGTTCCCACGTTGCAACATACGCGATCATGCCGTAAAGTTGATCTTTGGCTGTGCGCAGTCCCAGTGCGCAGACCGCGGGAACCGAAGCTCGTGTGCAAACACAGTGGGAACCCGCAGACAAGAAATCTTGGGTGAGACCGTCCGGTCTCACGGTATGAGAGGAAACATCATGGCAGCAGTGTGCCAGGTGACCGGAGCCGTTCCCGGCTTTGGACACAACATTTCGCACTCGCACCGTCGCACCAAGCGTCGGTTCGATCCGAACATCCAGAAGAAGACCTACTACGTGCCCTCGCTCGGCCGCAAGGTGACCCTCACCCTGTCGGCTAAGGGCATCAAGGTGATCGATGCTCGTGGCATCGAGGCAGTGGTTGCAGATCTGCAGAAGCGTGGGGTGAAGCTCTAATGGCAAAGGATAAGGACGTACGTCCGATCATCAAGCTCCGTTCGACCGCAGGTACCGGGTACACCTACGTGACCCGCAAGAACCGTCGCAACACCCCTGACCGTCTCGTGCTCAAGAAGTACGACCCGGTGGTCCGTCAGCACGTCGAATTCCGAGAGGAGCGCTAAATCATGGCAAAGAAAAGCATGATTGCGAAGAACAAGCAGCGTCAAGAAATCGTCGCTCGTTACGCTGAAAAGCGCCTCGAGCTGAAGAAGGCGCTCGTAGATCCAAATGGCACCGATGAGAGCCGTGAGGCTGCTCGCGTAGGCCTGCAGAAGTTGCCACGCAACGCTTCGCCCGTTCGCGTGCGTAGCCGCGACGTTATCGACGGCCGCCCCCGTGGTGTGCTCTCGAAGTTCGGCGTTTCGCGTGTTCGCTTCCGCGATATGGCTCACCGCGGTGAGCTTCCCGGCATTACGAAGTCGAGCTGGTAACAGCTCGAAGTTTCCGTTGAAGTGGCGGGGTGGATCATACCCGTTGCACCCCCCCACATTGAGATTTGCGCCCCGTGGCGGTGTGATTTGGGGTGGGTGGCGACAGAAATTCGCCCAGAGATGAGAATTTGCGACACCTAATTGGAGAAAATCCGCGTAATCTTGCCACTTTTGCGTGAACGTAGGGTAGATTCATACCGATCAAACTGATCGGAGCCTCTTCACGGAGGTGACACCCCGTACTCGATCAGGGGCCGACCGAAATTCGGTTACCGCCCTGAAAGGACACAACATGGCACTCAACAAGACCGAGCTCGTTGCAAAGATCGCCGCTGAGACCGGCCAGAGCCAGGCTGCAGTTTCGAACGTACTCGACGGTCTCTTCGCCGCTGTATCTGAGACCGTTGCTAAGGGCGACAAGGTTTCGATTCCGGGCTGGCTCTCATTCGAGACCGCGACCACCGCTGCTCGCACCGGCCGTAACCCTCGCACCGGCGAGACCATCAACATCCCCGCTGGCAAGCGCGTGAAGGTTTCGGTTGGCTCGAAGCTCAAGGCTGCCGTGAAGTAAC
>JBEBUJ010000043.1:0-20168 GCA_040393365.1 Leucobacter denitrificans
GAAAGCCCCGCAGCGCCCTTCGGCACCTCCCGGCCCGCGGCGTCGAGAAACCGCACGCCGAGCGCGCGGAGCATGCCGGTGCCGCCGTCGCTCGTCGCCGATCCACCGAGGCAGAGCAGAATCGACGTGGCTCCCTGGTCGAGTGCGTCGATGACGATCTCACCAACGCCCTCGGTGCTCGCCTCGAGCGGGCGCAGCCTCGCGTCTGCCACCCAGGGCAGTCCGTTTGATTCGGCGGCCTCAACGATCGCCGTGGCACCATCGGGGCTCAGCCCGTAACGTGCAGTGCGAGGTCGACCGAGGGCATCGTGCACCGTGGCGGTACGCGCCTCGACATCCCACGCCGCGAGCATGGCGTCGAGCGTGCCTTCTCCTCCGTCTGCGAGCGGAATCGCGACATACTCTGCCTCATCGCCAAAGACAGCCCTCGCGCCGTCGAGCATCGCGCGCGCGGCGTCGATGGCTTCGCAGCTGCCCTTGAATGAATCGGGCGCAGCGACGATGACCGGGCGAGCGCACATACCTCAGAGCCTCTTCGGTGGGTCGCTATGTAAGTTCGGCGTCGACGCCCGAGCGCTGCGCGACTCGCTCCTTAATGAACCCCGCGACGGCGACGTGGTCGGGATGCACCACGTACTCGTCGAGCGCCGCCTTATCGCGGTGGTCGCTGACGAGCGCAACGTCCCAATTCACGTCACCGTTGTACTCGTTGCGGAACACGTCGAACGCCACAATTCCGGGCACGGTGGCCGGCAGCTCGCGCAGCTTCGCTTCAATGTCAGTGGCCTGGGTAGCGCGCTCCTCGGCGGTCTCGCCGTTCAGCTTCCAGCACACGATGTGGCGTACGGTCACAATGACTCCTTAGGGTTTGGGTTTCAGCACTTGATCACTTGCGCCACGGCAGCTTCGCGCCTCTGCCAGGCTTCGAAGCCCGTCCGGCTTTTGTGACGGCGGCTTCGAGCTTGTCGCGATCCACACGCCAAATCGCGTGCCGCTTCTCACCGATGAGCACAACGGGGATGTCTTCTGAGTGCAGCCGTGCGAGCTGTTCATCTTCGAGAATGTTGCGTTCGATCAATTCGGTGTCGAGGCCAGCCTTCGCGACCGAGACGCGCACCTCCTCAATGACTGCCCGAGCATCATCACACAGATGACAACCGGGCTTACCGATGAGTGTGAGTGTTACGGGCACGCATCAAGGGTACGCCATTCGCGCCCCAGACAGCGGCGAAGGCCGACGAGGGAACTCCCCCGCCGGCCTTCGAGAGCGCGTGGTGCGAGCAGGAAACTACTCGCTCGCCATCACTCGCGTGACTTAGTCGGTTGACTCGTGGATATCGGTAGCCGTGTCGCCCGCACCAGCTGCGTGGCCTTCGCGCAGGAGCCTGCCGAGGCCCTCGTCAACGTTCGTCCAGTACTGGAAGAAACGCTCGCGGATCTCGTCGATGGTGATCGCGTTCGCCTGGCCGAGCAGCGTGCTGTGGAAGGCCTCGCGGTCTTCAGCCGTGAACACGTCGCGGTACAGGATGCCGGGCTGCACGAAGTCACCGTCGTCTTCACGCAGCGTGTAGGCCGCGCGCACGAGCTCGCCGTCTGACTCCCAGCTCGCCTCGACGCCTGCCGCAGCATTAACTGCGGGGCCGCCTGCCGCGCCGAACGAGTTCGGGTGGTAGACGCGCTGCGATGCGGGCGGGAAGTGGTACTGCATGTTGCCCTGGTGCATGTAGTTGTTCGCTTCGGTTGCGTGCGGCTGGTTGACCGGCAACTGGTTGTAGTTTGCGCCGATACGGTAGCGCTGCGCGTCTGCGTAGGAGAACACGCGAGCCATGAGCATCTTGTCTGGCGAGATGCCGGTGCCCGGAACCTGGTTGCCCGGTGAGAATGCTGCCTGCTCGATCTCTGCGAAGAAGTTCTGCGGGTTGCGGTTCAGCGTGAAGGTACCGACCTTGATACGCGGGTAATCCTTCTTCGACCAGGTCTTCGTAAGGTCGAACGGGTTGAAGCGGTAGGTCTTCGCCTCTTCGTACGGCATGACCTGCACGTACACGTCCCATGAGGGGTATTCGCCGCGCTCGATCGAGTCGAACAGGTCGCGACGGTAGTAGTCGGCGTCGTTGCCCGCAATGCGCTCTGCCTCGTCGCCTGACATCGGCACAACGCCCTGCTGGGACATGAAGTGGTACTTCACCCAGAAGCGTTCGCCGTGAGCGTTCACCCACTGGTACGTGTGTGAACCGTAGCCGTTCATGTGGCGCCACGACTTCGAGAGCCCGCGGGTTCCCATCACATAGGTGACCTGGTGCGCCGACTCTGGCGACAGTGTCCAGAAGTCCCACTGCATGTCTGCGTCGCGGAGGCCCGACGCACCGAGGCGCTTCTGCGAGTGGATGAAGTCTGGGAACTTGATCGCGTCGCGCAGGAAGAAGGTCGGGGTGTTGTTGCCCACGATGTCGAGGTTGCCCTCGGTCGTGTAGAAGCGAAGTGAGAAGCCGCGCACGTCGCGCCAGGTGTCGGGCGAGCCCTGCTCACCAGCAACCGACGAGAAACGGATGAGGGTCTCGCTCTTTGCGCCCTTCTGAAATACCGCGGCGCGGGTGTACTGTGACACGTCTTCGGTGATCACGAGCTCACCGAAGGCACCTGCGCCCTTGGCGTGCGGGTTGCGCTCGGGCACGCGCTCACGGTTGAACGCGGCGAGCTTCTCAACGAGGTAGCGGTCGTGGAGAACGGTGGGTCCGTTCGCACCGACGGTGAGCGAGTGCTCATCGCTTGCGATCGGCGTACCGGTCTGGGTGGTCGTGATCTTTTGTTCTGACATGATGACCTTTCTGAACATTGGGTCGGACGGTGAGATGCTTATGAATCGTTTAACTCTGTGAGGGTGCGCTGGCGGCTTGCGAGGCTGGTGGCTTACGCCGCGCGACAGGCCGGGCAAATGCCGTGGTAGGTCACTTCAGCGGTGTGGATCGCGTAGCCATGGTGCTCTGATGCAGTGAGGCACGGCGCTTCACCAACCGCACACGGCACGTCTTTGATCTCGCCGCACTCGGTGCACACGAGGTGGTGATGATTGTCACCCACCCGATGCTCGTAGAGCGCGGGGCTGTTCGGTGGCTCAATTTTGCGCGCGAGACCGACTTCGGCGAGCGCCGAGAGTACGCCGTAGACAGCCTGCAGCGAGGTGCCCTCGAGGTCTTGCGCAACCGCATCGAACACGTCAGCGGCGGTCCAGTGACCACCGCGCGCGAGAACCTCCATGACCGCGCGTCGCTGAGCCGTAGAGCGCAGGCCGACCGCGTTGAGCTGTTCGCTCAACTGCGCCTGGTTCACGGTCTGCGTCTCGGTCATGATGCTTCCAGTCTAGCGCCTTAATTTGAATTACTCAAGATAAGGATGTCGGTTGGATTGGGGTGCGGTACCGAACGCCTCGCGCTCAACCACCACCCGGACCCGTCGCACACGACCCCAAAATTGGCACGAAAATAGCACAAAATTGGCACCAAAATGGAACGAAAACAGCACGAAAAAGCGGCTGACAACGATCTCAGATCATTGCCAACCGCCAGTTCAACTTACTTCTTGTTGCGGCGCTGGTGACGCGTCTTCCGAAGCAATTTGCGGTGCTTCTTCTTCGACATACGCTTGCGGCGCTTCTTGATTACTGAACCCATTCAGTTACCTCACAAAGTTTCTCGGGCCGTACGGGCCGAACCGTATCGTGGCCCACAGAATGTCTAGTCTACAACCCGAAAGAGCCTCGCGCGAACCGAGAAGCTCTCAGGAATGCAATTTAAAGCGAGCAACCAGTTCTTTGACTCGGTGCTCGGCAGCAGCGGCAGCACGCCCGAAACGCTCGGCAGCCTCAACGGCCTCTTCCGAAATGATCGGGTCGTCATGCAGCCCATCAGGCCCCGTGACCGTTTCTCCGTCACCATTGAGGTACTCAACAGTCACCTCTGTATCAAACCCGACGGAGAGGAACGGAATGACGAAGTCTTCGATCATCTCGAGCGGTTCTGGGTCGAGCGAATAGAAGCGATGCTGTCCCTCTTCGCGCACAGTCACGAGTTCGGCGTCGCGGAGCACCTTCAGGTGTTTCGAAACAGTTGGCTGGCTAATCTCCAGTTGGTTCACGATCTCGGAAACACTGATTTCTGAACCGGCACCATGACGCTCGAGCAAAACCTGCAATATGTCGCGCCTCGTCGCGTCTGCGATGACTCCGAAAATGTCTGGCATACAGACCAGGGTATCTCGCAAGGTGTGTAGCATGACAACATTGATCTTGTTGAAGGTTGAAAGAAGGAGACGTGAGTACAAGCGCACTCGCCCGCAAGTCCTCCTTTCAGCGCAGGCGTCATTCGTGGTTCGATGCCTTGATTCACGCGACACCAGCCCGTTTCGCGATCCTCGTCTTCACGTTTCTCATCCTCCTATGGACCGCGCTCTTGGCGCTGCCAATCGCGAGCGAGACTGGCGAGATGACGCCAATCTCCGATGCGTTCTTCACCGCGGTATCGGCGATCTGTGTCACGGGCCTCGCAACAGTTGATATGGCCGCACACTGGTCTGTCTTCGGTGACGTCGTCGTGCTGCTCGGTATTCAGATCGGAGGCGTGGGCGTGCTCACGCTCGCAAGCCTCTTGGGCCTTACGGTGACCCGACGGTTAGGCCTGAGGCAACGCCTCCTCGTCGCAAGCGACACGAACCCCAATCGCACAGCGAAAGGTGCCTCTGAACGCCAAGCGGTGGGGCTCGGAGATATTGGCGGGTTGCTCGCCGCTGTCGTGCTCAGCCTGCTCGTGATCGAAGCCACCCTCACCGCACTCATCCTACCCCGTCTGCTCGCTGACGGACTGGGCTTCTGGAACGCGCTCTGGAAGAGCTTCTACTTCGCGGCGTCGGCGTTCACCAACACCGGCTTCGTTCCGCTCGACGACGGCCTCACCGAGCATCTCGGCGACTATTACCTCTTGAGCGTGCTCGCGCTCGGCGTCTTTCTCGGGAGCATCGGCTTCCCCGTCATCTTCGCGCTCTACCGCACGATCCGAAGCAGTTCGATCCGCCGCACTCACATTGGCTTGCATGCGAAGCTCACGCTCACGGCAACGCTCGCCTTCTTCGTTCTCGGATGGCTGCTCATCGGGTCGCTCGAATGGAACAACCCACTCACGCTCGGCTCAGAGCCGCTCGGTCGCACACTGTTCGACGCGGGGTACATGTCGGTCATGACCCGCTCGGGCGGATTAGGCACCGTCGATCCCGCTGAGATGAACGGTTCCACCCGGCTTGTCATGAACATGCTCATGTTCGTGGGGGGTGGGTCGGCGTCGACTGCGGGCGGCATCAAGGTCACAACGCTCGCGGTACTGTTTATCGCCGCCTACTCCGAGGCCCGAGGCTACAAGGATATGCAGGCCTTCGGGCGCCGGATTCCAAACGAGGTGCTCCGGGTCGCAGTCTCCGTGCTCATCTGGGGTGCAACCATCGTGCTCGTCGCGACCACGGCGATCATGCACCTTGCCGGCACCACGCTTGACGAGACTCTCTTCGAGGTCATTTCGGCCTTCGGCACGTGTGGGCTCTCGACCGGACTGTCAGAAGCGCTGCCCGATTCGGGCAAGTACATTCTCGCCGCGACGATGTGGGCGGGCCGCGTTGGCACGGTCACGCTCGCCGCGGCCGTCGCGGCGACGAGCCGATCACGCATGTTCAGATTCCCCGAAGAAAGGCCGATCGTTGGTTGAGATTCGAAGTGATGAGCCCGTTCTCGTAATTGGGCTGGGCCGGTTTGGTGCGGCGACTGCTGGGCAGCTCGATCGCCAAGACCGCGAGGTGCTCGTGGTCGACACGAACCCTGAACTCGTTCAAAAGTGGGCCGACCGAGTCACGCACGCGGTGCAGGCGGATGCGAAGTCTATGGAGGCACTCAAGCAGATCGGCGCAGACGAGTTTCAGGTCGCCGTCGTGGCCACCGGCGCCTCGATTGAAGCGAGCGTGCTCATCGCGGCGAACCTCGTAGACCTCGGAGTGCCGCAGATCTGGGCGAAGGCGATCTCGCACTCGCACGGAAAGATCCTTGAGCGCATCGGCGTGAATCACGTGATCTATCCGGAGCGCGAAGCGGGTGAGCGAGTTGCACACCTGCTCTCGGGTTCGATGCTCGATTTTATCCAGTTCGATGACAATTACGTCATCGCGAAGATGTATCCACCCCGGTCTATTCGCGGTCGCTCACTCAGCGAGAGCGAAGTACGCGCGCGTTACCGGGTCACAGTTGTTGGGGTGAAGACACCCGGTCAACCGTTCACTCACGCGACGCAAGACACGGTGGTTTCTCCGCACGACCTCATTATCGTGTCTGGCACTGCCGAGGATGTTGAACGCTTCGCGACGATCGGCTAGTGATTCGCTCGCTGCCAGACCCGACCTGCCGAGGTGAACGCACTCGCCACCCAGCCTCACCGCCTCAATCATCAGCGGCGAGCTCCTCCGAGCGACGCAGGTTTGCGGCGAGCGCCCGATCGAACAGTTCGCCCCACTCGGCCTCTTGCAGTACGGTGATCGCCTGCTCGGTTGTGCCTTTCGGGCTCGTGACGTTTTTGCGCAGTTGCTCTGCGCTCTCTCCGCTACGCGCGAGCAACTCCGCCGCACCAGACACAGTTCCGGTAACGAGCAGTCGTGCCTGCTCCTCGGTGAATCCCATGCGCAGCGCGGCGCCCGTCATTTCTTCAACGTACAGGAAGAGGTAGGCGGGCCCCGATCCTGAAATTGCGGTCACCGCATTCATCTGGTCTTCCCCCACGACGACAACGTCTCCCACGGTCTCAAAGAGGTGCCGCACGGTCTCCACGGCGTCAGTACTCGCGGTGGATCCACCGGCGACTCCCGTCACCCCTCGCCCAATGTGTGAGGGAGTGTTTGGCATCGCACGAACTACCTGTGCGGTGGGGAGTTCGAGTTCGAGCCGCTCGCTCGACACCCCAGCGGCAACGCTCACCACGATGGCGCCTGGAGCGAGGTCTAACGAGATATCTCGGGCAACGTCTAAGACCATCCAGGGTTTCACCGCGAGAATCACGAGCTCAGCGCCGCGAACGGCGAGGCGATTCGCCTGGGGATCCGCCTCGCAAGAGAGCGCGACGATGTCATCGGCGCCGTCAAAAGCGCTGGCGCTCGAACGGGAGTGCGTTGTCACGGTAATCGGCCTGGGAATCTCGACCTCGGGGCGCCGGAGCCCCTGCAAAATCGCCCCGCCCATGGAGCCAACCCCGATCATGACGGTGCGCGGAAGGGAGGCTGTGCTGTGTGGCGAGGTCATGGTTTCTAGTCTGCACGAAACCGTGACCGGTCGGGAGGGGAGACTGCGATATCGCACGAGTGGATAGCTCAAGACTCGCATATATTCAGCCCCTCAGAATGCGTCTCCCCATACACTGTGATCGAGAGGCAACCGCCAGGGAGGCAAACATGAGTGCTCAGGGTGGCACCCGCGCAATAATCGCGGCTCTGCTCGCAAACGTCGGCATTGCGATTACAAAGTTCATCGCATGGGCAATTTCGGGTTCATCATCAATGCTCGCTGAGGGCGTGCACTCCCTCGCAGACTCGGGGAACCAGCTCCTTCTGCTCATCGGAGGCCGCAGGGCAAAGCGCAAGGCAGACCTTGAGCACCCGTTCGGGTACGGGCGCGTGCGCTTCGTCTACGCGTTCATTGTGGCAATTGTGCTGTTTACCGTCGGTGGCCTGTTCTCAATTTGGGAGGGCATCTCGAATATTAGCGACCCGCACGAGCTCCAGCAGTGGTGGCTGCCGCTTGTGGTGCTCGCCATCGCAATCGTGCTCGAGAGCTTCTCGCTGCGCACTGCTATTCGCGAGAGCCGGCCGTTCAAGGGTGACTCCTCGTGGTTCTCATTCATTCGGCGGTCAAAGTCGCCAGAGCTCCCGGTTATTTTGCTTGAGGACCTCGCGGCGCTCACCGGTCTCGTGCTCGCGTTCTTCGGTGTCGGCCTCACCGTGCTCACAGGCAATAGTGTCTTCGACGCAATCGGCACCATCCTCATTGGTGTGCTGCTCGTTGCGGTCGCGTTCATCATCGGCGCCGAAACGAAGAGCCTCCTAGTTGGCGAGGGTGCGACACTCGAGGACCACCAAAAGATCCAGGCTGCGCTCATCGACTCGAAAGACGTCGAGAAGGTCATTCACATGAAGACCCTCTACCTCGGCCCCGACGAGCTCATGGTCGGCGCAAAGATTTCGCTCGCGGCGGCCACCACGATGGCCGAGGTCTCGGTCATCATCAACCTCGCCGAGCGCCGGGTGCGGGGGGCAGTTCCAGCGGCCCGGGTTATCTACATCGAACCAGATGTGTGGATCGACCCCACCCTCCCAGCCCCCACGACGAGCTCAATCGTCATGCTGTCAAGCGACTAGTCATCGAGAACCCAACATGGTGCTCATTGACGATCCTCGCTGGCCCGCTCACGGCAGGCTCTGGGCACACCTCGTGAGCGACGACAATCTCGAGGAACTGCATGCGTTCGCGCGCGCGAACGGGATCCCCGTACGCGGCTTCGATCTCGACCACTACGACGTGCCAGCGGAACGCCATGAGGAACTCGTGGCTGCCGGAGCCACGCCTGTGAGCGGGCACGAACTCGTGCGCCGCCTCATCGCGTCCGGGCTTCGCGTGACGGCGCGCGAGCGGCGTTTTCGGGACACGCGGGCGCCAGGGCCCGACGCGTGACCTGGGCGCTCACGCTGCTCGCGGTTACGGTCGGCGCGGCGCTCCAGCGCATCACCGGGCTCGGATTCGTTCTCGTGAGCGGTTCGCTGCTCGTGCTCGTGCTCGGGCCGTTCGACGGCATTCTCCTCGCAAATATTCTGTCTGCCGTCATCGCACTGTTTGTGCTCCTCCGAACGTACGCCGATACCGACTGGCGCGTCGTCAGGCGGCTGCTCCTCGGGCTCATCGTCGGCGTACCAATCGGCATCGTGGTTGTCCGCCTGCTCGATCCGCGTTTCCTGCTGATCACCGTCGGCGGGCTCACGGTGCTCGCGGTCGTGCTCGCGCTACTCAGGCGCCCGATGCCGTTCCTCTCACACCCAACAGGAGCGATCCTCGCGGGCTCCGTCTCGGCGTTCAGCAACGTCACGGCGGGAGTCGGAGGGCCAGCCCTTGCGATTTACGGTGCGGCGACTGCCATGCCCATGCGGGTATTCATCCCGACGGCGCAGGCCGTTGCCTTCGTCATGAACATCGCGTCGACCGCTGTGAAACTCCCGTTCGCGCTTCCGATTCCTCTCGTGCTCGGCTCGCTCGGATGTGTCGCGCTCGGACTCGGCGCGGGGTCGCTGCTGCGGCACGTCGTCACGGCCCACGCAGCGCAGCGGATCGCACTCGGCCTCGCGCTGTTCGGCGCGCTCGCTGCAACTGCTCAGGGCATCACACAGGTTGTGTAGGGATCACAAGTTTGCAGGGACTATAGACCCGATCGCTACTACCTCGGGCCTATCTCGACCCGATGCCCTGGTCGCGGCGCTCCGAGAAGAACTCGGTGAGCACCGCCGCGCACTCTTCGGCCAGCACGCCAGACACCACCTCGGGCACGGGATGCGGCAGCCGCCCGTCGCGCAGTAAGTCGTAGACGCTCCCTACCGCACCGGCCTTGTCATCCCACGCACCGAATACCACCCGCGGCACACGAGCCGCAAGAATCACTCCCGCACACATCGTGCACGGCTCGAGCGTAACGACGAGGGTGCAACCGTCGAGAAACCGGTCGCCGAGCTGGGTGGTTGCCTCGCGAATCGCGACGATTTCGGCGTGGGCCGTTGGATCCACACCGTGCGCGCGGGCGTTGCGCCCCCTCGAGAGCACCTCGCCATCTGGTCCGAGCACAATCGCCCCGACCGGGATCTCGCCTGCGGCACCCCCGATCCGCGCCTCCTCGAGCGCCGCAAACATGGCCGCACGCTCACGGGGCGATGCTGGAATAGTGCTCACGGGAATAGAATAGGCGCATGCGAGTCTTCGTGGCAGATCACCCACTCATCACCCATAAACTCACCGTCTTGCGCAACGCAAAGACCCCGCAGCCGACGTTCCGCCTGCTCGTCGAAGAGCTCATGACGCTCCTCGCCTACGAGGCGACGCGAGAGGTGCGGGTTGATCAGGTCGAGATTCAGACTCCGGTCGCACCCACAACTGGGGTGCGCCTGAGCGAGCCGCTTCCACTCATCGTGCCGATTCTGCGCGCGGGGCTCGGCATGCTCGAGGGCATGGTGAAGCTCGTACCTACCGCCGAGGTCGGGTTCCTCGGCATGGTGCGTGACGAGGAAACGCTCGAACCGACCACCTACGCCGAGCGTCTTCCCGACTCGCTCGCGGGCAGGCAGTGCTTCGTGCTCGACCCCATGCTCGCAACGGGTGGATCGCTTGCGGCTGCGATTGAGTTCCTCTTTGCACGCGGTGCAGACGATATCACCGCGATTTGCATCATTGGCACCCCAGAGGGCGTCGAGGTCATCAAGCAGGCCGCCGCAGGCCGCAACGTCACGCTCGTGCTCGGAGCGATGGATGAGGGGCTCGACGAGCACGCCTACATCGTTCCTGGCTTAGGCGACGCGGGCGACCGGCTCTACGGAACGGTCTGATTCTGGGCCGGTTTTGCGGCCCGATCTGAGAGCTCAGCTTGACAGATTTGCAATTTGACCTTTAACTTGACCGTATGCATAGCTCTATTCGCACCCAGTCCGCCTCCGAGGTGAACTTTGGGATGACCGGCATGATGATGCTCGGTCGCGATGCTATGTGCTGCCGAATGTGTAAGTAACCGACACGCACGTTTCATCGATTCAGGCGCTCGGCTTGCTCACAGCACACGTGATCCGCACTATGACACCGCGGCCGTGAGAGCAACCACATAGCGCACCCACACACTCGCAGCACACCTCCCGCAACCGGGACCCGCATAAGGACTTCATCATCATGGCTCTCCACGCAAACGTCACCCAGGCAACACCCACTCACACCCGTCAGCTTCCTGCTGGCCAAGAGGTGCGCGGCTTCGCCCTCTACGTCGGGCTCTCTGAAGACAAGCTGAACTCAAACGATCCACACCTCGGCGCGATCGTCGCTCAGATTAAGCAACTCGTCGCTCAGCTCTCACCCGCTGCAGAAACTTACGCGGCGGTCGCTCTCGCCCCCGAAGGCACGGGTGGCCGCGACATCGACGTCGTGCGGCTCGCGCTCGGCGATCCGGCAGCCCACGCGCGCCAGAAGCACGACGAGGATCTCGACCGGGCAGCGAGCGGCGTCGTGCTCGATCTCTCGCGCAAGCGCGTGCTGCTCGACAACGTGCCCGCGACACTCACCTTCCGCGAGTTCGAACTCTTGCAGTTTCTCGTGCTTCGCGAGGGCCGCACGGTCAGCCGTGAAGAGATCATCGAGACGCTGTGGGCAGACGCTGAGGGCGAAGAGATTCCGAGCGCGCGCACCATCGACGTGCACGTCCGCAGGCTCCGCGTAAAGCTCGCCCAGTACCAAGACATCGTGCGCACCGTGCGCGGCACCGGGTACCGATTCGACCGTCACGCAGACGTGTCGATCCTCCACACCGCAACGCCGAGCCCTGACGTCTTCTAGTTCAAACGGTACGATCACGGTAGTGTTCTTATTACCTGGTCGAGATCCACTCGTCGAGTCCACCACGTGACGCTCCAAAGGAGGAGACCTGAATGACTACGCTCCCACCCGAAGGTGAAGGCACTCCGGGCCAGCCCCAGCAGCCATCCGGTGAGCAACCACTCGGGCAACAGCCGCCTGCCGCACCCGATGCGCCCGGTGCCGTGCCACCGCCTCCCGGCGCAACTCCTCCGCCACAGCAGCCTGCATACGGAGCTCCGCAGCAACCGGTGTACGGCGCGCCACAGCAGCCGCAGCAGGGCTACGCGGCTCCCGGATACGGTGCACCACAGCAGGTTCCGCCGGCTGACCCAGCGAGCAACCTTACGCTCAACTACTGGCTCTCGGTGTTCTTCCTCTGGATTCCGGCGCTCATCTTCTACATCATTGAGAAAGACAAGGGTAATCCCCAGGTTCGTGCGCTCCACGCAGCAAACCTGAACTTCGCCCTGCTTCGTACAGCACTCGGCGTGGTGGGGTGGATCTTCGCATTCATCCCTGTTATCGGCCCACTGGTGCTTGGTATCGCGCACCTCGTGCTGTTTGTGTTTCACATCATCGCGGCAACGAAGGTCATCGAGACCTACCGGAGCGGCGGCGGCGATCCATTTATCTTCAACATCCCGCTCATCAAGTAAGACTGGTGACATAGCGTGTGGCCCGGGCGATGCTCGGGCCACACGTGTTTCTGGGGCCAGGCCCACGTGGTGCCGAGAAATCATGGGTCGCGAATAGTGTTTCGCCTATGTTCGCAACGGATTAGCGAAGCAGAAAGCCCCTCTGCTTTACTTCCTGCTTCAACCGCTCACGCAGGCTCGCTGGTCCAAGTCCTAAGGTGTTCGAGCAGCGCCGTGCAGTGTGTTCACTCCACCCATAACGGTCATCCCCATCAAAAGGGTCGACCTGGTCAACACCCAGAGAGACCCGTCGTCCGGTATATACCGCACGGGAAATCATGGTCGAGTCATACTCATCAAGAGCAGCATCGAGCCCGTCCGAACTGTATCGTTCTTCATGAACAGTGAGTTGGGACGGGAGCCGCGACTTAACCCCTCGCCCTTCACCCACTGCGTAACCGACGGCCAAGCCC
The DNA here is from genome assembly GCA_040393365.1 of Leucobacter denitrificans. Lineage (GTDB taxonomy): Bacteria > Actinomycetota > Actinomycetes > Actinomycetales > Microbacteriaceae > Leucobacter > Leucobacter denitrificans_A. The sequence goes on from JBEBUJ010000043.1 coordinate 12,777, forward strand.
ACCACCGCGAATACGCCCTCAGGTAGCCCCAGTTCCTTTGCAATTTGCTCTGGATGATTGCGCACGGATCCAATAGGAACTGCACCGAGACCTAGCGACTCAGAAGCCACGAGGGCATTCTGCATACATAGCGCTGCATCAATGGAAGCGAGCAAAAACATCTCGAGAGTGTCTGCCGCAAACGGGTGGCCCTGACGTTGGCAAACGTATCGTAGCCGAGAAATATCAGCACAGAACACCATGACCAACGGCGCCTGTCTCACGCTCTCCTGGTCTCCCACGAGTTCGGCCAAACGGGCCCGTCGCTCCGCATCGCGCACAACGATGATGCTGTAAGCCTGAAGATTCGAAGAGCTCGGTGCGCTCCTTGCCGAGGTTAGTATCGCAGTTTCTACGTCAGTACCGACCTGCTGGTCGCAGAACTTCCGACGAGACTCGTGCGATGTGAGAGTGAGGATAGTTTCAGTTTTCACTTCTTCCGAAACTTGTACATCTTCGAGGTCGAACCTGTTACGGGCGTAGAAAGCGTTGTTAGCAGAACTCATCCCTATCGTAAACCTGTCTTCGCGTTCTCGATGACGGCCTCAGAGAACTCGGCTGTGCCTTGAACCCCACCCATGTCCTGAGTTCGCGGTCCGGTTGCAATTGTCAGTTCCAATGCACCCTCCATAACATTTGAGACCTCGTGCAAACGATCATTCGATCGTTGCGTGCCGAGCCAACGCAAAAGCTGCGCCGTCGAAAGTATCATTGCTGAAGGATTTGCCAGGCCCATTCCGGCGATATCTGGGGCGCTGCCGTGTGCGGCCTGCGCCATGGCGCGGTCTTGGGACGCATTTATTGAAGGGGCGAGTCCGAGTGAACCTGCGATCTCTCCTGCGAGGTCGGAGAGAATGTCACCGAACATGTTCTCTGCCACGACAACGTCGAACTCGTCGGCACGTCGAACTAACCGTGCTGCCAGCGCGTCAATATGAAAATCATCAACGGTAACGTCTGGATAGAACGCAGCTACATCCCTACACGTTTCCAAGAACAGCCCAGAGCTCATCGGCAAGACATTAGCTTTGTGCACTATCGTGACATGATTGCGACGCCTGGAAGCAAGTTTGAATGCTTCATGCGCGATCCGCTCACACCGTTCGCTAGTAATGATTCCGTGCATGATCGCCACATCGCGCGTTGGCATCATTTCTCCAGTGCCTCGGAAGGTGTTGCGATCAGCGTAAAATCCCTCTGTATTCTCACGAACGATCACAAGGTCCGTATTTGGCACAACAGCATCGGCACCCGGGAAGGACCGCGCGGGCCGAATATTTGCGTACAGATCGAAATGCTTGCGCAATGTGCCTGATGGATTCAGTTGTAACCGGTGTGATTCTGGGTAATTCACACTATCGTGCGGGCCCAACAGCCATCCATCCAAACTTGCGAGGGCTTCAAGTGTTGCTTCGGGAAGAGCTGACCCATGGGAGGTAATTGCTTCCAGCCCCATTGGTAACTCGACCCATTCAATCGCGTCGAGCGCACACCGCTCCATTGCAATATCTGCAACATGCGCTGCCACTGGTACGATTTCCGGCCCGATCCCGTCTCCAAGAAGAATACCGAGCCGTAATGTATCACTCATCGTTCGGTATCGATCTGGCGAATCGTACGCCGCCGGATAGGCTCCGCTGCACCCTCGGGAATTTTTGCGTATGAGGAGTCTCTCCACCAATCTGCGAGTTCACCCGCTGTGGTGAACCAAGCATCCCCGCGGTTACGAATGTGTTCCAGAACCTCTCTGAGAATAGAGATTCGTCCCGGCTTACCGATTGACTGTGGATCCAACGTCAGCACAAACGACGCACGCGCTTCAGCGTAGGCATCGTATTCATCTTTCCAGTCAGCAGCGACTCTCGCATACGATGCAGGGCGATTCTGGCCCGCAGGCATCGCGGGCCCGTAATTGAAGCCGAAGTATCGGAACTCATTGAGCTCCCACAGCGACGGAATATCTATCAACGTCGCCGCGCCGGAATTATCCACTAGCTGAACTTGCGGACGATCATCTCCCGCGAGTACAGAGGTCCACGTGAAGCCTTCTTCAACCAGGATCTCAAGGGTGGAGCCGTCGATATCGTCAAAACTTCGGAATCCACGCGGTCTTTTTCCGGTTGCGCGCTCAATTGCGGCAATGGAGCGACGAAGAGAATCACGTTGTTCCTCGTTGTCGAAATGCACAAAGCTACTCGGCAGGTAACCCTTGGCTGCGATCTCGTGACCCGCTCGGTCTATGGCCCGAAGAGTCTCGCTATAACGATCAGCCACGGCTCCCGGCACAAAGAATGTCGCGGAAACCTCGTAGTCGGACAGCACACTTAAGAGCCTGGGAATGCCGCGATTCGGTCCGTATTCTCCTAAAGAGAGGGTCTTCGGTCGTTCTTTGCTGACAGGGTCGAGCTGAACCCAAAAGAGCTCAGCATCTAGATCAACTGTGATGACAGTTGCTGCACGTGCACCATCAGGCCACGAGACACCTGAATCCCGTAAATTCTCCTGAACTGACATCAGTACGTCTCCCTCCACCAGTCTGCGATTTGCTTTGCTGTGGCGAACCAAACGCCTTCGTGCTCTTGCATGTATCGAATGAGCTTGCGCAATAATGCAACGCGACCAGGCTTTCCGATGACCTGTGGGTGCATCATCAGCGTGTAGCAAAGACCCTCAGCGTAGTAGCCGTCAAACTCTCGCTTCCAGTTGTCATAGACCCAGTCAAGCCCAGCGATACGGTCCTGACTCACCGGATCTGCGGGCTCATCGTTGAAGCCCCAGTACGGAAAGTCATCTAGTTCCCAATGCGCGCAGATCTCAATGAGGTCGGTTGTCCTCCCATCAACAACCCAGCGATACGGGCGATCATCTCCTCGCATTGAACTTGAGTACTCAAATCCGAGTTCTTCGAGAATGCGGTGGTTTCCATCTCTAAAATCTCCGCCGGGGCTGCGAAACCCAACCGCAGGATCAGCACCGTTTGCGACAAACGCATCTTGGGCGCGAGTCACGATACCGGCGAACTCGTCGAGTGTTCGATGGGCATAGACCTCGTGGAGGTAGCCGTGGTGCCCGATTTCATGACCTGCGAGATTAATATCTCGAAATTGGGAAGGCCAATTCTCTGCTACCCAGCCTGGCACGTAGAACGAGCCAGGGACCTGCACTTCATCAAGCAGATCAAGGATGCGAGGCACCCCTCGAAGCGGGCCATATCCGCCAAGCGAAAAGGTGCGAGGGCGATGCCAAGCCTCACGCTCTCCTTCGATCCACACTGCCGGACCATCAACATCAAACGAAATCAAGACGGCGCATTTTGCTCCATTCGGCCAACGGATCCTTTCCGAATTCAACATGGCACTCCTTCCTACTGCTTTGACAGTGAGCGTCGCTTTTCACCCAGTACAGATGAAAAGAATTGTTTGACTAGTGGCAAGACTTCGAAAGGCTGGTGGGCGACGCCTGGCACAAGGTCGAATCTGGCTTCTATGCCGTGCTCTCGCAGGTTGCGTTCGAACGTGCGCAGACGATCCACTCGCGTTGCACCTTGTGCATCAAGACCTTCGACCCAAGTTGACTCGGAACGGTCTTGTGTCTCCCAGGTTTCGATATCAACCGATCCAACAATAAGTTGCACCGGCACACAAGCGATTGCCTCAGGGTTGATCGTGACGCCGAAGCGCTCTAGTACATCGGCAGTTCCGAGCCACCAATCGGTCTGGTTATCGATGAGAGTGAGGCGACCTGGTGCGCCCACAGATGCACCGAGCAGTCGGTCGGGGTGAAAGAGAAGGAACCGTTGAGTGAATTGGCCTCCGCCAGAGAAGCCATGGAGCAGGAACTTCGATACATCGACCGGATACTTTGCTGCAATTTCATCAAGCATTTCGAGCAGCAGCAAATCGAATCGTATGTCTTGAAACGAAAGGAACTTGTAGTTATGAATGTCACTTGAATTGACAATACCGGCAGGAAATAGCGGGGCGAACGCCACGACACGGTGCTCTTCGCAGAACTCGGCGAAGGCATCACGATACGCTAGCGCTTCTCGGTCAGTGCTGTGTTGCAACACAATGACCGGATATCGCTCTGGATCGCCCTCTCTCGGGGTGGGGACATACAAACAGTAGCTGAATCGTTGGTCGACTTCTGACGCGAACAGCGTAGTCACCCCGGTCCGGTAAAAATCAGTAGTGACGGACATCTTGTCCTTTCGATTTCGGTTCAATTATCGGGAAACCCCGCGGGCTTCGACTTCGCATTGGTTCAGATGCGGGTGTTCGAGACGATAGCTGAAACGTCAACCTGCTGCACTTCCATTACCGGTCTAGCGTCAATTCCACGGTCAACGCAGAAGGGTGGCGATGATCTGTGACCCAAGGCTCCTGAGAACAGGGACATTAAGTGTGTAGTACACGTAGCGACCGCGCTGTTCGCGAGTGACTAAGCTCGCATTTCTTAGTGTGCGTAAGTGTCGTGAAACCTGTGGCTGCGTCATCTGCAGTTCAATCGCTAAATCAACCGTTGTTAATGGTGTTCTCGCGATGCAGCGGCAAATCTCTAGTCGAGCGTCATCGAACAGCGCCTGCAAACGCTGTTTGACATCATTTAAGCTCACAGAATTGGCGGCCTCACCGACCGCGTAACTGATCATGTGTGGGAATACGCCATCGTACTTAGCAATGAGGTGTGGGCTTATATGAAAAGAAGGCGACAAGATAAGGCCGTGTTGCTGGACTGAGAAACGACCTCGATTGACCTTATCGAAGGAGACCATCTCCGAGCTTTCATAAGATGTTGATGTCGGAGAGATCTTAGCGATTCCATGGAGGATACTTTGCGAAAGTTCTCTTCTGCGGAGCTCTGCTTCATACACAAGGGTGCCACGCACTTCTTCCCATTCTCGACGGAACCATTGACGTTCTATATCCTCAAGAAGTACCAACAACTCTCGTCTAATTGACTCTGGGTCCTCGACAAGCGCCTTTCCGAGTTCCACGGGAGCGAGTCCGACACGTTCAAGCTCGTGCAAAAATGCGTCGGGTTCAAGCAAGGGGTCAGATTCACGGAACGTTCGAGAATCTTCAACCAAACTGATTGCAGAAAACCGAGCAAAGTGTTCGATCGGCATACTTTCCACGGCTTCGAGCCGATCAGCAAAATTGGATACTGCTGGTGCCGCCAAGTCAGTGGGAAAAAGGAAACGCGATCGAACGACTCCAAAAAAATTTCGGAACCGTTGGGTTCGGACCATCAGTTCGCCGCTGTCTGTCTCAAGTACTCGTTCACGTGCTGATTGAGATCTTGGGTGATGACTACCGTGAAGCAAAGCGTGTACAAACGCGCCGAGTTCGGCCAATGGATCGACTTGGACCACGATGTCGCTCAAAACCGCATCCTTGGTAATCACGTTGATAGCCATATTTCAGAGTAGCGTTCAACGGATGTATTCAGCGAAAACGATTACCTCTCGCCCGGTAATCTTCTTTTGAGTCGAAAGGTGCGTGCTTAGGTTCATATGAGGGTGAGCCGAATGTTAGATCGACGCGAGCCCACGAAAGTGTGAACTTGCCAAAGGAGGCACGTATGTTCAAAAGGTCATGGCGGCGTGGAGCACTGGCCACAATCGCGGTAGTTGCCATCGCAGCCACTACCGCTTGTTCGCCAGGAGCTAGCGGTGATGGTTCCAGCGGGGGCAGTGGAGATGGCAGCAGTGTACTCAGGGTGAGACTTGCAGGTTCTCCTGTCACACCGGATCCATTCAGGGAAATTGCCAACTATGCCTGGGACGTAATGCGCAACGTTTACGAGGGCGTAGTTTCACTCGACGAAAATTATGATCCCATTCCTATGATCGCGGAGTCGTGGGACCAAAGTGATGATGGGGCAACGTATACGTTCCACATTCGTGAGGGGCTGAAGTTCCATAACGGTGAGGAACTCGACGCTGACGATGTGAAATACTCGCTCGACTACTACCGTGAGAATGCGTTCCGTGCCAGTGATCTTGGTGCAATCGAAAGCGTAACGGTGCTCGATCCCCAAACTGTGCAGGTTGACCTGAATCGCACACAGGGCAACTTCCTGGTCGCTTTGGGTGCACCAATTGGACCAGTAGTTGTTCCTGAGGGCAGCGCAGACGATGATGGTTTGGTCACAAACCCAGTCGGCACCGGCCCCTACCAGATCGACTCATTCACCGAGTCCAAGGTTTTGCTCTCAAAGTTCGAAGATTATCAGTCGATTGACTTGCCTACGAGTGGATTCGGTGGAGCAAAAGAAGCTCTTATCGAACAGGTTGAAATCACAGTCGTGGAAGAGACACAAACCGCGCTTGCTGGTATGGAAACAGAAGAATTTGACCTAATTACCGAATTTCCACCACTAGAAATTGAGCGCGCAGAAGGTATGACTGGATGGTCTCTCGAAAGCGTAACGAGCACCTCGCTCAACAATTTCTACATCAATGTTGACGAGAAGGGCATCACTGACCCTCAGATCCGGGGTGCCGTGCTCGCAGCGGTGGATCGCCAGCAGCTGCTTGACACCACAGGTCAGGGAGCTGGAGAGCTGACGCACTCATTTATTTCACCGATCGTCAGTTGGTACAACAAGGAGAGTGCGGAGTATTGGCCGTGGGATGGCGGAGTTGAGCAAGCAAAACAAATTCTTGCTAGTTCAAACTACGACGGGGAGCCGATCGAACTCATTTCTGGGCTCGATGAACAACATGACAACGCCGTGCTCATCGGTCAGTCATTAGAGGCAGCTGGCTTCAATGTTCAGCTAACAAAGCTCGACTTCTCTGCTTACTTAGAACGCCTCAACGCCGGTGAGTTCCAATTTGCAGTCACTGGCACCCCCGCTCGCATTCCCGTAGACAACCTTTACAACGAGTGGTACTGCGATGGGGGCAAGCTCGATAAGCGATTCGGTTACTGCGATCCTGAGTACGACAAGCTCTACGAAGAAGCCATCAGTACCGTTGACGCTGATGAACGTAATGCGATTTTCGCTCAGCTTGAAAAGAAACTGAAGGATGAGGCAGTTATCGACCCGTGGTACTTCTACGACAACATCGTTGCGGTCCATGACAATGTAGAAGGTTACGAGCCAATGCCGTCCGCATTCCTTACCCTTTGGGGCCTCTCAATCAAGAACTAAGAATGATCACGAACGACATGAACAGGAGGGGTGGTAATTGCTCAACTACACACTAAGACGCATTGGACAAGCAATACCACTTCTCCTGCTCGTGGCCGTCATCATCTTTGGGATGACGCGCCTCATGCCAGGCGATCCTGCCACAACAATTCTCGGATCCTCTGCGACTGAGGGCGATATCGCAGAACTCCA
>JBEBUJ010000044.1:0-19872 GCA_040393365.1 Leucobacter denitrificans
ACCTTAGGTCTGATGGGCCACACCTATTTCACATCGTGAATTACAAGGAGTTGATGAGTGCCTGAATATACTCAGTGAGTCGTCCGCTCCGCACGGTACAAACCTTTCGACCTCGCTCACGTAGCACGTTTGCGTCGCCTTGGGCCTGTGCAAGCATGAGTTCACCGAACGTAGCGTCGCTACCCGGTATTGGCAGGTCAGAGGCGTCAGTGTCGATGAGCTGCAAGAATGACCCGACTTTCGGGCCCCCCTTATGAATTTGACCGGTTGAATGCAGGTAGCGCGGGCCCATGCCGAGCGCAACTGGGATTCTCAGTTTCTGTTCGATCCGTGAACGAAGCTCTTCAAGCAACTCGCTCACCTCTGCGCTACTCGAATCGACGTACGCCTGAATTGCCAAATACCCCTGGGGATCACTTGTCGACAATAGTTGGTCGAGCGCTTCTGACGGGCTGGGTGAAAGATCTGCCCGAATATCCTCGGTCCCGATCATTTGTCGAGCCGCACGTTTTGCCGATTCGACATCCGGCTGGGTGAACGGGTCCACCCCCAGTAACAACCCGAGTGCAGCGGTGGCAACCTCCCACAGCAGAAATTGTTCGCCGAGTGTGCCAGAGACTGCGAAGCCTTCCTCCGGTTGTACGAAATCTGCTGTGAGATGTACCCGCTCTGCTGCGATCGAAAACGAGGATGCGCCCTCTCGCCCAGGGGGATAGGAGATGGGGAGAATCCCTTTTCCTTCCTTGCCCGTCGATTCGGCAATGAGCTGTTCGATCCACATACCGAATGTCTCAGAGAGTGAGGCGTCTCCGTGTAGCTCGAGCACAAACTGGTCAGGGAGACCCGCGGCGATAACCGCAGCGAGGATGAGGGCGGGATTGTCGGCAGAGTCTTCGCTGAGGCGCGAACGCGCCGCAGCCGCATCCTGCACCAGCCGGTGCACATCAGCACCAGCGAGCACCGACGGAACAAGGCCGAACGCTGTCAGTGCAGAAAAGCGGCCACCGGTGTGAGGGTCTGCGCCAAAACAACGCATTCCAGAGGACTGGGCAATGCGCTCGAGTTCGGACCCGGGATCAGTAATGACGATGATTCTGTCAGCCGGATTCATGCCCTGCGCTGCGAATGCGTGTGCAAAGACAACTCGGTGGCTCAGTGTCTCGATCGTTGTCCCTGATTTCGAGCTCACCACCACGGCGGTGCGACCCAGATCCGCAGACAATGCGTCGCGAACAGCGTCAGGGTGTGTGGAGTCGAGCACTCGAAGGTTCGGGGCGATGACCATTGGAGCGAGGCTCGATCCACCCATGCCGCATAAGATAATTTGAGTGACACCCTCGGCAGACAGCGAGTCTCGCAGTGCCTCCGCCTCCGCAAGTATGCCGGGCACCTCAGCTTCAAACTCGGTCCAGCCAAGTCTGACCGCTGCTTCTTGGCTTGCCGCCTCGCCCCAGATCGTCGAATCCTGAGCGAACAATCGGGACGCGAAACGCTCGGCCACGAGAGTGTCTATGAGCTCCTCATATCGCGCGTCACGTCTCGCGCCCAACACCACGGGAGTCACTGAGATTCCTGCAGCGCTTTCGATACCGTCGCCTTGAGGTCTGACCACGAATCCTCAAACTTCTGCAGCCCTTCGGCCTCAAGAATCTCGGTGACCTGTACATAGTCAACGCCCTGAGCATCTATCGCATTAAGCGTCTGATTCGCGTCGAGGTAGCTCCCGGCGATAGCGTCGCCGCGAGATTCGCCATGATCCGCGAATGCTCTGAGTGTCGCCTCAGGCATCGTGTTCACGGTGTGAGATGCCGCGAGCTCAGTCACATAGAGGGTGTCGGGAAGCGCAGGATCTTTCACACCGGTCGAGGCCCACAGCGGACGCTGTGGGTTCGCACCGAGCTCAAGGAGCAAGCGTGCGCGTTCGCTCGAAAACATCTGCTCGAAGGTTTCGTAGGCCAGGCGGGCATTCGCGATTCCGGATTGACCCTTGAGCTCAAGTGCCTCAGGCGTACCAATCGTCGTGAGCTGCGCATCAATTTCAGTGTCCACACGAGAAACGAAGAACGAAGCGACGGAATGAATATTCGTCAGGTCATGGCCAGAGGCCCGAGCACGCTCGAGGCCAACCAGATATGCATTAATCACCTGGCGGTACCGTTGCAGACTGAAAATCAAGGTCACATTCACGCTGATGCCTGCAGCGATCGTCGCCGAGATTGCTTCGAGCCCCTCTGCTGTCGCCGGGATCTTGATCATCGCGTTTGGCCGGGCAACCTTCTCCCAGAGCAGTCGAGCTTGCGCGATTGTCTCCTGAGTATTCCGAGCGAGCCCCGGCTCTACCTCAATCGACACGCGGCCGTCTTGACCGCCACTTCGCTCGTAGACATCTGCAAAGATGTCGCAGGCGTCTGACACATCGGCCGTTGTTAATTCTGTAATCGTGGCATCCACGTCCATGCCACGATTCGCGCAGTCAGCAATGCGGCGCTCATATCCTTTTCCCGAACCGATTGCCTTCTGAAAAATGGTCGGGTTCGTCGTCACACCAACAACGTTCAACTCGGCAATGAATTCGCCGAGTTCTCCGCTCTCAATGCGTGTGCGAGAGAGGTCATCTAACCAAATACTCACGCCCGTTTCGCTCAGCGCCTTCGTGCATTCATTGACCACGGTTACCTCCCGACGAGAGAAATCGACTCGCGCGCCGCGGAAACAACCGCGTCTGCCGTTATGCCAAATTGCTCGAAGAGTGTCTCGTAATCAGCAGAAGCACCAAAGTGTTCAATCGAAACAGATCGACCATGATCTCCAACGTAGCGCTCCCAGCCAAGAGACAGACCAGCTTCAACGCTCACACGCGCCGATACAGCAGCCGGAAGCACGCTCTCTCGATACTCTTCGCTCTGTTCAGCAAACCACTCTAAGGACGGTGCTGAAATCACGCGAGCACCGATTCCCTCGCTCTTGAGGCGTTCGCGCGCTTCAACTGCGAGTTGTACCTCAGAGCCAGTGGCGATGAGCAGCACATCAAGGCTGTCGGTGGGCGTATCGGCAAGAACATACGCGCCGCGCCGCACACCAGCGGCAGCAGCGTCCTCCGACGCGAACTCACCACCGCGGGGGAGCACCGGCACATTCTGCCGGGTCAGCGCGATGCCCGTCGGCCCCTCGTGTCGGGAAAGAATCTCATGCCACGCGACGGAGACTTCATTCGCGTCTGCCGGCCGCACGATTGCGAGGTTCGGAATCGCGCGAAGCGAGGCCAACTGCTCGATTGGCTGATGGGTAGGGCCATCTTCTCCCAATGCGATTGAATCGTGTGTCCATACAAAGATGCTCGGCACGTTCATGAGTGCGGCGAGACGAACCGCCGGCCGCATGTAATCGCTAAAGATGAGGAACGTCCCACCGTAACTGCGAGTGTTTCCGTGCAGCTGAATCCCGTTGAGGATCGATCCCATGGCGTGCTCTCGGATACCGAAGTGCAACACTCGCCCATGGGGATGTCCCGTCCAGCTCGCTGTAGAACGATTTGCCGGCACAAACGACGGCACGCCCGGAATCGTGGTGTTGTTAGAGCCTGCGAGGTCTGCCGATCCGCCCCAAAGCTCTGGCATGAGGGGACCAAGTGCTGCGAGCACCTTTCCGCTCGCAGCGCGAGTTGCGATGCTCTCGCCGGGCGTGAACGTCGGCAACGCCTCCCAGGCGCCTTCCGGCAGCTCCTGCGCCTCAAGTCTGTCGAACAACGCCTTGCGCTCGGGGTTCGCGGCCGCCCAATCATCAAAGGACGAATTCCAGGCTTTCCGTCGCTCAGTTCCGCGATCAACAGCCCGTCGAGTGTGCGCAATGACTTCGGGATCCACAACAAAGTGCTCATCAGGATCAAAACCAAGCACCGTCTTCAACCCGGCGAGCTCCTCGGCACCAAGTTTTGAACCGTGAATTCCGCCAGTGTTCTGCTTACCGGGGGAGGGCCAGCCAATAATCGTCTTCAAGATGATGAGGGACGGTTTTGTCGTTTCCGCCTTGGCGTCTTCAATCGCCGCATAGAGCTCCGCGAGATCCTCGACGTAGTCGCCTGACTTCTTCCAGTCGACAACGAGAACCTGCCATCCGTAAGACTCGTAACGCTGTGCGACGTCTTCTGAAAACGAGATATCGGTGTCGTCCTCAATAGAAATCTGATTCGAATCGTAGATAGCAATGAGGTTGCCGAGCTCTTGGTGGCCAGCGAGCGAGGAAGCCTCGCTCGTTACCCCCTCTTGGAGGTCGCCATCTCCGGCAACCACATAAATGTTGTGGTCGAATGGGCTCGTCCCAGCGGGGGCCTCTGGGTCGAACAGTCCGCGCTCATATCGCGCCGCATACGCAAAACCGACTGCCGAGGCAAGGCCTTGGCCGAGGGGACCGGTTGTGATCTCCACGCCGAGGGTGTGGCCGTACTCCGGGTGCCCCGGTGTCTTCGAGCCCCATGTACGCAGACTCTTGAGATCTTCGAGCTCGAGCCCATACCCTCCGAGGTACAACTGCACGTACTGGGTGAGGGAAGAGTGCCCGACGGAGAGAATGAAGCGGTCGCGCCCAACCCAATTGCTGTCTGACGGATCGTGCTGCATCACTTTTTGATGAAGCAAGTATGCGAGCGGCGCAAGACTGATCGCGGTTCCCGGGTGTCCGTTTCCGACTTTCTCAACGGCGTCGGCTGCGAGTACCCTCGCGGTATCGACCGCCCGATCATCGAGTTCGTTCCACTCCAGTGAGTCTGCCAAGGGCCTGCCTCTCTCGCATGCAAGATCACACCACACGGTGCGTTTCATACGCGCTACACGCACGCACACACAATCCTACAGAAAGGCCAGGTACCATGGAGGTGATGTCTACCGAGATTTCTTCACGCGCAGATGCCCCCGCGGCAGGGCCCGATCGTTCATTCAGTCGTACGGTCAAAGCGTATGTAGCGCTGACCAAGCCGAGAGTCATGGAACTCCTGCTTGTCGTTACTGTTCCGGCAATGATTCTCGCCGAAAAGGGGCTGCCGAACCTCTGGCTCGTGCTTGCCACACTCATCGGTGGCGCCATGAGCGCGGGATCGGCGGGCGCCTTTAATTGCTACATCGATCGCGAGGCCGATCGCCTCATGAAGCGAACGAAGAATCGGCCACTCGTGACTGGCGAGATCTCTGATCGCAATGCGCTCGTGTTCGCTTGGGTACTCGGAGTCGTTTCTGTCGTTTGGTTGTACTTCACGACGAACTGGCTCGCGGCGCTGCTCGGTCTTGCCGCGATCTTTACGTATGTTGTGGTCTACACGATGTGGCTCAAGGGCCGCAGCGAACAGAACATCATCTGGGGCGGTATCGCCGGTTGCTTCCCGGTCGTCATTGGTTGGGCAGCGGTCACTGGATCACTCGACTGGCCAGCCTGGATCTTCTTCCTGATCATCTTCCTCTGGACCCCAGCGCACTACTGGCCACTCTCGATGCGTTACCGCGAGGATTACGCGAAAGCCGGCGTACCCATGCTCGGTGTGGTTCGCGGTCGAGTGACGGTTGGTCTGCAGGTGATTCTGTACACCTGGGCGACCGTTGCTTCAAGCCTGCTCCTCATTCCGGTTGCGCAAATGGGCTGGCTGTACATCATCGGCTCGGTTCTCGTCGGTGGGTACTTCATCGTCGAGGCGCACAGCCTCTACGCGAGCGCGATTCGCGGCCAAGAAGGCAAGCCGATGCGGGTGTTCCACGGTTCCATCACATACCTATCGGTGCTGTCGCTCATCATCGCCATCGATCCGCTTCTCCCGTTCTAACGCGCTGCGTGCCCGCGGAGTATTCTTGCGAGTATGCATTCGGCAGGCGCACCCAATTCTCACCAGAACACTTCCGTCGTAGCGCTGGGGCGTCCACTTCGCGCACCTGATGCGCCATTGAACCCGCACATCGCGATGAGTTCCACCTTTGTTGGTGTCGACACACCGCGCGACGGCGAGCGTGGGTACGCCCGCTCCTCGAACGAAAGCTGGGAGCCTCTCGAGAAGGCAATTGCCGCACTCGAGGGGTCTGAGGTCCCAGGCGTCAGCTTCGCGTCTGGCATGGCCGCAGTCTCTGCAGCTATGTCCCTTGCTCCTATTGGCAGTGTGGTCGCAGTTCCTAGCACCTCGTACAACGGAACGGTGAGCCTCGCCAGACAGTTGCACAGTGAGGGAGCAATCGTATTGCGCGAGGTCAATGCCCTCGATATCGATGCGACCATTGCAGCGTTTGAGGGTGCCGCGCTCGTGTGGCTCGAATCTCCCACGAACCCACTTCTCGATGTGGTGGATCTGCAGCAGCTGCTCAGCGCTGCTCGCCGTGCAGGTGCTATCGCCGTTGTCGACAATACGTTCAGCACGCCACTCCGACAACAACCCCTCACAATGGGAGCCGATGTCGTGGTGCACTCAGCGACAAAGTTCATCTCCGGTCATTCCGATGTGCTGCTCGGCATCGCGGTCACCCCTGAGCGGGAACTTCGTGACAGGATCCTGTCACGTCGCACGCTTCACGGGGGTATTCCCGGCCCATTTGAGTCCTGGCTCGGTTTGCGGGGGCTCCGCACACTCGCGGTGAGACTCGATCGTGCGGAGGCAAATGCGGCTGAGTTGGCAACGCGACTGTCGGAGCAGACTGCGGTGACGCGAGTTCGCTATCCGGGCTTGCCGACCGACCCAGGCCACAAGCTCGCAAGCGCGCAGATGTCTGGGTTCGGTGCGATCGTTTCTATCGAGTTTGCGACCGAGGAGATTGCTTCTCGATTTGTTGGCGCACTGCGTCTCGCCACACCGGCGACAAGTCTCGGGGGTGTGGAAACGCTTGTCGAGCGGCGCAGGCGTCAGCTCAGCGAACCAGCCACGGTGCCAGAAGAGCTCGTTCGCATCAGTGTTGGAATTGAGCACATTGACGATCTCTGGGCCGACTTTGAGCAGGCGATCTACGCGGCGACGCGATAGAGCGCTGAAGCGATATACGAGCTACCCTTCTGAGCGCTCCATGGCCGGGCGCTTCAGTCTGAGCACTGCGACCGTCATCGCTGCCGCAGTGACGCTCGCGAGCACCATATGGATCCCAACGAGTAGTGGCGGCAACCCAAGTCTCGACTGAATAACACCCACCGCGATCTGCACGACGAGCAGCGCAAGCAGCGCACAGTTCCACGCGAACGGTCGCAACTGCTTGGAAGCAGCCCAGCCGACAAGCACGGCGACGAGCGCAAATGTCACGTATCCGGGCCATGCATGGAGGTGACTCAACAGTGTCGCATCGAACCCATCCCGAACCACGTTTGCATCGCCAGAATGCGGGCCGTTCGCGGTGGTGAGCACCCCCATCAAGATGAGAACTGCCATTGCGAGCGTCGTGACATGAGTCAAGATTGCGAAGCCTAACGGAACCGCACGGACCCGAGTCCCCGGTGCCTCGTTCATCCGCGCGAGATATGCCGCAGTAATACACACGATGGTGAGTGAAACCGTGTAGTGAAAGCCGACGAGTACCGCAGCGAGATCTTCCCAGACAATGAATCCGCCGACAAATGCCTGGAGCAGAACAAGCCCGAGCACAATCCACGAAAGAACAAAGAGGTCTTTGCGCGTACCTCGGAGTTTGAACGTGAGCAGAACGACAGCCACCGCGGCTATAAGCAATGGTCCGCTGATTGTGCGATTGCCGAATTCGATGAGCGAGTGGTAGGTGAGCTCAGCAGTAGGTACGAGCGATCCGGGCGTACAGAGCGGCCATTCCGTACAACCAAGGCCAGAACCAGTCAAGCGAACGGCGCCTCCAGTCGCGATGATGAGCACGTTGAGCGCGAAGGATGCCCAAGCCGCAAAAGGCAGGAATCGGGGGAGCCCGGTCTTCGCAACTTCTGGCTCTCGCGCTGTGTGTATGTTCGACACAGGGTCTCCTTCGGATCGCGCGCTCCGCGAACACGGGCCGGACACGCCCAATTTTGAGCGAAAGCCTGTAGACTCGGTAGCTGTGGTTTAGTAAGGCATCACGCAACGTCTGATGATTAGGTCAGCACGCCGTTTTGCCCGAAGCCCAGACTACTGCACCGCCGCTCAGAGCCAGCCCAGAGTGAATCTGCTCAGCAGCTGGATTTGGTAGCGAGACAACAAGAGAGGGAATGATCATGCCTGAGGTACTGATCGATCGCCCCGAACTCGAAGGCCTTGGCCAGTACGAGTTCGGTTGGCACGATAGCGACGCAGCTGGAGAAACCGCGAAGCGCGGGCTGGGTGAGGATGTTGTTCGCAACATCTCCGCGCTCAAGAATGAACCAGAGTGGATGCTTGAGCGCCGACTGAAAGCGCTGCAAATTTTTGGTCGCAAGCCGATGCCGACCTGGGGTGCTGACCTCACCGACATCGACTTCGACAACATTAAGTACTTCGTTCGCTCCACAGAGAAGCAGGCGAACACCTGGGAAGACCTTCCCGAGGACATCAAAGAAACCTACGAGAAGCTCGGCATTCCTGAGGCAGAACGTCAGCGCCTCGTCGCAGGAGTCGCCGCGCAGTACGAGTCTGAGGTGGTGTATCACCAGATTCGCGAGGACCTTGAGGCCCAGGGCGTGCTGTTCCTTGACACAGACACTGCGCTCAAAGAGCACCCAGAGATCTTCAAAGAGTACTTCGGCACCGTTATTCCCTCAGGTGACAATAAGTTCGCGGCACTCAACACAGCAGTGTGGTCAGGTGGATCGTTCGTGTACGTCCCGAAGGGCGTCCACGTTGAGATTCCGCTCCAGGCCTACTTCCGTATTAACACGGAAAATATGGGTCAGTTCGAGCGCACACTGATCATCGCCGATGAGGATAGCTATGTGCACTACATCGAGGGTTGCACGGCGCCGATCTATAAGTCAGACTCGCTACACTCAGCGGTCGTCGAGATCATTGTGAAGAAGAACGCCCGTGTACGCTACACGACGATTCAGAACTGGTCGAACAACGTGTACAACCTTGTCACCAAGCGTGCTGTCGCAGAAGAGGGCGCGACAATGGAATGGGTTGATGGCAACATCGGCTCAAAGGTCACGATGAAGTACCCGTCAATCTATCTCACGGGCGAACACGCAAAGGGCGAGACGCTCTCGGTTGCGTTTGCTGGGCCGGGGCAGCACCAGGACGCGGGGGCGAAGATGATCCACCTCGCACCGCACACGAAGTCTTCGATTCTTTCGAAGTCCATCGCCCGAGGCGGAGGCCGCACCGGCTATCGCGGTGAGGTGCGAGTAGATGCGAACGCGCACCACGCTGCGAACTCAGTCGTGTGTGACGCACTCCTCGTCGATACCATTTCTCGGTCAGACACCTACCCTGCGATCGACATCCGCACAGATGACGCGACCCTTGCTCACGAGGCCACCGTGACACGCGTGAGCGAAGAGCAGTTGTTTTACCTCATGAGCCGTGGCCTCTCGGAAGAAGAGTCAATGGCAATGATCGTGCGTGGATTTATCGAGCCAATCGCCCGAGAGCTTCCAATGGAATACGCGCTCGAGCTGAACAAGCTCATCGAGATGAGCATGGAAGGATCTGTCGGTTAACGTGACAACGCTTCAAACGGAACAGCACGGTTTTAAGGCACACAGTGACGGGGATTGGGAGAACCGTGCCCCAGTGCAGACTCGGTCAGAGCGCCTCAAGTCTGTTTCACTTGCAGATTTCCCGGAGGTCACCGGCAGAGAGGTCAACTGGAAGTACACTCCGGTTGCCGAACTGAAGTCCCTTCTCGGTGACAAACTCATCGATGGCTCACAGTCATTTGAGATCTCTGAGGCCAGGGGTGTCGAAGTTTCAACTGTGTCCATGGACTCAGAACTTGTCGGGCGCGGCGGTATTCCTGAGGATCAGGCAGCAGCAAACGCCTGGGGCCAGGTACGGGCCGCTCAGCGAATTCTGCTTACGAGCGGGGAACGCCAGACGGTCATCGTGAAGCGCTCCGCGCTGACCACCGAGCCCACCGCGGCCCACACCATCATCGAGGCTGCCCCGCAGGCCAATGCCCTGGTCATTCTCGAGAACGAAGGCGACGCCCATCTCACCGAAACAGTGGAGATCGTAGTTGGAGACGCAGCGAACCTGACGGTCGTCTCGATCCAGGAATGGAACGATGAAGCGATCCACCTTGCCGCTCACAACGCGACGGTCGGCCGAGACGCCAACCTGCAACACATCGTGGTCTCTCTCGGCGGCAAGATCGTACGCGTGAACCCGTCCATCCACCTGGATGAGCAGGGCGCAAACGGTGAGGGCTACGGTGCGTATTTCGCCGACGCTGGTCAGCACCTCGAGCACCAGGTATACATCGACCACAATGCACCCCACACGCGCAGCAGGGTGGCGTACAAGGGCGCGCTGCAGGGTGAGGGCGCACACGCTGTGTGGATCGGTGATGTACTAATCCGGCGCGTAGCGACCGGTACCGATAGCTACGAGGAGAACCGGAACCTCACGCTCACCGAGGGTACTCGCACCGACTCGATTCCGAATCTCGAAATCGAAACCGGCGATATTGAGGGAGCGGGACACGCATCGACCACCGGACGATTCGATGAGGAGCACATCTTCTACCTCCAGAGTCGCGGAATCTCGGAAGATGAGGCTCGTAAGCTCGTCGTTCGCGGGTTCCTCTTCGACGTCATTCAGCGTATCGGCAACGAGGAAATCGAAGATCGCCTGCAGGAGGCGATTGACGCGGAGTTGAAGCAGAGTGTGCTTGCCTGATGTCTCGCATGAAGGCGCTCGAACTGAGCGAGTTAACGCAGGACCAAGCGGTGAAAGTAGTGCTTGACGGCGTACCAATCGCAGTAGTCCTCGATGGACAGGGCGATGTGCACGCTATCGGAGACACGTGCACCCACGGACAAATAAGCCTTTCCGAGGGCTTCGTTGAAGATGGAGCCCTCGAATGCTGGGCACACGGCTCCGCGTTCTCACTCACTACCGGAATTCCGCAAAACCTCCCGGCATACGAGCCGGTTCCTGTGTACGTCGTCGAGATCGAAGACGGCACAGTTTATATTGACCCCCACGTTACGAAAGAGATTGCAGCATGACTTCAGTTCTTGAGATCAAAGACCTACACGTCAGCGTTGAAACTGAGAAGGGCCCGAAGCCCATCCTCAAGGGAGTAAACCTCACGATTCGCAAGGGCGAGACGCACGCCATCATGGGCCCGAACGGCTCTGGTAAGTCGACGCTCGCATATGCGGTCGCAGGACACCCGCGCTACGAGATCACGAGCGGTCAGATTCTTCTCGATGGCGAAGACCTCACAGAGCTCGGCGCCGACGAGCGTGCACAGGCAGGGCTCTTCCTCGCAATGCAATACCCGGTCGAGATCCCGGGTGTGACCAACGCGAACTTCCTCCGCACCGCAAAGACTGCGATCGATGGCGAAGCCCCTGCGATCCGCACATGGATGGGCTCCGTACGCGACGCGATGAAGAATCTCCGCATGGACGAATCCTTCGCCTCACGTAATGTGAACGAGGGATTCTCGGGTGGTGAGAAGAAGCGCAATGAAATTCTTCAGCTCGAACTCCTCAAGCCTCAGTTTGCCGTGCTCGACGAGACCGACTCCGGACTCGATGTTGACGCGCTGAAAGTTGTTTCAGAAGGCGTGAACCGCGCGAAGGAGAACACGGGTCTCGGCGTGCTGCTCATCACGCACTACACGCGAATTCTTCAGTACATCAAGCCCGACTTTGTTCACGTTTTCGTCGACGGTCGAATCGCCGAAGAGGGTGGACCCGAGCTTGCTGAGCGCCTTGAGAACGAGGGGTATGACCGTTTCCTCGTTGAGGCATAGGGCGTAGGCTAGAGATATGAGCGAAGAAACGATGGTCGAATCTGAGGCAGCTGAGGCTGCCCAGGTCTCGATAGATCCCGAATTCCGCGAGCAAGCGGTTGAGGCGTTGAAGAATGTTTCTGACCCAGAGCTCGGTGTAAACATTGTCGACCTCGGCCTCATCTACGACCTCGCCTACGACAAAGAAAACGATGCGCTTGTCATCTCGATGACGCTCACGAGTGCGGGTTGCCCGCTCACCGACGTCATCGAGAATGATATCGCTGAGGCACTCGATGGTCTCGTTGCTGCATTCCGCATCAATTGGGTGTGGATGCCGCCATGGACCCCACAGCGGATCACCGACGATGGTCGTGAGATGATGAGGGCATTGGGCTTCAACATATGAGTCCCCAGTGGGGACTCATGGCCCAATGCGCTGCGAAGCAGCCCAGCTTCAACATCTGATCCCTTTCGATCTGGGAGTGTTCTCTCACTGCTCGTCTTCCCGTGGTCCGGCACGCCGTGCCGAACCACTTGCCAGACCCACCTGCCGAGCCGCGAGAAAACACTCCCAGATCTATTACTCGTGCGGCACTAACCCGCCTGTCAAGCCTTACGAAAATCGGCCGCGGAGTCCTCTGTTTATGCGGGATCATCCGCGCAATACCACCACGTACGATGTAGCGGAGTTCAGTCGCGCATCCTGAAGAAGAGAAGTAATACACCGTGATTGTTGTCGAGGATCTCGCGATCGACGTTGGCGCACGTAGGCTCATGGGCGACGTGTCCTTCCGCGTTCATCCCGGCGACAAGATTGGACTCGTCGGTCGTAACGGTGCCGGGAAAACAACCCTCACCCGCACGCTTTCGGGTGAACTGCAGCCTGCTGAAGGAAAAGTTGCCGTCACCGGAGAGCTAGGCTTCCTCCCTCAAGATCCGCGCACTGGGGACCCTGAGCAGATCGCCCGGCACCGCATCCTCGATGCTCGGGGCCTCGGCACGCTCACGAAGAATATCGCCAAGGCGTCTGAAGAGATGGGGGCCTCCGATCCCAAAATTGCCGAGAAGGCTATGAAACGGTTCGGTAATCTCACCGACCGCTTCCAAGCCTTGGGCGGATATGCAGCAGAAGCTGAGGCCGCCGCAATCTCGCACAACCTTGGTTTGCCCGACAGGATCCTTGATCAACCGTTGAAAACTCTTTCGGGCGGTCAACGCAGGCGTATCGAGCTCGCACGAATCCTGTTTAGCGATGCTGACACCATGATTCTTGACGAGCCCACGAACCACCTCGACGCTGATTCAATCGTCTGGCTTCGAGAGTTCCTGAAGAACTACAAGGGCGGCGTTATTGTCATTTCGCACGATATCGACCTCGTCGGGGAGACGGTGAATCGTGTGTTCTACCTCGATGCGAATCGGCAGGTCATCGACGTCTACAACATGGGCTGGAAACTCTATCTCAGGCAGCGAGCCGCGGATGAGGAACGGCGTCGCAAAGAGCGGACGAATGTAGAGAAGAAGGCTTCAGCACTCAAAGATCAGGCGGCGCGTTTTGGGGCGAAGGCTTCGAAAGCCGCGGCGGCCCATCAGATGGTTGCACGCGCCGAGAAAATGCTCTCTGGCCTCGATGCAGTGCGCCAGGTTGACCGCGTCGCGAAGCTCAGGTTTCCTGATCCCGCGCCCTGCGGCAAGACTCCGCTCATGGCAGACGGACTCTCAAAATCATTCGGATCACTTGAGATATTTGCGGGTGTAAACCTCGCGATTGACCGCGGATCGAAAGTCGTGGTACTCGGGTTGAACGGGGCCGGAAAGACCACCCTGCTGAGACTGCTTGCACAGGTTGATGATCCTGACACAGGTGAGATCGTAGCTGGGCACGGGTTGAAAGTCGGCTATTACGCTCAAGAACACGAGACACTCGATGTGAAGTCGAGCGTACTGCAGAACATGATCTCTGTTTCGCAGCACCTCACTGAAACGGAGGCGCGAAAAGTTCTCGGTTCGTTCCTGTTCTCTGGCGACGACGTACACAAGCCGGCCGGCGTTCTGTCGGGCGGTGAAAAGACCAGGCTCGCACTCGCAATGCTTGTGGTCTCAAGTGCAAATGTGCTCCTTCTCGACGAGCCAACGAACAACCTCGATCCCGCGAGTCGCGAAGAGATCCTCGATGCGCTCGCCCACTTCAAGGGTGCCGTGGTGCTCGTCTCTCACGATGCTGGTGCCGTCGAGGCATTGAACCCAGAGCGGGTGCTCATTATGCCCGAGGCGACAGAAGACCACTGGTCACAGGAGTACCTCGAACTCATCGAACTCGCCTAAACCTATCGTTAGGGCACGAGTTCACCGACGTCTTCCGGCTTCTCGCCGAATGCTCCGTCGATTGGCGGGAGAAGCGAGACGACAAATGAGGCACCGTCCTGCTGCATACCGTTGTCGTAGTAGGCGATGTGTCCTTCGTCTTCGAGCTCGAGCGAGCGTTGGCACACAAAATCATTGCCTACGCAGTAATCTCGCATTCGATCGGCATACGTTTTCAAGCTGCCCTCGGGCCGGGGGAGCAGGCCGTTCACCCACTCCGAGTACGACCCGTAGTCGTAGTCCTCTGAACCCATGAACCGGGGATTCCCGTAAAACACAATTGCGAGGATCCGCCCCTGGGCCTCAGCCCCGAGCTCACCCACTCGGGTGCCCACCAAGCGAAATTCGGGCCCGGAGAGCGCGTCACCGATAACGAGTGCCCCCTGCGAGTATCCGAGCAGTACAAACTCCTGCTCGGGGCAAGTCTCGGCCTGGACATTCAGGGTGTCGATCAGCAAACGCGCGCCGTACGTGCCGCCTTCCTTCACATCGGTGTCGGCGGGGTAGTCGAGATCAAATTGTTGAGTCTGGTCAGGGCGTGCGTCTGCGATGGCGCGCACAACGGGACCCAACAACTGTCGCTTTTCCGGTTCACCCGTGCCTCGCGCGGTGACGACGAGTATCCGGGAACATTCCAGCGGTTCGACGATCGGATCAGGATGCAGTTCGGCGTCGTAGACCGAATCGGCCTCTGGGGGAGTCGCGTCCTCTGTAACTTCGGTCAGAGAATCACGGGTGGTTTGCGGATCGGGTGTAGAGGCGCAAGCCGTGAGCAGCAGTGCAGCAATGAGGGAGGCGCCGGCAGCCGTGAGTGTTCGTCTCACCCTACGCATCGAGCAGAGCGTCCTCTTCATCAGCGTCGCTCATGCCCCGACGCCTGCGCCGCTCAGCCCGTCTGGCGTCGCTGGCGCGCACCTCGGCGCTCCCCGCGTTCAAATTCTTGTATTCCTGGCGAGCAGCATACGTGACGCCGATGCCAGCTATGAGAATAAAGACGTACCACTGCAATGCGTACGAGAGATGGGGCCCCTCGTCTCGCTCGGGTCTCGGGGGAAGCACCCCGTGTTCTCCGCTCGGAGTCTCTGAAACGAGCATTCCGTATGCGCCCGTAATAACTTCACCATCGAGCTCAAGTACCTCGGAAATCTCGGTCAGGTTGATGCTCGCCACCGAAAGACCCGCAGCGCTGCGTCCTGCGATTTCAGGTTCGCTCGCACGAAGCCGAGAGACCACAGTAACTTCGCCCTCAGGGCGAGAGGGCAACTCGGCAAGCGCATCGTCAATGTCAGTGCCGTTCGCGAGGATCCAACCACGATCCACAAAAAAGACCCGACCATCGCGAGTGAGAAACGCATCAATGATGTTGGCGCCGACGCCGCTTGGCCCGGGCCTGTTTCTAGCGAGAACCGCTTCTCCCAAGTAGCTTCCGGTCATCGTGACAGAGAGCCACTTCTGCTCGTCTTCGTCAAACCCATCGAGGCCCGGAAGCGCGTCTCGGAGATCGACGGCGGGCGCATCGTAGTTGCGATCGATTCGGTCTATCTCTGCACGGGCTTCAGCACGCCGATCGAATTGCCAATTTCCGAGATAGACACACGCAATCGAAAACACAACGAACAAAGCAAAATAGCCGATCCACCTGCGGGAACGGAGGAAAGTCCAGCCGACTGGTGCGTCACTCATCGAGAGCACCTACTGCCACTACTTCGAGCGGAAAATCACGATCCTGAAGGAAATCACGCAACACCTCGAGGTGTGTCTCACAAGCTAGCCAAGTCTTTCGACGATCCGCAGAGTGTATTTTCGGATTTCTCCACAGGAGTGCCCAGTCTGCCGCATCACGACACCCCGCCCTCGAGCAGGTATATCGATGCTCGAGAGGAGCGCCTAGGCTCACTCCAGCGCCAATATCAGTCACGCTGATCATCCTCCGGCATCGACGGCGTCTTTGACGTAGGTGTCTCTCGCGGCTGTGTCTCTCGCGTCGGCGTCTCCGCCGTCAGCGGCGTTTCCGTGGGAGCGGAGCCGGTTTCCGTTCCCCGGCGGACTGGATCGACATCGACGATCAATACCTCGTGCGTTTCCGCCTCGCCTGGTCCTTGCGAGGCCGGATTGCCCGTGAGTTGATACGGTTCGGGAAGGTCGTGCTTCACCTCACCGCCGTGCTGTACAGCATTGCCTATCATGACCGCGAACCAGGGGAGCGCAATTGAACCGATGACAGGGACAACGATCCACCAACCGCGCACCCAAAACAGTGAGCCCACGCACACCACCCGAAGGGACATCGCGATGAAGTACATACGCATGCGATAGGCGCGGTCCTCCGCCGGGTTCACCCCCGCTGAGGTCACGCTATAGCTCGGCACTGCGCCGTGAATCTTTGCCATTGGCTCCTTCTTCACCTTCAGTTTATGCGCTGGCGAGCTCAGACACCTGAGCGTACGGTGCATTCGCTAGGCTGATGGGTATGAACGCAACCATCACTCCGCGCACCGTGCTGATCACCGGAGGCAACCGTGGCATCGGCTTCGCAATCGCAGAACGCATGATCTCTGACGGTCACCGAGTTGCAGTGACATCACGCTCGGGCGAAGGACCCGAGGGTGCTCTTACGGTTCGCGCGGAGATGACCGATTATGCGTCAATTGACGCAGCGTTCAGTGAGGTTGAGGCGAAGCTCGGACCCGTTGAGGTTGTCGTAGCCAATGCCGGAATCACCCGCGACACGCTACTGCTCCGCATGTCGGAGGAGGAGTTTACCGAGGTAATCGACACGAACCTCACGGGTACATTCCGGGTAGTGAAGCGAGCAGCGAAGGGCCTCCTGAAACAACGCTTTGGCCGCGTGATTCTCATCTCCTCAGTCGTCGGACTGTATGGATCGCCGGGTCAGATCAACTATTCTTCTTCGAAAGCAGCGCTTGTTGGTTTTGCGCGCTCACTCACCCGAGAGCTCGGTGCGCGAGGCATCACCGCCAACGTGATCGCTCCCGGGTTTATCGACACTGACATGACATCTGTACTTCCTGAAGATCAGCAGGCGAAGTACCTCTCCTCAATTCCGGCAGCAAGGTTTGGAGATGTTGCAGAGATCGCTGGAGCGGCCTCGTTCCTCGCTGGCGATGATGCGGCATATATCAGTGGAGCGGTAATTCCGGTAGATGGTGGCCTTGGCATGGGACACTGACGTAGCCTGAGGGTATGACCTCAAACAATGTTCCAAGAAGTCGTACCCGAGTCGCCGTAGACGCGCAGACACTCCGTGATCTGTACGAGAGTCCTGAGATTCTTCGCGTCGTCAACGTGTGGGATGCCGTCAGCACCAAAGTAGTTTCTGAGCTCGCACAGACCCGCGCGATCGCAACTGCGGGACACGGTATTGCCGCGGCGCACGGATACCCGGATGGCGAACATATTCCGTTCGAGACCATGCTGAAGGCGCTCGAGCGGATCGTGGCGGCGACCGACCTCGCCGTCACTGCAGACTTGGACGGAGGGTTTGGGAACTCCGGCGAGGCCGTACGAAAAGCCATTGGCGTCGGGATCTCAGGCGCAAATATCGAGGATCAGCTTCGCCCACTCAGTGAGTCTGTCGAAGTGATGCGTGCGGCCGTGCGGGCGGGGGAGCAGGAGGACGTGCCGTTCGTGCTCAATGCTCGCACTGATGCGATCGTCAAAGGCGGGGATCGCCCGCGTGACGAGAGCATCGCCGATGCGATCGAGCGGGGAAGAGCGTATCTTGACGTCGGCGCACAGTGTGTTTTTGTGCCAGGAGTGCTCACTGCCGATGAGACTCGCATGCTCGTCGAGGGAATCGGCTCACGGCGTGTGAGTGTGATCGGCCTGCCGGGAGCCTTGGCAGCGGCGGAGTACGAGGCACTCGGGGTTGCACGAATTTCGTACGGGCCGATGTCTCAGAACGTTGCCCTCACCGCCCTCAAGCGGCTCGGCGCCTCGCTCTATGCTGACGGTGTCATTCCGCAGGACACTGAGAAGCTGAATAACTTCTAGCGGGCTCAAGAAGTCGGTCGAGGAGAGGGATCACGAGTGAGAGATCATCCTCGACCGACTCGTCCGCTTGCTGGGCGACTACTGGTTTTGCGTTGTAGCCAATTCCGAGACGGGCGGCCTGCATCATGAGCAGATCGTTGGCACCGTCTCCGATTGCAACGGTCGCGCTCATCGGGATACCGCTCCTTGTCGCCCAGTCACGGAGTGTGCTTGCCTTCGCTCCCGCATCGATGACTGGGCCAATCGTGCGCCCAGTAAGCTTTCCGTCTTTCACTTCGAGCCGGTTTGCGCTCCAGTAGTCAATCCCAAGATCTTCGGCTATGTGGTCGAGCACCTCGTGGAATCCCCCCGATACGACGCCCACCTTGCCGCCGCGAGAATGCACGTCTGCGATGAGTTCACGAATACCGGGTGAAAGCCGCACCTTTTCGTAGACCTCATCGAACACTGTCTGCGATACACCCTCGAGCGTCGCCACTCGCGCCCTGAGACTCTCTACGAAATCGAGTTCTCCACGCATTGCCCGCTCGGTGACTGCTGCTACCTCCTCGCGGGTTCCTGCGGCCTCCGCAATGAGCTCAATAACTTCGTCTTGGATAGTCGTGGAATCGCAGTCAAGAACTACGAGTGGTGAAACCTTCATAGCACCAGTCTAGAGATAGGCTTAATGCCATGACGACCGTGCTGAGCCTCACAGACGCAAGCTATGTCCGTAACCAGCGCCCGATCCTTGACAGCGTGAGTTGGCAGGTCGACGACAGCGAACGCTGGGTGGTCCTGGGCCCCAACGGGGCAGGTAAGTCGACGATACTGAAGCTTGCAACCGCTACTGATTTCCCGACTTCGGGGAGCGTTGATGTGCTGGGGGAGCGGCTCGGCAAAGTCGATGTCTTTGAACTTCGCACCCGCATCGGTTTCGTGTCGAGCGCGACCGCTCGCCGTATCCCTCAGGCCGAGAGGGTGCGAGACGTGGTACTCACCGCGGCGTACGCGGTTGAAGGCCGGTGGAACGAGGAGTACGACAGCACTGATGTCAGGCAAGCTGACCGCGTGCTCGCAGAGTGGGACCTCCTCGATCTGGCCGAACAGAAGTTTGGCACGCTGAGCGACGGGGAGCAGAAACGGGTCATGATTGCGCGAGCTGTGATGACCGACCCGGAAGTTCTGCTCCTCGATGAACCGAGTGCAAATCTTGATCTTGGCGCACGCGAGCGTTTACTCCAGATGCTTTCGGGATTTGCGTCTTCGCCGTTTTCGCCAGCAATGGTGATGGTCACGCATCACGTTGAGGAGATCCCTCCGGGGTTCACACACGTGCTGCTCGTGCGAGACGGGAAGATGCTCGCTGGCGGCCCAATTGCGCAAACGCTCACGGCAGCGAATCTCGAGGCAACGTTTGGACTGCCGTTTGATCTCTCGTACGCAAACGGCAGGTTCGCTGCCGTGGCAAAACCCTCAGGAGACTAGCGAGAGTACTGCACGCAGTAACCAGTAGATCGGTGCACGATTGCTTTGCTGTATCTGCTAAGCTAGATCTTTGTGCGGTATCGCCGCGAGACTTCTGTGCTCGGCATCTGCCGACAGTGCAGCGAGAAGTAATAGATTCGAAGGATAGTCATGAAGACCGAAATTCACCCCGAGTACAACGCCATCGTGTTCC
>JBEBUJ010000045.1:0-19707 GCA_040393365.1 Leucobacter denitrificans
TAGAATGACGGTACCAGAAACCGTAGTGTTGCCAATTACACCATATCCCAAAGGGTGATTCCGCCTCCGTTTCGGGCGCGGCACCGAGAGATAACTTTACCGTGAAACGCCCCGGAACTCAAAACGACACCTTCCTTTTTCTAGGAACCGGCGTACCGTGGAAGGTAACCCTAGGAGGTGCATCATGAAACGCGCAACATCCAAGAGGACTGGAACCGGGAAGGCCACCGAGAAGATGGCCACACCAGCGAAGCAGCCCTATCTTGAGCCCGGGCATATTGCGAGCACGCGAGATTCCGGCAACGGGCAGGGAACCTATCGTAGGTGGGCAGGCGGCAAGACCGTCGATCACCCCGTGCTCGACGGCGCCACCCAGAGTTGGAAGTCGGAACACGACGCGGAGAATCCGTGGCGCGGGCTTTCAGACCCGGGTCTGATCGTGCACCCGGCGTGGAAGCGCCACGAGAAGTGGAACTGGTTCTGGAGGTAATCCCCTGAGGGAGTTCCCCACACACACAAGCTAGGCAGTGATCCGTTCGCGCACGAGCGGGCCTGGCTGGTGTGCGCCCGCTTGCGCCCCAGCATCGATCTCCCACGCGCCCTCGATCGCCTCGAGTGCGCGTGGGAAGCGGGCAGCGTCGTCTGCAGACAGTGTGAAGAGTGGCTGACCAGCAGACACAACGTCGCCCGGCTTCGCGTGAAGATCAATACCAGCGGCAAAGATGACCGGATCCACCGCCCGCGCACGCCCCGCACCGAGTCGCCAAGCACCGATACCGAACGGCAGCGCCTCGAGCCTCGACACCACGCCGGACACCGGCGCGGTCACCACATGGGTCTCGCGCGCGACAGGTAGCGCGGCATCGGGGTCGCCGTCTTGTGCGCGGATCATCTTGCGCCACGCGTCCATCGCCTTCCCGTTGTCGAGCGCGCCCGCAACATCAACATCCGTGAGCCCGACGAGCGCAAGCATCTCCTGCGCGAGCGCGATGGTGAGTTCGCGCACGTCCGCTGGTCCCCCGCCAGCAAGGATATCGACCGACTCGCGCACCTCATTTGCATTGCCGATCGCGAGCCCGAGGGGCACGTTCATGTCGGTGAGCAGCGCCGACGTATTGACTCCGGAGTCGGTGCCAAGCGCCACCATGGTCTCGGCAAGCTCCTTCGCCATGGCATAGTCCTGCATGAACGCGCCCGAGCCGAACTTCACGTCGAGTACGAGCGCACCCGTGCCCTCGGCGATCTTCTTCGACATGATGCTCGATGCGATGAGCGGAATGCAGTCGACCGTGCCCGTCACGTCGCGCAGCGCATACAGTTTCTTGTCGGCCGGGGCGAGGCCCGATCCAGCGGCGCAGATGACCGCGCCCACTTCGCCGTCGAGCTGCGCGAACATCTCTTCGTTCGACAGCGCCGCGCGCCACCCGGGAACCGATTCGAGCTTGTCGAGCGTGCCGCCAGTGTGCCCGAGGCCCCGGCCCGACAGTTGGGGCACCGCGACGCCGAATGAGGCGACGAGCGGCGCGAGCGGCAGCGTGATCTTGTCGCCGACTCCCCCGGTCGAGTGCTTATCGACCGTCGGCTTCGAGAGCCCGTCGAAGCTCATGCGTTCCCCGGACTCGATCATCGCGTCGGTCATCACGCGAATCTCGTCGCGCCCCATGCCGCGCTGAAACACAGCCATCGCGAACGACGCCATCTGTGCATCGGACACATACCCGCGCGTGTATGCGTCAATCATCCAGCGCAGCGCGGGCTCTGGCACCTCACCACCGTCTCGCTTCGAGCGGATCACGTCAACGGCATCAAACGGTTCGACACTCACGGGAGAGTCCTTTCAAAAGGTCAAGAAACGATGCGGTCGATATCGCGCGGACCAAACGCA
Organism: Leucobacter denitrificans; assembly: GCA_040393365.1. GTDB lineage: Bacteria > Actinomycetota > Actinomycetes > Actinomycetales > Microbacteriaceae > Leucobacter > Leucobacter denitrificans_A. The sequence continues at coordinate 1,886 of JBEBUJ010000045.1, forward strand.
TCGGGCAGCACCTCGTCAATCGTGCGGATCCCAGATACAGTCTCAAGCAGCATGCCCTCAGCAGAGTGCTCGAACAAAAGCTGGCGGCACCTGCCACACGGCATGATCGTTTCTCCGTCGCGATTCACGCACACAAACGCGACGAGCTTACCGCCGCCGCCCATGTGCAAGTCGCCCACCATCGCACACTCAGCGCACAGCGTCACGCCGTACGAGGCGTTTTCGATGTTGCAGCCCGAGACGATCCGCCCATCTTCGACAAGTGCCGCGGCGCCGACCGGGTACTTTGAATACGGCACGTACGCGTGCTTGAGCGCCGCCACGGCGGCCTCACGAATCGCGGCCCAATCAATCTTTGCCATTTGCTCCCCTACGACTTGATGTACGGTTTGCCAGACGCCGCTGGGCCACGCGAGCGCCCAACGAGACCGGCAACCGCGAAGATCGTGACCACGTACGGCAGCATGAGCATGAACTGGCTCGGCACCGGCGAGCCAATGACCGACAGCACACCCTGCAGGTTCGATGCGAAGCCGAAGAGCAGCGCCGCGAGGGTTGCCTTGATCGGATCCCACTTACCAAAGATGACCGCGGCGAGCGCAATGAAGCCCGCACCAGCCGTCATCTCGCGGTTGAACGACGGAACCGAGGCGAGCGTGTAGAACGCGCCGCCCATGCCCGCGATCGCTCCCGCGAGCATGAGGTTCAGGTACCTGGTGCGCGCGACCTTGATGCCGACAGTGTCTGCCGCCTGCGGGTGCTCGCCGACCGCGCGTAGCCTGAGGCCCCAGCGGGTGCGGTACATGGCGAACCACACAAGGAACACCACGACGTACATGATGTAGACGATGATGGTCTGCCTGAAGAGCACCGGCCCGATGACGGGTATCTCGCTGAGTCCCGGGATCGCGATGGCCTTGAACGGCTGCGGCGAGTTGAGCAGCGCCGAGTTCGGGGCGAGCACCTTCGAGAACAGGAACGTTGTGACGCCGACGACGAGCACGTTGAGCACCACGCCGACGATGACCTGATCCACAAAGTATGAGATCGCGAAGACGCCGAGCACGAGCGACACGAGCACCGACGCGATCATTGCGGCAAGTATGCCGGCGGTTCCGGCGATCGCAACAGCCGCCGCGTCGGGCATTGATGAGTTCTTCAGAGCACCGTTAAAGACCACCGACGCGACGACGGCCGCAGAGAACGCACCTGCGAGCAGCTGCGCCTCGATCGCAATGTTCACGACGCCGACGCGTTCACCGATCACGCCGCCGAGCGCACCGAACACGAGTGGGGTCGCGAGCGCGAGCGCACCGCCCAGCAGCCCGATCATCGGAAGCGTGCCACCCGAAGCGGCCCAGGCGAGGAACCCGACGAGCAGTACAAAGACGTACACACTCGTGAGCCACAGCGGGGTGCGCTTGCCCTGCTGGGTGCGCAGCGCCGAGAATCCCGCGCAGAGCACGAGCAGCACCGCTGCGATCCACGCGGTCGTCGTCGCGGGCACGACAACGTCGGGCACCGAGGTGAGTTCGTGCCCACCGCTGAGTCTGAACGTCGTGACGCCCTCGCGCGGGGCGAGGAGTGGTAGCAGCGTGAAGAGGATCGCGAAGACGCCAAAGATGACCGGCGCCTTCCACGAGGTCACGGAGACGCGCCGGAGTTGCTCGCTCAGCGGTTGATCTGCGGCTGCGGTCGTGGTGGCGCTCATGCCGACACCTCCTTCTGCGTATTGCGAAGTTTTCGCGCCTTGCGCTCTGGGTCAGGCAGGTGGAACATCGCGCGTACGAGCGGCGGCGCTGCAATGAACAGCACGATGAGCGACTGCACAACGAGCACGATCTCGACCGGTACGCCCTGCGACGCCTGCATTGCGAAGCCGCCAGCCTTGAACGCGCCGAAGAGCACACCGGCACCGAGGATTCCGATGGGTGAGGACCTACCGAGCAGCGCGACCGTGATCGCGTCAAAGCCGATGCCCGCGTCGATATCGCCGCCGAAGCCGCTCGTCACCGTGCCCTGCACCTGGCTCACACCCGCGATGCCGACGAGAGCGCCAGCAATGAGCATCGCCGTGAAGTACACGCGGCTCACGTTGATGCCCGCGGTCTTCGCCGCCTCGGGGTTCAGGCCCACGGCGCGGAAGCGGAACCCGATGCTCGACCGCTCGATGAGCCACCACGTGAACGCAACAGCGATGAGCGCGAGAATCAGACCAGCGTGCAGGTTGAACTGCGGCCCGAGAATCTTCGGGAGCACCACCGAGTCCGGCATCGCCGCGGTCTTCGGGTTCTGTGACCCTGGGGCCTGCAGAACACCCTGTGTCGCTAGCATCCACGCAAGCAGATAGACGGCGATGTGGTTCAGCATGATCGTCACGATCACCTCGTGCGCGCCCGTCTTGGCCTTCAGAAAACCCGCGATGCCTGCCCAAACAGCGGCTGCTGCCATACCTGCCGCAATCGCGACAAGCATGTGGATCGGCCAGGGCATCGACATCGTCGTGCCTACATAGCCCGCTGCGGCTGCCGCAATCAGCAGCTGGCCTTGACCGCCAATGTTGAACATGCCAGCTCGGAAGGCAAGCCCCACCCCGAGGCCCGCTGCAATGAGCGGGGTTGCGAACTTCAGCGTTTCTGTAAGTGGGCGGATGCCCCGCACGAACGTATCAGCGGTGTAGTTATAGACAGAGCCCCTGAAGAGAGCCGCGTATGCGCCTGAGACCGAATCCCAGATCGCGACGAACGTGTCACCCGGCCTGGAGAAAAAGTACCCGGCTGCCGCCTGCACGTCTTTATCGGTGAAGGCGATCATGATCGATCCCACAATAATCGCGGCAAGCACGGAGAACAGCGAGATGATCGCGTTCCCGGTCGTGATATCGGTGAAGGCCTTGCGCCAGCGCGATACTTCGGGAGCGGTGAGGGGGCTCTGTGTTTCGGTCATGCCTGTGCTCCCTCGCTCATACCGGCCATCATTAATCCAAGGCGGTCACGCGGTGTGTCTCCGGGGACAATACCTACAACCTTGCCGCGATACATCACCATGATGCGATCCGCGAGTGCAGTCACCTCGTCAAGCTCGGTCGAAATCACAATGACCGGCACCCCCGAGTCTCGGGTTTCGACAATGCGCTGATGAATGAACTCGATCGAGCCGACATCGACACCACGTGTCGGCTGCGCCGCGACAAACAGTTCGAGGTCTCGGCTGAGCTCGCGCGCAATCACCACTTTCTGCTGGTTGCCGCCTGAGAGGCTGCCCGCTGGCTGGGTGGGACCCTGCGTGCGAATATCGAACTCTCTGATCTTCTCGGTTGCAAACTCTGAAAGCGCTCCCATCTGCAGCGTTGCAGACTTCACGAACGGTTCTCCGTGCGAACGGTCGAGCATCATGTTCTCGGCGACCGTGAACTCCTTCACGAGGCCGTCAACACTGCGGTCCTCTGGCACGAACCCGACACCCTCATCGAGGATGTCGCGCACCGAGCGACCGAGCAGTTCCTTACCCGCAAGCTTGACGCTGCCTTTCGCATGCTCTGCGAGACCCACGATTGCCTCGGTGAGCTCAGTTTGCCCGTTGCCCTGCACGCCCGCGATTGCAAGCACTTCGCCGCGCTTGACATCAAAGCTCACGTCGTCAACGAGCACGATGCCCGAGGCATCGGTCACGGTCAACCCTTCAACCTGCAGCGCGACGTCGCCAAGTTTCGGCGCACCCTTCTGCACGGTGAGTTCGACGGGACGCCCCACCATCAGTGACGCAAGCTCTGCGTTGCTCGCGGTTGGAGACGCCTCGCCCACGACGTTGCCGAGGCGAATCACCGTGATGCGATCCGCAACCTCACGCACCTCGCGCAGCTTGTGTGTAATGAACACAATGGAGGTACCCTCATCGCGAAGCTGACGCATTGTCGCCATGAGCTCGTCGGTTTCTTGCGGGGTGAGCACCGCAGTCGGCTCGTCAAATACGAGGATCTTCGCGTCACGCGACAGAGCCTTGATGATCTCAACGCGCTGCTGCACGCCCACAGGAAGATTCTCAACGAGGGCATCGGGATCCACATGGAACCCAAACCGATCTGAGATCTCGCGCACGCGCTGTCTCGCCGCGGCGAGATCGAGGATACCTCCGCCCTTCGTTGACTCGTTGCCGAGCATGACGTTCTCAGCCACCGTGAACACGGGAATGAGCATGAAGTGCTGGTGCACCATGCCGACTCCCGCAGCCATCGCGTCGCCGGGCCCGTCAAAGTGCTGCACCTTCCCGTCGAGGAGGATCTCGCCCTCGTCTGCCCGGTACAAGCCGTAGAGCACGTTCATGAGAGTAGATTTACCGGCGCCGTTTTCGCCCAGCAGAGAGTGGATCTCCCCCTCGCTCACAACGAGATCAATGTGATCATTCGCGGTAAAGGCACCAAACCTCTTGGTGATGCCTCGAAGTTCAAGCTTCATGTGCTCGATCCTAGTGGTGTGAAGTGCCGCACAAAAGGCTCGGGAGCGGCCAGCCTCTGCCAGTCACTCCCGAGCCTTGTGTGTCGTATTAGTTCAGGTACGACGTCACGGTGACGTTGCCGTCGATGATGTCTTGCTGCAGCGCCTCAACCTCGGCCATGAGCTCAGCATCAACCTTGTCCTCGAAGTTGTGGAGCGGGGCAATTGCCACGCCCTCGTTCTCGAGGGTGCCAACGTACGCCTCAGGATCGAACTCACCGTTCGCGCTCGACATGACTGCCTCGTAGGTCGAGAGGTCCATTGCCTTGAGGATCGATGTGAGTACAAAATCCTGGGTGCTCTCGTCGGTGACGAAGAGATCAGCGTCAACGCCCACAAGGGCTACGTCGCGGTTCGACTCCTTGATTGCCTGCAGTGCCGACTGGTAGATCGGGCCACCGACCGGGAGCAGTACGTCTACGCCCTGGTCGAGGATGTTCTGCGCGACCGTCTTCGCGTCTTGGTTTGCTTCGAAGCCACCGGTGAATGAGCCAGTCGTGCCGTCCCAGCCAACGACCTGCACGTCAGCACTCTTGACATCGTTGTAGTGGTTCACGCCCTGGAGGAAGCCGTCCATGAAGATCGTAACTGTCGGGAACTCCATACCACCGAAGGTGCCAACCTTGCCTGACTCAGAGAAGCCAGCCGAGAGGTAGCCAGCGAGGAACGCTGCCTGAGCGGTGTCGTAGAGGAGTGGCTTGACGTTGTCAGCGTCTTTGGTGCCATCGAAATCGTTATCAGCCGCGTCATCAACGAGGATGTAGTCGATGTCAGGGTTTGCGGTGGCCGATTCAACGGTCGCAGCCGAGAGCGCGAAACCAACCGAAACGATCGCGTTGCAGCCCTCGCTCACCATGCTCTCGAGGTTCGGAGCGAAGTCAGTTTCACCGTTCGACTCGGCCTGGGTCACCTCGACGCCGAGCTCGTCAGCAGCCTTGACCACGCCCTCGTACGAGAGCTGGTTGAACGAACGGTCATCGAAGCCGCCCGCATCGGACACGATGCATGGCGTGAAATCGACTGCAGCTGCGTCGCCGTTCGATTCCTCAGGCGCCTGCCCGCAAGCAGAAAGCCCGAGAACCAAGCCAGCAACGGCGGTCGCGCCGAGCAGCTTCTTAGTGGTGGAGATAGTCATTCATGCCTCCCAGAATGAGTGCTCACGACAGCCGTGGGCAGTTCTTACTCAATGACAAGTTCTACCTCACCGGGCCTCGGTTAGCACAGCGGTAGCCAGAATGGTTGCGATTCTGATATGAAACTGTTTCCGAACAGGGGTTTGCTTGGTCAAATCCGCTCGGTCTATGGAGGAAACCTCTATACTGCGCGCTATGAAACCGGGTCTGCGCCTCGCCCATCGAGCGCGTCAATGTAACGCAGCACTATGCCCTCGCGCAGCGCCCATGGTGAGATCGTGAGCGTCTGCACGCCAAACACCTTCATCGCTGTGCGAAGCACGACAGCTCCGGCCATGATCTGGTAGCCGCGCTCGGGGGTGATTCCGGGCAGGTACTCTCGAACCGAACCCGGCATATCGCGCAGTGTCGGCTCCCATTCCCGAAGTCCCGTGTAATGGAGCGGCGCAAGATCACCCGTGTCTGGGTCGGCTGGGCCACCAATGAGCCTCGCGAGCGAGCGGATCGTCTTCGATGTTCCGACCACCCGCTTCGGCCTCGGCCTGCCCTTAAACAACTCATTGCGCACTTTCGTGAACTCGGCCCGCGCGTGCGCGCGCAGTCGCGAGATGTCTTCGGCTGAGGGCGGGTCCTGGGGCAGGTACAGAACGGTGGATCGCCCAGCACCGAGCGGCAACGAAACCTGTACGTCGGGGTATTCGTCGGCCCCTTGGGCGATCTCGAACGATCCACCGCCAATGTCGAAGAGCAAAATCTCGCCCGCAGACCAACCGAGCCAGCGGCGTACCGCAAGCATCGTGATGCGCGCCTCGTCTTCGCCCGAGAGCACGTCGAGCTTCACTCCGGTTTCGCGCTCAATGCGGGCGAGCACCTCTTCACCGTTTGCCGCCTCGCGCAACGCGCTTGTCGCAGTTGCGATCTGATCGTCAACCCCGATCTCCTTGACCGTGGCTACGGCCTCGTTGATTGCGGTAATCATGCCGACAATGCCTTCCTCGGTGATAGCGCCCTGCTCATCGAGGTAGCGCATCAGACGCAACGTGGAACGCTGCGAGTGATACGGGTTCGGACTCGCTCCCGGGTGTGCGTCAACCACCAAGAGGTGAATTGTGTTTGAACCTACGTCGATCACACCGAGTCGCATGAGGAGATTCTATGCTGAACGCATGACCTCTCCCGACTTCACCATCGACCCGGATTCGAGCACTCCCCCGTTTCGGCAGCTCCATGACGGCGTTGTCGCCGCGATATCCGACGGTACGCTCGTTCCCGGTGCGAAGCTTCCGACTGTGCGCGCGCTCGCGGGTGAGCTCGGGCTAGCTACGAACACCGTGGCCTCAGCGTATCGCTCGCTCGAGGCCGCAGGTGTGGCCCAGGGCCGCGGCCGGGCGGGCACGTTCGTGCGCCTCGGTGACGACCCGATCGAGTCGGGGGCGCGCCGGGTCGCGCTCGATGCAGCGCGAAGGTTCCGTGAGCTCGGCGTGGATCGCGCCCGCGCCCTGGAGTTCCTGGGCGAGGCCTACGACGCTTAGTGAGATTGCCGCTCCAGATCCGAGTCAAAGATTACGCTTAATCGGGCAGATTTGAGGGCAGACTTTGACTCGGATTTATCGGAACTAGTAGCCGGGGGCGTCTGATCCCGAGTCTGAGCTCTCCGAGCCCCAGTCGGCAACGATTGCGGCGGTTGCGGAGACACCGAATCGTGTTGCTCCCGCCTCCCACATTTCACGCGCCGTCTCCGCGGTGCGAATGCCGCCCGAGGCCTTCACGCCGAGGCGATCGCCCACTGTTTTTACCATGAGCCGCACCGCGTGGGCGTTGGCACCACCCGCAGCGTGGAAGCCCGTCGAGGTCTTCACGAAGTCGGCCCCGGCGTCTTCTGACGCGCGGCAGCAGGCAACGATCTGCTCGTCAGTCAGCGACGCGCTCTCAATAATCACCTTGAGCACGTGATCGGGGCACGCTTCGCGCACAGCGCGGATCTCTGCGCGCACGCTCTCCCAATCCGCCGCGTGCACGAGGCCTGGGTTCACAACCATGTCGATCTCATCTGCCCCGGCGCGTATGGCCTGGGCTGCTTCGAACGCCTTCGCCTCGGCGGTATGCACTCCTGAGGGGAAGCCCACCACAGTGACGATTTCGCGACCGCGCTTGTCGACCGGAAGCAAGGAGGGACTCACGCAGACTCGCTTCACACCGAGTTCGGCCGCATCCTCGAGAAACGCTTCGAGGTCGACCCGTGTCGTCGTGGGAGCCAAGAGCGTGTGATCGGCGACCTCGAGAAAGTGTTGCGGGGTAAGAGCAGTCATGCCTCGATTGTAGGTGCTGCCGGTTTAGTCATGTTCAGCCAGCGTTCAGCGGCCCCACCCGAGTCACGCGCACCACTGGTTCCCCGAGTTCTTCTGACGCTGCGAGGTCGATCTCTCCTTCTATGCCCCAGTCATGGTCACTCTTCGGGTCCGCAAACACTTGCCTGAAGCCCCAGTGCCCCTCGCTCGCAGTGGATCGATCGAGGCTCAGCAGCGCCGCCGCACGCGCAGATGCGTGAACCCCGATTTCCTCGTATTCGGTGAAGTAGCCCTCGAGAGCCTCCCGCCAACGGTCAACTCCGAATCCCTGCGGGGCATCGAGTTCCTCAAGCTCCACATAGCGTTCGAAGGCTGCTGCCTGCACCCGGCGAAACAGCGCATTTCGGATCATCACGAGGAACGCACGCTCATTGGCGAGCACCGACCTGGTGGTCGGAGGCGCAAACTCGCCCGCCTGCTCGGCTTCGTGACGAGCAGCTATCTCTTCGGCCCGTTCGGGATGCTGCAGTTCTTCCCACTCATCGATGAGGCTCGAGTCAACCTGTCGCACGAGCTCTCCGAGCCAATCAATAAGTTCTGCGAGCTCGGGAGATTTCGCTGATTCCGGGATCGTGCGCTCGAACGCCCGAAAGGCGTCAGACAGGTAGCGAAGCACGCCGCCCTCGGCGCGACCGAGCTGGTAGAAGGACACCAGATCGCGAAATCCAAAGGCCCGCTCGATCATGTCGCGCACGACCGACTTCGGGCGCAGTTCGTAGTCTCGTGCCCAGGGAACATCCTTGACGTAAACGTCATACGCTTCTTTGAGTAACTCGGCGAGTGGCTTTGGATAGGTCACTTCCTCAAGCAGTTCCATACGCTCGTCGTACTCGATCCCTTCGGCCTTCATCGCACCGATGGCCTCGCCTCGCGCGCGATGCTCTTGGGCCCGCAGAATTGCCCGCGGGTCTTCAAGCGTCGCCTCAATGACCGAGATCACATCAAGTGCGTACGTGTCTGACTCTGGATCGAGGAGCTCAATCGCGGCGAGCGCAAACGGCGAAAGCGGTTGGTTCAGAGCGAAGTTCGCTTGGAGTTCGACTGTGAGACGGAGGAGGCGTTGCCCACGCTCTTCGTGCACCTCGACGATTCCGCCGTTGCGAAGCGTGCGGAAGATTTCTATCGCGGTGCGCGCGTGCTCGAACTGTTTGGCTTTCGGTTCGTGGCTCTCGAAGATGAGCATCTGCATGGTGTTCAGCGCCTCACCCTCCCACGACTCACCTCGGCCGATGACGCCGAGCACCATCGAGTGAGTGACACGCATTCGACTCACGAGCGGTTCGGGCTGCGAGGCGACGAGTTTTTCGAGTGTTTGCTCGCTCCAACCTACGAAGCCCTGTGGCGGCGTCTTCTTTTTTGGCCCCTTACCGACCTTCTTGCCAGCCGCCGCTTTCGCCTGGGCTTTCGCACTCTGCTTCGCGTTCTCGACCTCGTGCTCAGGGGCGAGCACCACGACGTCGCCCTCGGTGTCGTACCCGGCGCGCCCGGCGCGGCCCGCAATCTGATGAAACTCACGCGCAGAGAGCCGTCGCATCTTCTCGCCGTCAAACTTCGTCAAGGCAGTGATGACGACCGTGCGGATCGGCACATTGATTCCCACTCCGAGGGTGTCCGTACCGCAGATGACTTTCAGCAGTCCCCGCCCAGCGAGCTGCTCGACGAGACGCCGATACTTCGGCAACATGCCCGCATGGTGCACACCGATTCCGGAGCGCACGAGGCGCGAGAGCGTCTGCCCGAATCCCGCAGAGAACCGAAAGCCGCCGATGACTTCGGCTATTTCGTCGCGCCCCGCGCGATCCACCACCTTGATGCTCGCGAGCGCCTGGGCCTGTTCGACTGCGTGAGACTGGTTGAAGTGCACGAGATACGCCGGGGTCTCTCTGTCTGCGAGAAGCTGCTCAACCACCTCGTGCGCGGGCGCGACCGCATACCGAAACTCGAGTGGCACCGGGCGCTCCACCCCCGTGACCAATGCGGTCTCACGGCCAGTCGAATCGGTCAGGTCTGCCGCGAGTTCGGTCACGTCACCGAGCGTGGCCGACATGAGCAGGAACTGCGCATCGTGCATGAGGAGGAGCGGCACCTGCCACGCCCAACCTCGATCAGGATCCGCATAAAAGTGAAACTCATCCATGATCACTTGGGTGAAGCCACCGGAGCCCGCGTTGTCGACGTCTTTGTCGCGGATCGCGAGGTTTGCAAGAATCTCAGCGGTACAGCAGAGGATCGGAGCGTCGGCATTAATCGAACTATCCCCGGTCACCATGCCAACGTTCGCGGCCCCAAACACGCCTAAGAGGTCGAAGAACTTCTCACTCACGAGCGCCTTAATTGGCGCCGTGTACACCGTGCGTCGCCGCTCGGCGAGCGCGATGAAGTGGGCGCCCATCGCGACAAGCGATTTTCCCGTTCCCGTGGGCGTCGCAAGAATAACGTTGCTGCCGAGCGTGATGCCGAGGATCGCCTCTTCCTGCGCGGGGTAGAGCCGCAGGCCGCGCTCTTCCCACACCCATTCCTCGAATGCGGCATATGCCTCATCGGGGTCGGTGAATGCGGCTTCGTCGAGCAGTTGCCCTAGGTTCATACGTGGAGGTCTTCCTCAGTCTCTTCGATCTGTTCAATTTCTCGCCGCGACTGCTCGGCCTCAGCGAACTTCGCCTGCATCGTCGGGTTCCCGCGCGTGAGTTTCTTGATCGACATCTCCTGAGCTTTGTTATTGGCGAGTCGAAGATTGTTCTCAGACTTCAGCAGGTTTTCCTTCACCTTCTGCATTTCGGCAATCGACGTGTCGATACGCTTGATGGCCTCTTGGAACTGCCGTGACGCCAGGTCGTAGTTCTTGCCGAATGAGTTCTTGAAACTGTCGAGATGCTCTTCGAAGTGCGTGATGTCGATGTTCTGCGCTTTCACCAGTTCAAGTTCTCTCTTGTATTTCATCGCATTCAACCCTGCATTACGCATGAGGGTGATGATCTGGATGAAGAACTGCGGCCTCACCACATACATCTTCGGGTATTTGTGCGACACGTCAACGATGCCGGTGTTGTAGAGCTCACTGTCGGGCTCGAGCAGCGAGACCAGCACCGCGTACTCACAACCCTTCTCATTGCGATCCTTATCGAGCTCTTTCAAAAAGTCTTCGTTCTTGTGCTTCGTAGCCGTCGTGTCCGCTTCGTTCTTCATCTCAAACATGATCGAGACAATCTCGATCCCATTCGCATCGAAATCCCGGAAAATGAAGTCGCCCTTGCTCCCGGTTCGCGCGTCGTTGTCTTTCTCGAAGTAGGCATTCGGAAATGCCATCGACCGAACCTGGTTGAAGCTGTTTTCGCAGTGCTGTTCGAGCGTCTCTCCGACCATCTTCGTTGAGAGCCTGGCCTTCAAGTCACGCAGTCGTTCGATCTGATCTTCCCGATCCTTGATCTGAATCTCGTAGCGCTCTTTCAACGACTGCTCGGCAAGTTGTTTCTCGAGTTCGGCCCGTTCGAGTCCGTTCTTGAACTCATCTCGCTGCTTCTCGACAGCTCCCACGGCCTCCGTAATGGCGAGTTGCTGGTTCAAACCGATGGATTCAAGCTTTGACCTGAGCTCCTGCACCTCAGCGTTCTTCTCCGCAGCAACGCGCTGCACCTCAGCCTCGAGTTTCGCGTCGGCAAGCTGCGCGGCCGCTGCCTGGTCTCGCTTGAGCTGCGCGAGTTCGTTTTCCAAGCCGTCTCGCTGTTTCTCGAGCTCACCAAGAGCCTCCGCGACCGCAAGCTTTTGGGTTGTCGCTCCGGCCTCGAGCGCCGATTTCAGCTGCTGTATCTCAGCGTCTTTTGCGGCTGCGGCCTGCTGTAACTTCGCGGCAGCATTTGCACGCTCAATCTCAAGTGCGCTTTGCTTTTCCTGATCCGCCAATTCCAGGCGCTCGTGGAGTTGCTGCTCAAACTCAGCGTCTCGCACCTGCTTGAGGATGTCGGCATAGCCTGCCTCATCAACAGTGAAGGCCTTTCCACAGTGCGGACACTTGATCTCGCGCATCGCTCCTCCTTATGAATGTGATGTTCAGCAACACCGGTGAGTGGGTCTCAGCCTGGCACACACCCCCGACAAATCGGTTCCCCACTACGCTAGAGCGCATGGCCAATCCCCTGCTCTTCCAACCGTACTTGCTTCGCGGACTCGAAGTTCGCAATCGACTCTGGGTAGCGCCGATGTGTCAGTACTCGGCATTCGAATACGATGGCGTTCCAGGGGACTGGCATCTGCAGCATCTCGGCGGACTCGCACGAGGAGGTGCGGGCCTCGTGATCGTTGAGGCGACGGCCGTAACGCCAGAAGGGCGCATTTCACCGCAAGATCTCGGTCTCTGGAATGAAGAGCAGGAGCGCGCATTCGCCCGAATCACTCCCCTCGCCCACGCGCACGGCGCCAAGATCGCGATTCAACTCGCGCACGCCGGGCGGAAGGCGAGCACGCCGCCTGCATTCCCCGGTGAGGGATCTGGTTCACTGAGCGAAGACCAAGGCGGCTGGCAGACCGTCGCGCCCTCCGCGATAGCGTTCAGTGATGAGTTTGCCACGCCGCGCGAACTCACCGTCGACCAGATCACGGGCACCGTGCAGGCATTCGTCGATGCTGCATCGCGCGCCGTGCGCGCTGGATTTGATGCGGTCGAGATCCACGCCGCACACGGCTACCTGCTGCACGAGTTTCTTTCGCCGCTCTCGAACGTACGGCAAGACGAATATGGTGGATCGCTCGAGAACCGTGCGAGACTTGCCCGCGAAGTCGTGCGTGCCGTGCGGTCAGAGCACCCAGAGCTTCCGATGCTCGTGCGTATTTCGGCAACGGACTGGGTCGACGGCGGATTCACCTCTCATGACGCCGCGATCGTCGGTTCTTGGTTCATCGAGGACGGCGCAGACCTCATCGACGTATCGTCGGGTGCAAATGTTGCCGGAGCGCGCATACCTACCGGCCCCTCGTACCAGGTGGCGCTCGCCTCGGAGGTGCGTGAGCGCGGAACGCCTGTCGGAGCTGTCGGACTCATCACCACCGCATTCCAGGCCGAAGGAATTCTTGCCTCGGGTCAGGCCGATGTTATTCTCCTCGGCCGTCCGCTGCTCGCAAATCCGCACCTTCCGATCTCGTGGGCAACCGAACTGCGCGCTCCGAGCGTCGAAACGCTCATACCGAAACAGTACGCGCGTGCCAGATTCTAGGGTTTCACTCAGCGATGCGGACATCCTCCGCGTGCGCATGCGAGCGCTCGGGCTTGATAGCGCGGCTGTGAGTGATCTGAAGCCTGGCATCGGGCCAACTGAACGTGTGCGCGAGGTCGTCAGCCACATGCTCGCAATGCAGGGCCAGGACTGGCGGTCATCGCAGTGGGCGGTCGGCGCGCGTGCCCGCGGTATCACTGCGGTCAACGTGCGCGAGGCGCTAGCCGAGCGTCTCATCGTGCGGTCGTGGCCCATGCGTGGCACCGTGCACCTCGTGGCCGCGCAAGATATCGGGTGGATCCAGCGCCTCACAAACCCCCGCATGCTCGCCGGTGCGCCGAAACGTCGCGAATACCTCGGGATCAGTGACGCGGCGCTCGAACGGGTGACCGATGTCACAGTGCAATCGTTGACGGGTGGCAAGAGCCTTACTCGCGACGAGCTCGGCACGGTCTGGACCGAGGCAGGTGTTGAGTGGCAATCGAACTGGCGATACCACCTCATCTGGTGGCTCTGCCAGAACGGGCTGACAACGTTCGGGCCCGTCGATACCGCACCAGGACTGTCTGGCGGCGAACCCGAGCCACGCATCGTGCTCGCCGCTGAGTGGATCGAACATCCACGAGATCTCACTGGCGACGAGGCACTACGCGAATTCGCAACCCGATACGTTCGCGGACGGGGCGCCGTCTCGCAGAAAGACCTCGCATCGTGGGCGAACATTCCCGCCGCCGAGGTCAAGCGCGCACTGAGCCTTGCCGAAGAATCAGGTGCGATCGTTCGGGCTCAACGAGCCTCAGTGAGCGGAATCGCGGGTGCGCTGTGGCTCGATCCACACCACTTGGAGTCTGCGCTCGCACACCCGCGCCCTTCAGGGTGGCAATTGCTCGCAGCGTTCGACGAGCACCTGCTCGGGTACAACAATCGAGAGCCGCAGCTCGGGCCTGGCCTCATCGATCGCATCATCCCGGGTAAGAACGGAATGTTCCTCGCGACAGTCGTGCACGACGGCCGGGTCGTCGGAACGTGGCGGAGAAATACGAAGAACTCTGCGCTCGAGCTCACCGCGTTTCCTAGCGAGGCGATCGACCTCTCGGCGCTCGAACCCGAGATTGAGCGCATGACGAACTTTTACGGCTACAGGTTTTCTCAGGTCCTCACGACGTGACATTCTAGAGTGTATGGAGTTTGGACTCGTCGCGGTTGCCGCAGTTGTGGTGCTCGTCGGTGTTTCCTTGCTCAGCGGCCGCATAGGCATCGCCGCCCCCTTAGCCCTCGTGCTCGTCGGCATTGGCATCGGCTACATACCAGGGGTTCCACTCATCGTCATCGACCCCGAGATCATCTTGCTCGGCGTGCTCCCTCCCATCTTGTACGCGGCCGCCGTCAACGTTCCGTTTGTCGACTTTCGAAGAAACTTGAGACCGGTTGCCGGCCTCTCGGTCTTATTGGTGCTCATCTCGGCGGTGATCGTCGGCCTGCTGCTGCACCTCGCCGTTCCAGACCTTCCGCTGCCCGTCGCAATCGCACTCGGTGCGGTGATCAGCCCACCCGATGCTGTGGCAGCAACCTCAATCGGTAAGCGCTTGGGCCTCCCCGAACGCATCGTGTCAATTCTTGAGGGCGAGAGCCTCGTGAACGATGCGACGTCACTCGTCCTCCTGCGCACAGCTCTCGCTGCGGTTGGCGGCGGCTTCGTCTTCTGGAACGCGGCGGGCTCGTTCGCTTACTCCGTGGTGGCAGCGCTTGCCGTCGGACTCATCATGGGCGTCATTACGGTGTGGATCAGGGCGCGGATCAATAATCCTGTATACGACACTCTCATCTCATTCGTCGTTCCGTTTATCTCGTTTATTCCAGCGGAAGAAATTGGTGCGTCGGGGGTGCTCGCGGTTGTCGTAACGGGGCTCTACACCGGGCATTCCTCGGCTCGTCATTTCAACGCCATCACTCGAACCAATGAGCGCCTGAACTGGCGCACCCTCCAGTTCATCCTGGAAAACGGCGTGTTCTTACTCATGGGCTTACAGCTCCACGAACTCGTTAACGAAGTACTCGGATCGCCATTTCATCTCGGCAAGATCACACTCATCTCGGTCTGCCTCGTCGCCCTACTTATTCTGTGCCGAGCCCTGTTTATCGTGCCGCTCATCTTCTCGATGCGAAACCAGGAGCGGCGCAACCGCTCGCGCGGAGACAGCATATCGAGACTCGAAAAACGACTTGCGCGAAAGGGCAAGGCGGACGATGAGCGCGCGGCGAGACGAGTGCAGCTCTTGAGACAGCGGGCTCAGGCCGACCTCGAACACGACCGCGAACAGCAGCTTGGGTGGCGAGAGGGCGTCGTGCTCAGTTGGAGCGCGATGCGCGGCGTTGTGACGCTTGCAGCAGCCCAGTCAATTCCGGCAGAGGTTCCCTATCGCCCCCAGATCGTGCTCATCGCGTTCCTCGTTGCGGTGTTTACACTGCTGTTGCACGGCCTCACGCTTCCGGCGGTCATTCGTTGGCTGTGGCCCGCGGGTGTCAAGAGCGGACTCGACCGCACCGAGCTCGCGGCTCTCGGGCGCGACCTTGTCGAGGTGGGAGTCGACGCGATCGACGACGAACTGAGCCTCGAGACCGAGGATCCAGACCGTGCGATCTCACCCGATATAGCGGTCGAACGCGCAAAGGCAAGCACGCGCACTGCGATCGCGCCCCTGAGTTTCGACGTCCCCCCAACTGGAGCGCACCCGACGAACGAAACTCCGGCAGCTGCTGCCGCTCGCCTCGCACGCATTGCACTTGAGGCCCAGCGCACCGCGCTCAATGAGGAGCGTGCCATTGGTCGCTACAGTTCGAAGGCGATTCGCGCGGCCGAGCTTGCGCTCGACGCGCATGAGGCACGAATTACGCCGTTTAATCACTGACCCGATGGGTCGAAGGGATCAGGCGATTTCAACGCCTGCGGTCGCAAGTTCCTTCAACGCTGCTACCGATGACTCTGCGGCAACGCCTGCAATCAGGTCGCTGAGCACCCGCACCCGCAGGCCCTGCCCCAGTGCGTCGAGCGCTGAGGCGCGCACGCAATAGTCGGTCGCAATGCCAACGACATCGAGGTCGTCGATTCCGTGCGAACGGAACACCTCAGCGAGCGTCCTCCCGCCTGTCGATTCCCCCTCAAACGCCGAATATGCGGGCTCACCCATACCTTTTCGCACGTGCACATCGATGTGATCGATGTCGAGCGATGGGTGGTATTCAGATCCCTCAGTGCCCGCAACGCAGTGCACCGGCCAGGTAGAGACGAAATCTGGATCCGCGCCCTCGCTCGCAAAATGTCCACCGTTGTCACCCCGTGCGTCGTGCCAGTCTCGAGATGCGACGACGAGTGCATACTGTTCTGATTCCCGCGGGTGCTGCAAGAGCTCGGTCACGCCCGACGCGACCCTAGATCCGCCCTCGACCCCCAGCGCACCGCCCTCAGTAAAGTCGTTCTGCACGTCAACGATCAGCAGCGCACGAGCCACAGCGATCCACCTTTCGATTCGATGCTCTGACTCACCACACTACGTGGGAGCAAGGGTCTTCGCCAGGTTGTCGCGCGTGAGCCGCGAACTATGCCGAACGCACCGGATTCTGATGGTGACTGAACACAATACTCGTGCGAGTTGAGGAGACCGCGGGGTGAGCTGAGAGATGCTCGATGACAAAGTCTCTCACGTGATCAGAGTCGCGAGCCGCGAGGTGAATGATGAAATCCTCGACTCCACCGAGGAAGAACAGCTGCATCACCTCGGGGAGCACTCGAAGCTCGTCGCTTATCTCGGTAATGCGCTGCCGCGCACCTGACCGGACGGTAACGCTTACGAGAACCTGCAGGTCGAGGCCCATCGCCCGTGGATCGACCGAAGCGGTAAACCCCGAGATCACACGCCGTGTGACAAGGCTGCGCACGCGGGCGATGCACGTCGATGCGGCAACGCCCACACGCTCAGCGAGCTCGGCGTTCGTAATTCGGCCATTGAGCTGAAGCTCGTCTAAGATCTTGCGGTCTATGGCGTCTAGATCGAGCTCCGGGCGCAGATTCTTCGAGTCCATGGGCAAAATCTCTCCTCAGCTTCGCCCACTGAGGGCGTCCGCACGAATTCCGAAGAGAATTCATCAAATCTCGACGGGAATCGAATATACTTCAACTCTAGCGCGACTCTTCCGTCGTTTCGACCCCTGAAGTCGAAATTTGGCGGAGTATCTCGCGATATTCATCGACACACTCTACGCATTTATTTGGAGAACATCATGCGCGTCGGTATTCCCACCGAAATCAAGAACAACGAGAATCGCGTCGCCATCACGCAGGCAGGCGTGTTCGAACTCAAGCGTCGCGGTCACGAGGTTCTCGTTCAGGCGGGCGCAGGTCTCGGATCAGCGATCGCCGATGACGAGTACATTGCAGCGGGCGCCACGATCGTGCCATCGGCTGATCAGGTGTGGGCTGACTCTGACATGATCCTCAAGGTCAAGGAACCGATTCCGGCCGAATACGACAAGATGCGCAAGGACCAGGTGCTGTTCACCTACCTGCACCTCGCTGCAGACAAGACGCTCAGCGAGGCCGTCGTAAAGTCGGGCACCACTGCTATTGCGTATGAGACCGTGCAG